>CAZVXU010000219.1:0-4250 GCA_964631585.1 uncultured Spirochaetaceae bacterium | reverse complement strand
TAGAGCACCTTCAGAATCTCGACGCGCTGTTGGAGACCAACCGGCAGATCCTCGACGCGGGCCCTCTGGTCCACTCGGATTCGGTTCTTCTCCATCAGATCGGAGATTCGTTTCATCGGTCCGGCGGTATCGAGCGCCAGAAGACGGCGAAACCGGTTGAGGATACGCCTCGGGATGGACGGATTCTCAAGCTCCGCCTCGGCGAGCTCGGTGTTCTCCTCCCCGAGTATGATGTTCTCGGTAACGGTAAAGGGACGGACGAGCATGAAGTGCTGGTGCACCATGCCGACGCCCTTCTTGATGGCGTCCTTGGGGTTGTGGATCCGGACCTGCTCGTCCCGGATGTAGATGTCACCTCCGTCCGGACTGTAGAGTCCGTAGAGGATCTTCATCAGGGTGGTCTTCCCGGCCCCGTTCTCACCGACGAGCGCGTGTATCTCGCCTCGCTGAAGGTCGAACGAGATCGAATCGTTTGCCACCACGCCCGGGAACACCTTGGTGATCCCGTCCATACGAAGCAGCGCCATGCGCCTCCCCTCTTGTTGGCGGAAATCATGCGGGGCCCGGACGGGCCCCGCCAATCGAGTTTTCTTTGTGCGTACGCGCCTTAGAAGGTCTCGTTCGCCCAGTCTGCGAGCTTGTCGTCGTGATCGGGCACGCTGATCTCGCCGTCGACGATCTGCTGCTTGATGCTCTCGAGCTCGTCCTGATACGGGGAAACCAGCTCTTCGTTGTACTCGTTTACCGCGTAGCCCACGCCCTCGTCGTCGAGACCATAGGTGCTGTATCCGCCGGATACCTCACCGCCGTTCTCGATGTAGGCCTGCGAGAGCAGGAACACCGAGGTGTCGACGCGCTTCAGCATTGAGGTGAGGATGTGCTCGGCGATCGCGCGGTCTTCCGCCGAGTCCGACTCCGCGAGGATCAGGCCTTGATCGGAGTCGACACCGATGGCCCACTTATCCTGCTCGGCGGCTGCGTTGAAGAGGCCCGAGCCGGAGGCGCCGGCTGCGTGGTAGATGATCTCCGCACCGTCTCGATACATGTCGAGGGCGATGCTGTTGGCCGTCTGAGGATCGCTGAATGCAGTCGGGTCCTGGCCGATGTACTGAGCCATCGTCATACCGTCCTCACGCAGGCTCTCGTTGACGTACATCGCACCCGCCATGTAGCCGGCGTGGAACTTATGGATGAGCGGAATGTCCATACCGCCGATGTAGCCGATCTCCGGATTCTCGACATCCATGTCATCGATGAACATACCAGCCAGCGCGCCGACGAGGAAGGAGCCCTCGTGTTCGGCGAAAGAAATGGCGGTGATATTCGATTCCTCATCGAGCTCGGGAACGAATCCGTCGATGAGGCCGAAGTGCGTCTCAGGGAAGTCGGCGGCCACCTTCTCGATAACATCGGTAAAGGCAAAGCCGACGCCGAAGATGAGCCCGTAGCCGTCCTCGGCCATCACGCGCATCAGCTGCTCGCGGTCCTGGCCGCCCTCGCGCGGTTCGAGGTACTTCATCTCGATCCGGTTACCGAAATCGACGTCGTCCGGGTCGTCGGCGATGTAGCCGTTGTACTCCTCGGCTACCTGCACCAGACCGCGGTACGCGGAGTCATTGAACGAGTTATCCCCGCGTCCACCGACGTCGAAGACAATGCCGATACGGAACTCGGTCTCCTGCTCCTCGGATTCGGCGGCCTCTTCTTCGGCCGGGCCGCAGCCTACGAGCAGCACAGCGAGCACAGTCAGAACAGCGATAAGTACTGCCGTCCTTTTCATTTCTACCCCCTTTGGAATGTTACAGAACTATGAGGTTCACCGTACCCGGCCGCCCGGCGGTTGTCAAGCAATCTCGATCGGGCACGGGAAGCGATCAGTCGACTCGCAACCGCTTCAAAACCGGATGGGACGATGGTTATCTGCAAGCCGTGTAGAGAGATAGTCGGTGTCCAGGCCCAGGTTGTTTGTCAGGCGCCGGACCTGTTCTTCGGCAAGCAGGTTTTCCTCCGCAAAGAGAAACACCAGGGCCTTCTCGGCGATACGGGGAACACGCAGGGCGTTGGTCATCGTCGGCTCGGCCTCTCCGTAGAGCTCGCGGAAGCTTTCGTAGAGCCGGGACTCTTCGAGGTTCTCATTGAGCGCCCGCAGCTCCGCTTCAAGCGCATCGGTATGCCCGTACGAGGCCTCCACGCCGAGGGGCTTGAGAACGAGGTAGGTGTATTCCTTGCCGGGGAGGTAGTGATGCTCGTCGCAGCGGGTGCAGTAGTTCGGCTCGGTGGGGCTCTCGGCCTCGGTATCACCCCCGACGATGATCAGGGGGTCGAAGTAGAGGGCCGGGCACTCCTCGCCATCCACGGTGTAGTAGCGATAGGTGTAGAAGGAGTCCTTGAGACAGCGCTCATGTTCGCAGTACGCCGTCAGCGGGAATACGTCGGTGGCGACTTCGAGCAGCATGTTCGCCGTTGAGTTGAATATGGATCGCCTGAAATTGAGGATAAGAGATGGGAAGATGAAGATGAGCCCCCGCGCCTCCGACTCCCGCCGCACCACGTATGCAAGTCGCTCATCGTAGAAGGAGGCCTCGTCGATGATCCACGTGCCCACCTCGGGATGATCCCTGATGACCTCCTCCAGACCGAAGGAGTCCTGTATCTCGGCGATATTCTCGCCGCATCTCTCGTACCCGCCGCGGTAGGCCAGTGCATCCTCGGGGTAATCGGGGAACCGCTTCCCGTCGAGAGCCGAGCGAATGAAGAACACGTGGCGGCGATCGGCACCTTCGGACCGCGTCATATCGGCGAGCTCGTCCGCTTTGCGCAGCACGATTCGGGAGTCCCGCCACACTCGCGAGGAATACTCGGTCTTGCCCGAGCCCATGGGGCCGATGACCAGAATCCGTCGTGACGGACGGACGAAGTCGAAGTGATTGAAGGCGTGATGAATACGGACTGCGGGAAATCCGAGGCTTTTGAGAAAGTTCGCCGTATCGGCGTCGTGTCCATGAATCATTCGCACGTTATATCCCAGCCCCGGGTGGTATCGCAACCGACCTCGGCTTTACCCGTAACTCCCCGAGCGCGTATATTGAATTCATATGGCGAAGACGATTCTCGTTTCCAACCGCATGTCAACGTCCGTCGCGCGTGGTGCCGACGGCTTTGAGTTCAAACAGAGCATGGGCGGCCTTGCAACGGGGCTGAAGTCGATGCATGAGAGGGAAGGCAGCCTGTGGGTAGGATGGAGCGGGCTTGCCGCCGACGAGCTCACCGAGGATGAGTCGGCTCAGATTGCCGAGACGCTCAAGCGGGACCACAAGAGCGTCGCCGTGGACCTGACGAGCGAGGACCTCGATCTCTTCTATTACGGTTTTTGTAACCGCACCATCTGGCCCCTCTTCCACTACTTTCCCACGGTGACCGAGTACGAGAACGAGACCTGGGATTCATACGAGCAGGTCAACCGGAAGTTTTTCAACCGTGTCATGGAGGTGGCCGACGAAGACGACTACATCTGGGTGCACGATTACCATCTGATGCTTCTGCCGCAGATGCTCAAGGAAGCACTGCCGCACTCTCACATCGGCTTCTTCCTCCATATCCCCTTTCCCTCCTATGAGATCTTCCGGCTTCTTCCCTGGCGCACAAAGTTACTCAGAGGGCTCCTCGGTGCCGATCTCGTGGGATTCCACACCTATGACTACGCGCGACACTTCCTCTCGAGTGTCCGGCGCATCCTCGCCGCCGAGCATCACATGGCACAGGTGCGCTTCGACAACCGCATGATCAAGGTGGACGCCTTCCCCATGGGCATCGACTACGAGAAGTACGCCACCGCCGTCGAGCTGCCTGAGGTCCAGAAGGAGCGCGACCGGATAAGGAACGAGGTCACCACCCCCAAGCTCATCCTCTCGGTGGATCGCCTCGACTACTCCAAGGGCATCCCGCTTCGCCTCAAGGCGTTTCACCGCTTTCTCCAGCGCTACCCCGAGTATCGCGAGCATGTGACCCTCATGCTCATCGTCGCGCCGTCGCGCACGGAGGTCCCGGAGTATCGGGAGCTGAAGCGGGAGATCGACGAGCTCACCAGCATCATCAACGGTGACTTCGGTACGATCGGCTGGAACCCGGTGTGGTACTATTACCGTCCCGCCCCGTTTCACCAGCTCTCGGCAATTTACGCGGAGTCCGACATGCTCCTGGTGACGCCGCTGCGCGACGGGATGAACCTCATCTCCAAGGAATATCTGGCC
>CAZVXU010000218.1:0-4303 GCA_964631585.1 uncultured Spirochaetaceae bacterium | reverse complement strand
AGGAGCGAAGGTCGGCCGCCATTGAGACGCACGGCGCCCGCGATTTCACCGAGTCGCTCGCCCACCTCGTTTCCTTCAGTGATGTGGTGGTGCTGGCGATAAAGCCGCAGGACGTCGGGAGAATGATAGAACGTCTTGCACCGATCTCGGGCGAGCTCAAGCTGGTCAGCATTCTCGCCGGCACGAAGCTCTCGACCTTTACCGACGCGCTAACAACGACGAACATCGCCCGGTTCATGCCGAGCCTCGCCGCGAAAGTCGGCAAAGCCGTTGTCGGGGTCTCCTTTGCAGAGGATGCCGATGATGATTTCCACGACGCGGCCCTCGAGGTTGCACGGGCGATCGGAACTCCGCAGGAAGTCCCCGAAAAGCTGATGTCGGCCATAACGGGCGTCTCAGGCTCCGGACTCGCCTTCACCTTCAGCTTCATTCATGCAATGGCCCTCGGCGCAACGCGCTCCGGTATGCCCTACCCCCAGGCCCTCGAGGCAACCCTCGACGTCCTCGAGGGAGCAACCGCCCTCGTCAGGGAAACCGGAGAGCATCCCATATCCCTGGCGAGCCGCGTCGCATCGCCCGCCGGAACCACCATCGAGGGCCTCACCGCCCTCGAGGAAGGCGGCTTCTCGGCGGCGGTGATCGATGCGGTCAGTCGGGCGGCCAACCGCGCAACGGAGCTGGAGTAGGCCGCCGCCCTCCGGAACCGCACTCCCTCCCCCTGAACGCGCCCGGCGCGCGGGGCCATCTGCAAACCCACGGCGCGACCGCGCCGGGAGACCGCGCCGAGTGCGACCTCGTGAGCCGAGCCGAGCCCGCGAGGGCGAGGCGAGCGAACGGGGAGCATCGAGGCCGGGCTCACGGGCGCGGGCGCGGCTACGATACCGGAAGCGGTCCCGCGCGGGGTGCAAAGCACCCTGAAACCCGCCCCACTCCGTAGTCACACCCTCTCCCCCTGAACGCGCCCGGCGCGCGGGGCCATCTGCAAACCCACGGCGCGACCGCGCCGGGAGACCGCGCCGAGTGCGACCTCGTGAGCCGAGCCGAGCCCGCGAGGGCGAGGCGAGCGAACGGGGAGCATCGAGGCCGGGCTCACGGGCGCGGGCGCGGCTACGATACCGGAAGCGGTCCCGCGCGCCGGCCCCGGACTCCGGCTTGAAACGCGGCCACGCTGCAGCTATCATTGCCCCATGCTTGATCCCAAGTTTATCCGCGACAACGTCGATGCGGTGCAGGCGAATATCCGCAATCGAAATGTAGATGCTAGCGCCGAGCTCGTCGCACGACTCTATGACGAGCGAAACGATGCCATTAAGGAGCTCGAGGCTCTTCGGGCACGTCGCAATGACAACGCCAAACGCATGAAACAGCAGCTCGACGCCGACGAGCGGGCTGCCCTCATCGAAGAGGGAAAGCGGTTGAAGGCCCAGATTCCCGAGCTCGAGCAGAAGGTGAAGGACATCGAGGCGAACCTCAACGAGGAGGCCGGTCGCATACCGAACATGTCGCATCCAGACGCCCCGATCGGGGACACCGATGCTGACAACGCCGAGCTGAAGCGGGTCGGCTCTCCGACCGAGTTCTCCTTTGTTCCACGTGACCACATCACCATCGCCGAGGAGCTCGACCTCATCGATTTTGAAACCGCCACAAAGGTGTCCGGGACCAAGTTCTATTACCTCAAGAACGAGGCGGTATTCCTCGAGTTCGCCCTCTCGCGATATGCGATGGACGTTCTCGCGAAACACGGCTTTACGCCCACGATCACGCCCGACATCGCGCGAGAGGAAGTTGCGCGCGGCATCGGGTTCAACCCGCGCGGCGCGGAGAGCAACATCTACACCCTCGAGGGTGAAGGCACCTGTCTCGTCGGCACGGCAGAGATCACCCTCGGCGGTTATCACGCCGATTCGATTCTCGACGCCGATTCTCTTCCGATCCGGATGGCGGGGTTCTCGCACTGTTTCCGGCGCGAGGCGGGAGCGGCGGGTCAGTTTTCCAAGGGCCTCTACCGGGTCCACCAGTTCAGCAAGGTGGAGATGTTCGTCTACTGTCGGCCGGAGGAATCGGAGAAGATCCACGACGAGCTACTCGGGATAGAAGAGGAGATCTTCCAGGGTCTCGAAGTTCCGTACCGTGTCGTGGATACCTGTACGGGCGACCTCGGGGGACCCGCCTACCGAAAGTACGACATCGAGGCATGGATGCCCGGCCGAGGTGAGACGGGCGACTGGGGCGAGGTTACGAGCGCATCAAACTGCACCGACTATCAGGCCCGGCGACTCGGCGTCCGATTCCGTGAAGACAAGAACCGCCGGCTCGTCCACATGCTGAACGGTACGGCAATCGCCGTATCCCGTGCCATCATCGCCGTCCTCGAGAACCATCAGCAGGAAGACGGAAGCATCCGCATTCCCGAGCGGCTCAAGCCGTATTTCGGAAGCGACAGCATCGGACCGCGCGCCGCCGCGGGCTGATCGAAGACGATGGGACTCGAGCGCTACCTGCCGGTCAACCGCGCCAGTGCGATAGCCGAGATCGGCACCTCACACGGCGGCGATCGCGGGCGCGCCCGGGAGCTCATCGATGCAGCCGCGGATGCAGGGGCGGACTGCATCAAGACGCAGATCGTCTATGCCGATGAGATCGTCCACCCAAAGACCGGGGCGGTGGAGCTCCCCGGCGGGGCGGTTCCCCTCTTCGAGCGCTTTCGTGAGCTCGAGGTTGTTCCCGATTTCTTCGCGGAGATGGCCGAGCACTGTCTCAGCCGCGGCGTGGCATTCCTCGCAAGTTGTTTCGGTCCTCACAGCCTGCAGGTACTGAGCGAGGTCGGCCTCGACACCGTGAAGATCGCCTCACCGGAGCTCAACCACGCCCCCCTTCTGCGACTCGTGCGCGAGGCGGGCCTCGCAGCCGTCCTTTCCACCGGCGTATCCACCCTGGCGGACATCGAGCGAGCCGTGGAGATAACCGGCAGTGCCGGCAACGCTGGCAGCGCGATCATGCACTGCGTGACCGCCTACCCCGCCCCGGAAGAGGACTACAATCTGCGGGTGATCGGAAACCTCGCGGCGGTGTTCGGCATACCGGTGGGCGTCTCCGATCACTCCCTCCATCCGGAGCTCGTTCCGGCGGCCGCGGTCGCGGTCGGTGCTCGCGCTGTGGAGAAGCACTTCACGCTCTCACGCTCCGGCGGGGGACTGGATGACCGGATCGCCCTCGAGCCGGCGGAGTTCTCCGAGATGGTTGCGGGAATTCGCCATGTCGAAGATCGCCCGTCGGCGAAAGCCCTCGACGAGCTCGGCAGCCGGTTCGGCGAGGAGCGAGTGGCGCGCATACTCGGGGACGGAGTGAAGCGGCTTGCCCGATCGGAGCAGTCGAACTTCGGGCGATCGAACCGCTCGATACTGGCAACCCGCGACATCGCCGCGGGCGAGCCCATCGGTGACGACAACGCGGCCGCACTTCGAAGCGAGAAAAACCTCGAGCCCGGTCTCTCACCGTTTCACTGGGATGACATCAGAGGCACACGGGCGGCCCGGAACATCGCAGACGGCAGCGGCATCCGCTGGGAGCATTTACTCGCCCGATAGTCCGCTCGGGTCGAACCCGAAGAAGGCCTTGAGCTGTTCGAATAGCTCGGGGTAGGCACGCTTCAGCCGCCGTGGACGCTCGAAGAACAGCTCGGCGCTGCAGGAGAAGAACTCTTCCGGCCCTTCGGCGGCGTAGGGATCGAGGACGGGTGGCTTGACGGTCGCGCGCGCCTGCGGCCCTCCCCGCTCGCTGCGCCGCACGCGGCGCTCATGGTCACTACGGGCGGCGGCGAACACCTCGCTCCAGCGCCCGGGATCCATTCCCGGCGGTAACGGCGGGACCCCGTCGGCCTCGCCGTCCGCTGCATCGATCACGTGGGCCATTTCGTGGATCACCACGTTGTACCCTTCGCCCCATCCCGAGGCCTCCACGTCGGCCACCGAGAGCACGACCGGCTGCTGAGGCCCCATCTCGCCGCTGATCGTGTCCACACCTTCGTGAACGACACCGGCCTCATCGACGGTTGTGAGCTCCGTCTCGTACTCGCCGGGAACGAGCAGTATGGTGCGAATCGCCCGATACCACCCCACGCCGAGCTCGAGCACCGGCAGCCCCGCCTGAAGAGCCACCGACAGACGAAGCTCCTCTCCCCGTTCGACGCCACGCGCGGTGTCGATGCTGATGCGCGAGAGAACCTCACCTGTGCGTGTGCGCAGCCGAGAGAGCTGCTCTGCGGAGAGCTCGCGCACGATCGGATGCTCTTCGAGGGCCT
>CAZVXU010000217.1:0-4333 GCA_964631585.1 uncultured Spirochaetaceae bacterium | reverse complement strand
CAAGCAGAACGTTTCGCCCCTTCGGACCCAGCGTAACTTTCACGGCATTGGAAAGTTGGTCAACGCCGCGGAGAAGCGCTCTTCTGGCTTCCTCGTCGAATGTCAGTTGCTTCGCCATATCCACTCCCTCTTTGTGTCGTTTTGGTGCATTGAGTGCTTTTACTAGCGATGTTTCGATGCTGACGGAAAGATACAAAGGATTCGCGCAATCATCAACAAGAAATTTCGTCGTACCGCAATCGGACCGGCACCCGCCCCGGCCTGCGCTACAGCTCACAGACAGGTTTGATTTTCCTGCGGTACTTGCGTCACAATGCGTATGTGGCCAGACAGACCGAACTCGAGCTGACCGTCCTCGCCTTCGTGCCGCCCGGCACCGCCTCCTCCGAAGTAGGATCGCTCGCGCAGGCCCTCGACGCGAGTCCCCGGTTTCGTAACGCGCCCGTTACCTGGAGCCTTCCCGGCCTCACCGCCCTGGATAATTCGTCGGTTACGGCGACGATTCGCTCTCGTATCGACTCCGCCGGCGACCGCACAGCCACTGCGGGCTACGCCGGGGTAGCACACGCGCTTCTCCTCGCCGCCGAGCTCGAGCCTGAGTGCGCGCTCGGCCTCTCCAACCCGCGAGGAAGCGGCATCCTCGACGTATTTCCCGGCGCGGCCCGCATTCTTCTCGCACCCTTTCCCGATCCCAGGCGGCCGGAGGCGGCCTCGGTGTACGTGCGACACTTCGAAGCCTTTGCTCGCGGCATCGTGCCGGCACCAGCAAGGGAATCCGCCCGCTTTCTGTTTGCGGTCGGCGGCCACACATGGTCGATTCCCGCGCTCATCTGCGGCCCGCAGGCAAGTGAGGTTTCGCTGAGCTCCGATCTGCGCGTCATCGATAAACATCGCTCGCCGGGCGCCGTCGTCATTCTTCAGGCGGGGGCGGCGCACGCGGTGGAAGTCCTCGACCTCGCCCTCGACCGGCGTGCCGGCAACGGACGGGCCGCGCACATTACTCCCTTCGATCCCGGGTGGATCACCGACCTTGGGGCCCGGACGACAGCGACGCCGCCGGCCACCGAGACCGGTGCCTGCCGCATGCCTTGTGTGCGAACCTCCGAGGCCGTGGAAGCCGCGCGCGCCGACGCCCCGGCCACGCCGGAGCTCGTGCTCGAACAGCTCGCATCGGAGCGTGCCGCCGCCCGATATGAGACACCGTGCGAGGGGAGTGCACCGGCAGGTCGGACGATCCATGCGAGCATGATGGGATCAGCCACTCTGGAGATGGACGGATGCGGCGTGCAATTCTCCCGCGGCCGGCTTTCCCGATTCGCGCGCACGCCCCGCGACAAGCGGACCCAGCTTCTCGCGGATACCGTCTCCGGCTTTCTGCGAACGAGCGAGCGGACTTACACGCTGACCCCGGAGAGCGCCTTCTCGTTCGAGGAACCCGGAATCGGCGCGCGCGGTCTCATGTCTATTCATGCCATCGGCCGCGACGAGCTCGATGCGCCGGGGCGTCTGCTCGTGGACTACACTGCAATCGGGGACTTTCCGTGGCTTCTGGTGGAGCTGTGCTTCGAGTTTCCCATCGTCGGGGAGAACGTCCGGATCGAGGAGCTCGTGCCCTTTACGCTGCCGCTGCGCCTGCCGGAGCGGACAGAGGATCAGTTTCTCGCGACGCAGTATCCCGACGGCAGTGGAAGCCGGATCGACCTGCGTGGCGTCACCGGCTCCGGATGCGCGTTCGGGAGCCTGCTGCAGGTCGGCAGTCAGTTCACCATCTCCTGGATCGAGCCGCAGCCCGGCGTCACGGGTGCTTTTCGCTTCGACCTGCGTCGTGGGATTCCCGGCTCCTCGCTGACTCTGTATCCCTTCGGCCGCTTCGGTCCCGAGGATCTTGCCGAGCGGGCCGGAACCGCGTCGCGCATCCGGGTTGCGATATCGGCGGGACAGCGGGACTACAGCGAAATCACGCACGCGCCTGCCGAAGCACGATGCCACCATCTGCCCTCGGCATCGACGCATTGATTTTCGCGGTATGCGGTGGGATATTTGGCGCATATGGCAGAGAACCCCCTGAACCTCGGACTGGAGTCGCGCAAAGAGGCGCCGCCCTTTGTCATCTTTATCTTCGGCGTCACCGGCGACCTCACCGCCCGAAAGCTCATGCCGGCCCTGTTCTCGCTCTTTCTCAAAGGCATGACCCGCTTCAAGGTGGTCGGCTTTGCCCGACGTGACTGGGGCACCGAGGGCCTGCGAGAGCGCGCCCGGGGGATGATCGCGGAGGTGCCCGGCGCCTCCGATGAGCAGCGCGAGACCTTTCTCGGGCGCCTGGAGTACCTTCAGTCCACCTTCGAGGACCCTTCCGGGTACGCGCGCATGGGCGAGTACGCCGAGGGCTACGCCAACCGCATCTACTATCTGTCGACGCCGCCGGATTCCTATCACGATATCATCGAGCAGCTCGGCCGCCACGGTCACGGCGAGCAGGCCGGCGGGTTCACGCGCATCCTCATCGAGAAGCCCTTCGGACGCGATTTCGCTTCGGCTCAGGAGCTCAACCGGCTCCTCGCCCGCTACTTCACCGAGGGACAGATCTTCCGTATAGACCACTACCTCGGCAAGGAAACCGTGCAGAACATCATGTTGCTGCGCTTCGGCAACGGCATGTTCGAGCCCATCTGGAACTCGAACTACGTCGACCATATCCAGATCACCGTGGCCGAGAAGATCGGGGTGGGAACCCGCGGGGGCTACTTCGAGAGTGCCGGCACCCTGCGTGATATGGTGCAGAACCACATGTTCCAGCTTTTGAGCCTCACGACGATGGAGCCACCCAACGACCTCTCGGCGCAGAGCATCCGGAATGAGAAGGTCAAGGCGATGCAGGCGGTGCGTCCCATCACCTTCCGCGACATCGGCGAGCATGCCGTCCGGGCACAGTATGATGAGGGCATTGTCGACGGCGCTCGGGTGCCGGCCTACAGAGCCGAGGATCGCGTATCCCCGGACTCACGGACCGAGACCTACGTGGCCCTTCGACTCTTTCTCGATACCTGGCGCTGGAGCGGCGTGCCGATCTTCCTGCGCTCGGGAAAGCGCCTCCTGCGGAAGGTGAGCGAAATCTCGGTGCACTTCAAGGAACCTCCGCGACAGCTCTTCACCAATCGGCATCCGGCGATGAACCGCAACACGCTTATCATTCGGATACAGCCGGATGAGGGTATCACCCTCAACATGAACGCGAAAATTCCCGGCCACACCACCGACATGAGGCCCGTGAACATGGATTTCGCCTACGGCTCGACCTTCGGCGAGGCGACCCTCGAAGCCTACGAGCGCTTGCTCTATGACGCCATCCTCGGCGATGCGACCCTGTACCCCCGCCGGGATGAGATCGAGTCCTCCTGGGCCTTCATTACCCGCGTGCTCGAGGGATGGCGACGTGACCCCTCGCCCATTCCCACGTATATGCCGGGAAGCTCCGGCCCCGAGGAGGCTCGCCGGCTTATTGCCTCGTCGAAGCGCAAGTGGAGAAAGCTATGACCTTCGATCCCGAACAGATCGAGACAGAACTCGCCGAGATTCAGAAGCGGAACTCCCCCACCGAGGCACGCACCGCCATTCTCAATCTGCTTGTGGTGAGCGACGAGGAAAGCCGACCGAGGACGGAGCAGGCGCTCGGAACCGTCCTCGGCAAACGGGCGGCCCGCGTCATACATATTGTTGATGGGCAACGCGGGGAGAGTGATATCTCGCTCTCGGCGCGCTGCTATCTCGACTACGAGCGAAAGAGCGTCTGTTTTCAGGAAGTCCTCATAGAAAACGGTGCCGACGGTGTCGGCGCGGCACCGGGGAGCTGGACTCCCCTCCTCATCCGCGACATTCCCGTGTACGTGCTCTGGCTTGCCTCCTTCGGGCCCCGCCACGCCCTGCTCGACCACGTTCAGGAGCAGGCTGACAAGCTCATCATCGACTCCGAGTACGCCGCCGCCGCCGGAGACACGACGGGCGACATATTCGGAGCCGTCTCCGGCGTCATGCTTCCCGAAGGCTTTCGGATCTCCGATCTGACCTGGCAGCGGACCCTGCCGCTTCGCCGCGTCACCGCCCACACCTTCGACGCCGAGGAACCCGCCCGCGCCCTCTTCGACCTCGAGGCCGTGGAGCTCTCCGGCGCGCCGCCCATGTTCGCGGCCCTCTACCTCGGCTGGATCGCAAGCCGCCTCGGGTGGCAGCCGCGAGAAGCTGACGGGAGCCCGGGTGGCGGCGGCGATACCGTCGGCGGTGCCGATAATCCAGGCGGCGCCGGGAGCCCGGACGGCGGGGCCGGCGAGCCCCGGGG
>CAZVXU010000216.1:0-4433 GCA_964631585.1 uncultured Spirochaetaceae bacterium | reverse complement strand
GCCACGATGAGAATCGCGTAGTAGAAGGGCAGCTTCGCCACCCTGGGGCTCAGGGGAATGAAGGGGAGACTGAGGCCGTTGGCTCCCCCGGCAAACTCCCACTGGTCGATGAGGTGGAGGGTGAGCATGACCATGGCGATCGTGGCGATGATGAACGCCGGTCCGCGGGTCCTCAACGCAATCAGTCCCACGAGCAGGCCGACGAGCAGTGCCGCGACACCGGCCAGTGGAAACGTGAAGAACGGAGAGATCTTGAGATAGGTGAACACCAGTCCCGAAAAGTAGGCTCCCACGGCGTAGAAGACGTTGTGGCCGAGTGAGGTGTATCCGGTATAGCCGCCTATGATGTTCCAGCTCGACGCCATGGCGATGTAGAGCATGGTGAACATCATCATGTGCAACACGTAGTTGAAGCGGCCGGTTGCCACTTGCAGCAGGGGAAACACCAGAAGCACGCCGAAGACGACGAGGATGAAAAGGCCGCGGGAGCGGCCCGCGGTGCCGGTAGTCAGGGTTGCGCCGGACATCTATACCTCCACCTTCTTGCCGAAGAGGCCCTGCGGCCTCACGAGCAGAATAACGAAGAGGGCCAGGAAGAATGTGACGGTGGACCAGACGGGCCCGATGAAGTGGCCGACGAAGCCGGCAACGATAGCGAGCAGAAAGGAGCCGACCAGAGCGCCCATCAGGCTGCCCATTCCGCCGAGCACGATCAGCGCCATCATGATGGCTATCCAGTCCCAGTGAACGGCCGGGTAGAACGTGAAGATGAAGGTGATCAACGAGCCCGAAGCCCCCGCGAGAGCCGTCCCGATACCGAACGTAATGAGGGAGATCTTTGCGACGTCGACCCCCACGGTCTTCGCGGCGGTGCGGTTCTGCATCGTGGCGCGTATCGCATATCCGGTACGGGTGGTGCGCAGAAAGATCCATAGCGCCACTAACAGCACAACACTCACCACGGTTGCGTAGAATTGCCCCGCGGGGAAGTAGAGGAGGCCGAAATGCAGCGTTTCGGTGGTGTAGGCGGGTGTGGTGGAGCGGTAAATCCCGGTAAACAGGAAGCTCAGAACCCCTTCTATAACGGTCGCCAGCGCGAAGGTCAACAAGACGGTGGACTCAACGAACCGGGAGCTTTCCGCGATCCGGGAGAACAGGAGCTTGTAGACCGCCATTCCGAAGAGAAAGAGGATCGGCATCGTGATGACCACCGATGCGATGGGATCGATACCGAAGGTTTTGAAGAGCATGAGGGCGATATAGGCCGCGATCAGCATGAACGCGGCATGCGCCAGGTTCACGATGTTCATGACGCCGAAGATCAGCGTCAGCCCCGATGCCATGAGCGCGTACACGCCGCCGAGGCTTATACCGAAGATGAGCACCTGCAGATAGGTCATGTTGTGCCGTCCTTGCCGTTGCTCTTCAGGCCCCCGCCGAGGTAGAGCTCCGCCACGCGCGGGTCGTCGAGAATGTTTGCCGCCGAGTCCACGATGTGTTCCTTGCCGAGGTCGAGCACAACGCCCCAATCCGCGGCCTGGAGGCCCAGCTTGGCGTTCTGCTCGACGATGAGCACTGTCAGGCCCGCCTCTCTGAGGGCGGCAATGCTCTCGAAGATCTGCCGCGAGATCTTCGGCGCGAGGCCCAGCGAGGGCTCGTCCAGCATGATGAGTTTGGGGCGAAGCACCAGCGTCCTGCCGAGTGCCAGGGTCTGCTGCTGTCCGCCGGAAAGCGCCCGGGCCGGTTGAGATGCCTTTTCGGCGAGGATGGGAAATGTCTCGTAGACCTCGTGGATGCGCCGGTCTACCGCTCCCTTGTCACGCAGGACGAACCCGCCCATGCGGAGGTTTTCGAGCACACTCATGTCCGGGAACAGACTCTGGTCCTGAGGCACGAAACAGAGGCCGCGCCTGAGAATTTGGTGTGTCGGTAGCCCGGTAATGTCTTCGCCGTCGAAGTGCACGGAGCCTTCCCTCGGAGTGAGCAGTCCGCTGATCACCTTCAACAGGGTGGACTTGCCGGCCCCATTCGGCCCGATGATGCAGTAGGTCTGTCCCGCCTCCACGTCGAGGCTGATTCCCTTGAGGATATCCTGTCCCGAGCCGTATCCGGCGACGACGTTGGAGATGCTTAAGAAACTCATTCTCCGGGTCCCCCCAGATATGCCTCGAGCACCGCCGGGTCGCTCTGGACCTTCTCGGGGTGTCCCTCGGCGATAACCGCGCCGGAGGCCATCACGATCACCGGATCGCTGATACTCATAACGAGCTCCATGTTGTGCTCCACGATGAGGAAGGTAATCCCCTGCTTGTTGAGCTCCAGTATGCGTTCCACGATGGTTTCGAGAAGAGCCGGGTTTACACCGCCCGCCGGCTCATCGAGCATGACGATACGTGGCTCCGACATGAGAACGGCGCCGAGCTCGAGGAGTTTCCGCTGTCCATAGGACAGGGTAGCGGCTTTCTCATTCGCGAGCTGTTCGATTCCGAGAAACTCGAGAAGGGACATCGCCTTCTCGCGTTCTTCGGTGCGAACGGAGGGACCGAGGAGGCTGAGCAGTCCGCGCCCATGCGCGTGCACCGCGAGATTCTCGATCACCGTCATGTCGCCGAGCGCCCGTGTTATCTGGAAGGTGCGGCTGATGCCTCGCTGTGTGATTCTGTGCGGCGGGGCCGAGCCGATGTCATGCCCGTCGAAATGGATGCTCCCCGAGTCGCGCGAGATCGTTCCGGTGATGAGGTTGAAGACCGTTGTTTTCCCGGCGCCGTTCGGGCCGATGAGGGATGTGATGGTCCCCTCCTCGACCGAGAACGTACAATGATCCACAGCAACGATGCCGCCGAAATGCTTTGTGAGGTCCCGTATCTCGAGCAACGCCATCACCTCTCTCCCGACCTGGTGGTGTACGGTGGAATAGTGACCGGGCGGAGGTCCGCCCGGTCACACGCAATAACTACCACGTGATGCCTACCATTCCGGCTTCGGCCAGAGCAGGTCTTCTACGCCCGGGAACTGTCCGCGCGGGTAGACGAATTCGAGGTCCTCTTCCTGCCACTGTACCATGATGAACGGCTTGCCGATCGGCAGACCGCGGTCGTCCCAGTGGAAGGGGCCGAGGATCGTTTCCACCGGATCGTCCTCGGTGCGCTCGTTGAACCAGTCGCGGATGGCGTCGTTGTCCGTAGTGCCGACCGCGCGCACGGCCTGCTCCATGCCCATCGCGAGGGCAAAGGGGATCGCCGCGTCTTCATCGGGGACCTGTCCGTAGGACTCTTCGAAGGTGTCAATGAACTCCTGGTTGGTGAACTCACGGCCCAGGAAACGGCCGGAGAAGTTTGCCTGCGGATGCCAGGATGCATGAGTCATGAGGCCGTCGACTGCCGAGCCGAGCTCCTCCTGCCATTCACGCTGGGAGCCCTGGCTGCTGTAGATTGCCATCGGCTGATAGTCAACCGTCTGCATGGCCCTCATCAGCTGGATGCCGTCGTCGGGAGAGTTTGCAAGGAGGAACAGCATCTCGGCCTCGCTCGACTTGATCGAGTTCGCGAGGTTGATCCAGTCCGAGTAGCCCTGCGGCCACTGTTCTTCGTAGACGATGCTGATTCCTGCTTCCTCAACTACGCCGGGAGAGAGGTCAACAGTCTCGTTGCTGCCGGGGATCTCCACGACTTCGCCGAGCAGTCCGGCTGCAATGGAGTTCGTGAAGAAGTCGTCGGCATAGACAATCGCGGCCGTCTCCGGCATATCTCCGCTCGCCACGAGGTTATCCATCATGTCGACGGGCGTGGAACCGACGAACTCCGCGGCATTCGGCTGAAAGTAGAACAGGTAATCGTAGCCGCGCTCATAGATGCGAAGCGCCGCCGCCGAGGGGATGGGGTGCACCATCCCGGCCTGTTCGGTCACCGAGGACGTGGGGAAGGTGATGAGGCTCGAGAAGGTTCCGAAAATCATGTCGACGTTGTCAACGTTGATGAACCGCTCGAATTGACTCATGGCGATGTCGGGGTCGGACTGATTGTCCCGCACCCGAAGCTCCACCTCCCGGCCGAGCAGGCCACCCTCCTGATTGATCAGGTTTACCGCGTGCTGGTACCCTTCGCGGTGCTTTTCTCCGGTGATGGAGAACTGGCCGGTCAGGGGCAGTGATGTACCGATCTGAATCGGTCCGTCTTCCGCTGCCTCTTCCTGTCCCGAAGCAAATGCAAAGGATGCTGCAAACAAGACGAGGACGAGTACGATCGAAATACGCTTCATGTCGCTCCTCCTTATAGTGGGTTTACCCCACGAGCTTAGTTCGAGATTAAACCGGGTAAATTCAGCCGTCAAGGAAAATTTGCATGCAATAACGGATTTTGCATGCAATAATGCAGCAGCCGCATTTTTCTTGACAGTCGGAGAACCTCCGCGTACTCTGGAACGGGTTTTAGTTG
>CAZVXU010000215.1:0-4457 GCA_964631585.1 uncultured Spirochaetaceae bacterium | reverse complement strand
AAAAGAAGAAGTAGATGAGGTAGGCGACCAGCCAAAAGATGACGAACAACACGCCGATAACCAGCGGCATGGTCATCCATCCGAACAGGACGACGGCCTCGCCTGCCGAGGTGAGTTCGGTAACCCCCATAAACAGGACCACAATGAACACGACAACCGAGAGCAGGAGCGCAATCAGGTAAATCCGCCCCGGAGCATGGCGCATCATTTCTCTCATGCGCGCCATAATAGACGAACTTTACTTCCGTGCAAAGCTTTTTTTCGTCTCACATGGCGCCAAACTCAGGTTCCGCACGTGCTGTTGACAACCGGGTCGAGCGGGGTGCCTCGGAGTAACGCGGAGAGCGGCGCGCGGCAGAAAACGATTGCAGACTCACCCAAACAAGTCTAGACTATAGCCCCAGATCTCACAGAAAGTTGCTCGGGTACTCAGGATTCGACTTCATTCGGGCAGCCGTGGCGGGATTTCGGCGATGGAGGGGGATTTGGAAGAGAACCGACAGAGGACCATCCTCCTCGTGGAGGATCAGGCCCTCGTGGCCGCGACCGAGAAAATTCTCCTTGAACGGCACGGCTACGCGGTCATCACCGCCGCCACCGGCGAGGCGGCGGTCGAGATCGCACTCAGGAGCTCGGACATCGACCTGATCCTGATGGATATCGATCTCGGACCGGGAATCGACGGGACCGAGGCGGCGAAGATCATTCTTGATACATACGACCTTCCGATCGTGTTTCTCTCCGGACACACCGAGCAGGAAGTTGTCGAGAAAACTGAGCGAATAACCTCCTACGGCTACATCGTGAAAAACTCCGGCGATACCGTTCTTCTCGCATCGCTGAAGATGGCGTTCCGGCTCCGGGAGAGCGAACGAAGGTTTCGGACCGCCTTCGAAAATGTCTCGGTCGGCATGGTGCTGACCTCGCCCTCGGGCGAGCTCCTTCGCGCGAACGCAGCCTTTGCGGATATGCTCGGTCGCTCGGTCGCAGAGGTTCAGGCGGCCAACTTCGCCGACCTTACGCACCCCGATGACATCGACATCAGCCTTCACCACATGAAGGCGATGCTCGAGGGTGAGGCGGACACCGTGCGTTTCTCGAAGCGCTACATTCACCGGGACGGCCACCCGGTGTGGACCGACGTCAGTGCGATACTGCTGCGCGACTCGGTAGGAGAGCCGCTGCGTTTTGTCACCCACGTGCAGGACATTACCGAGCGTCTCCGAAACGAAGCGTATCTGCACCAGTTCGAGCACATCGTCTCCTCTACACGCGACGGAATTGCGCTCCTCGATCGATCCTACCGATACCGAATAGTCAACAAGGCCTACGAGCGTTTCTCGGGCCGGACGGCGGAGAGCCTGGTGGGCCTGCACGTCCGCGACTACCTCGGAGACGAGTTCTTCCGGAACTCTGTCAAGGAGCATTTCGATCGCTGTCTCGGCGGTGAGACCGTGCAGTACAAAACCTGGGTTGAGTATCCGACACTGGGAAACCGCTTCGTTCAGGTCACCTACTACCCCTACTACGACGCGGAGAACGCAATAGAGGGCGTGGTCGCAAACACCCGTGACATGACCCAGGAACGCCTCATAGAAGAGGAGCTCGAGAAACGGAGACAGGAGCATCACCAGCTTCTGGAGTCCGCCCCGGTTTCGATTCTCGTCGTCCAGGACGGCTCCTATGTCTATGCCAACCCGTACGGGGCCGCCCTGCTCGGCTACTCGTCCCCGGAGGAGCTTGTCGGAACCCCGTCTATGAATACGATCGCTCCCGAATCACACGCTGCCGTGAAGCGACGCCTCGAAGAGATCGCGGCGGGCCGCGAAAACGCACCACAGGAGATGGTGCTTCTGCGGAAGGACGGCAGGACTCTCTGGGGCGAGTCGAGCTCGATTCCCATCGTCTTTGACGAGCGGCCGGCGGCCCTGATAATCGGGCGGGACCTGACCGAACAGAAGAGAATCGCCGAGCGGCTGCGAGCCGCCGAATCCATCGCCCACGTGGGGCATTACGACTTCGACCTGCACTCGGGCGAGGCGTACTGGTCGGAAGAGACCTATCGCATCTTCGGGCTCGACGCGAGCCGGTTCCAACCGACCATGGAGAACTACGCCGCCCTGATTCACGAAGAGGATCGTGAGGCGGTGTATGCGCAGATGGAACGATGCCAACGGTATCAAACCGATTTCGATAGGGTCTATCGAGTTCGCCGGGATGACGGAGACTGGCGCACCGTCCATAGCATCGGCCGGGTTCGCACCGACACCGCGGGCGCGGTGGTCGGGCTACTGGGAACTATCCAGGACATTACCGAGCGCACGGTCGCAGAGGCCCAATTGATGGAGAGTCGCAACCGGCTGTGGAGCGTCTTCAGGGCGGCGCCCACGGGGATCGGTCTGGTGCGGGGACCGGATCGCAGAATCCTGGAGGCAAACGAAAAGCTTTGTGCAATGACCGGCTACGCCCGCGAGGAACTCGTCGGAAAATCCGCACTCGTGCTCTACCCGAGCCGGGAAGACTACGACTTCGTCGGGACGGAGAAGTACCGACAGATCGCCGAAGCCGGGACGGGAACAGTCGAAACCCGATGGCAGCGAAAAGACGGCACCGTTATTCAAATTCTCCTTGCATCGTCACCCCTCGACCCCGCCGATGTCTCTCAGGGCGTGACATTCACCGCCATGGACATCACCGAACAGAAGCGGGCCGATGCCCGCATCCGGCAGCTCGTCCGCGAGAAAGAGACGCTGCTGCAGGAAGTCCAACACCGCGTGAAGTCTCAAGAGCATGGGGACACTGTATGATCACCTCTACCGCAGCGAGGCGCACGACTCCGGATCAAAAAGAAGCGGGGCCGCGATCGAGATGACCGCGGCCCCGGGAAAGCGTTCGTAGAAAAGTGTGGGTGCCGCTGCGAGCGCAGCAGCAGCCGCCGCTACTGCATCTCGAGGCGCGCAACGGCCTGCTGAATCAGAGCAAAGTAGTCCGGGAAATCCGAGGCGGTTGCGCCGGTGGTAGCATCGGCCAGGCTCCAAAACCCGTCGTCGGCGTCACGAGTCATATCATCGAGGGTGTAGCCCACGCCGTACTGCTCGGCAGCGGCCTGGATCTCCTCCATGTTGCCCTCCCATCCGATACCGAAGTTCCAGTACTGGGAGTTGCGCTTGGTGAGACCTCCGTAAGGAGTCTCGGCGACGGTCATCGGATCGCCGCCGTACTCGGTGAAAACTTCGAAGGCGCCGTCGGTGATGCTGTTGAACCAGGCCGCCATGTTGGCTTCGTTGCGGATGATGGTCTTCTCGAGCATGTTCTGGTTGACGTCGGTCGCCGGATTGCCGGAATCGTCGGCGGGCACGTAGACGAGAGAGGTACCGACGGTGTTACCGACGAAGTTCGTCCCGTCGTATGCAACCCAGCGTGCCACGTAGTTGGTTTCACCACGCACCGTATAGGTTACCGTGTTGTCCTCGTTCCACTCATCGGACTCGATGTCCACGTGGGCAAGGGTATGCGGCAGAAAGGCCTCGTCGATAGTAACGTCGATATTGCCCTCGGCATCAGTGGTGACAACGACCTGCCCAACGTATCCGCCGTGGACGTATTCGTAGGCCTCGACCGTCTGGTCAGGAGCGTATCCGGTAGTGGCGGCGGCTTCCTCGCCGTTTCCGCAGCTGATAAGTGCGCCGATGGCAAGCATTGCCACAAGTATGAATAGAATCGTATTTCTCATCGCGTGATTCTCCTTTTCGTGCGATTGCCCGGTTGCGGGCTGAATCTGGTTGATTACCGGCATTGTATTATAGCGTGGCGGTAATGTAAATAGGTATCGATAAAAATTTACTATACGATTATGGTGGTCGCCTGCGTCCCCGGGTCGCCGAGGCGCGTTTATCTCAGTATCTTAGGGCGACACTGAGCACGGCCCTCATACGGAACAAAGGCCGCGCGGGAGTGCTCACATCGGTCTGGAGGCCAAGAAATGAAAGCACGTTCTCTGTTTTACAGTCTGCTCGTCGCGGTGTTATTAGCACTCCCTGTCGCGCTTTTCGTAGGGTGCGGCGCGGAAGCCGAGCAAGCCGAGCAGGCCGAGCAAAGCGAGCCCGAAGAAAAGATCCTGCGCATCGGCTTGCGGAAGCTCACGACCATTGATCCCGCCCTCGGTGCCAACGATCCCGAGGTCATGTTCAATCGCCTGCAGTACGATTACCTCGTTGAAATACTCCCCGACGGCACACTGGAGCCAAGTCTCGCGACCGACTGGGAAGTAAGCAAAGACGGACTCACCTACACCATCAATCTGCGTTCCGGGGTAACCTTCGAGGACGGGAGCTCCTTCGACGCGGAGGATGTCGTCTATACCTTCGAGCGGCTGGTCTCGGAAGGGTCATCCATCGTAGGACTCATGGGACAGAACGAGGACGGCAGTGCGACCTGGACGGTGGAGGCTGCTGATG
>CAZVXU010000214.1:1866-4478 GCA_964631585.1 uncultured Spirochaetaceae bacterium | reverse complement strand
ATGTACCTGGAGAAGTTCCTCGAGGCCGAGGGGCACGAGGTGAGTACCGCCGCCGACGGCACCGCGGTTCTCCAGGCAACCGGGCAAGCCGACTTCGACGTGATCCTTATGGACATACAGATGCCCGGCCTCGACGGCGTGGAAGCGACCCGCCGCATTCGCCGGAACTCGGATATCCCGATTATCGCCCTGACAGCCTACGCCCGCGAGGAGGAAGTCCAAAGCTTCCTCGGCGCCGGTATGAACGCCGCGGTTACCAAGCCCATCCAGGAATCAGAGCTGCGCAGGACGCTTCACGATATCGCAGGGGCGGGCGGGCGATAGCTGCGCGCGCCGCGGGGCCAGGGAACCGCTGCGGCCATCCCGACGGCCCGACGGTCCCGGTCGACTCCCTGAAGCATACTCTTATTCGAGCTCCACATAGATCCGCTTGTTCGCACCCCCCTTGTTCTTGAACCGTGGCAGGCGAATCGTGCCGACCTCGCTGGTGTTTGCTACGTGCGTGCCTCCGTCGGCCTGCAGGTCGAGACCGACCACTTCGACGGTCCTCACCTCGGAGATGCCCTCCGGTAGGAGGTTGATCTTGGTGCGAATCAGGTCGGGAATGCGAAAGGCTTCTTCTCGCGGCAGGATCTTCACCCGCACGTCCCGCGCCGCGGCAACCTCCTCGTTCACCTGGACCTCGATCTCACCGATGAGCTCGGAGTCGAATCGTGTGAACTCGAAATCCATGCGGCTCGAGAGCGGATCCATGTTACCGCCGGTGACCTGAGCGCCGTAGTCGCGCCACACTACCCCGCAGAGGATGTGCATTGCCGTGTGCGTTCGCATCAGCCGGTAGCGCCGGTCCCAGTCGAGGACACCGTGTACTTCGGTCCCGACCGCCGGGAGAGCTCCGTCGATCACGTGCAGATTACCTTTCTTGACTGCGGGAACTGCAACGGTTGTCCCTTCGAACGTCATACTCCCGGTGTCCGCCGGCTGCCCGCCTCCACCGGGGTAGAACGTCGTTCGGTCGAGGAAGACCCCGTGTGCATCTTCATCGACGGCGGTCACCACCGCGTCGAACTCTCTGAGGTATGCGTCTGTCTGATAGAGAAGGTCGGTCATGACTGCATTGTAACACGAACGGGTGCCGCGCCGCGAAAACGTGCTATGCTTTGAGCACGGCAGTGCAATGAAGTCACGGTTCGAGTACGATTCCAATACTTCCGGCTACGAGCTCCTGAGCTACTGTCTCGACAGGCTTTTCGCGGGTGACTTCGAGACCTTCAGTGAGCTGGCGGACTTTCTCGACACGCTTCCCCGAGACAACCGGGTGGAGTTCGTATATCCGCGATGGTTCCGGGTCTACCGGGGTATCCGCTGGGGCAGGTTCAGCAACCTGAACCCCCTGACCTATCGTGAGCTCTGGAAAGCGCTGGTAACTGCTAGGGCAGGCTACCGCTCGGCCGGCGACCTCAAGCGGGACATGACGATTACCAGCCTCTACTGCGGGATCGTCGACATCCACGGATACAGCGAGTTTTGCCAGCGGGTCGGGAGCAACGTGTCGATGCTGCAGCACCTCGACGAGGTGATTCAGGTCGACGTCGCAACGATCGCCGCCGACGAAGGTGTGTTGAGCTCTCGTTCGCGCGGGGACGAGATCGTGCTGATCGGTGCCAGTGCCGTCGCGCTGCTTCGGACGGTCATGCAGATCGCCGAGCTGTTTTCGAAGCCGCGCTCGCTCGATGCCGGTTCGTCGGTACGCGTGGCGAGTGGAGGGCCCCTCCTGCTTCCGGCGATGGCGATTTCCGCGGGCATAGCCGGTGGACAGAAGTACACTCCCCTTGTCATCACAGGTGATGGTGACATCTCGGGGCATCTGATCAACTCAGCCGCGCGGCTTCAATCGAGGGCCAACAAGCTCTCGCCGACGCGTACAAAGGTGCTGCTGACCACCCAGGTCATGTCGGCGACGACGCGTGAAGTATCGGAAAGGGGCGCCACCCTCGGGGAGGGAGGGGATGGGCTCGACGCCGGAGTATTCTTCTGGCCTTCAGGGCAGATCCGCTTCAAGGGAATCACCCTCGGTGTTCAGGAGCTGGTCTTCCGAAGTGAGGACGCGTACAAGCGGGATCTCCGCGCCAGTTTCGAGCGCTTGCTCACGGTTCTCAAAAACGAGCGCTGGGAGGACTACGTCTTCAGTGAGGCCGTGATTCTCGTAGAGCGGGCAGCGGCGAACATGCCGCAGTTCACCATCAGCGCCGCTTCGGGCGGGACCAGCATCGGCAACCAGGACGTCATGGAGTATGCGTCGCGAGTCCGTAAAGCCTACGAGCTGGGCAAAGACTACAGCGAAGCAATCGACATGTTCGGGACTCTGATCGGTCTATGCGAACGGATCGAAGGTTTCGACGAGCATGTGCTCGAATACCTTCGCGAAATCTACGAGAGATATCAGTGGTTGCTCGGGGTTTTCATCAGCAGGCTCGATGAGCTGGTCGAGAAGCGGATCGGTTCACTCCTTGCGCCGGACATGCGCGATGCCTACCGCAAGGCGGAGGCAAACAACGAGGTCCTGAGGCGCATTCGGGCGAAGGCGCAGCAGAGCCCGGAGCTCGGTGACA
>CAZVXU010000214.1:0-1766 GCA_964631585.1 uncultured Spirochaetaceae bacterium | reverse complement strand
ACATCGCTTTCGGGCATTACGACCTCCGTCACGGCCGCCGCGACGGGGTATCCGGAGCTCGCCGCGAGTAACGCCGTGGGTGGCATTGCCGCGCAGACGGTGTTTCTCGCGATAGCAGACCGCCTCTATCGAAAGGCGAATCTCGAGCACGCCGCTGCGTCCGACGAGAATATGCTGCAGGGAGCGCTTCTGATATCGCTCCTGGCTCTGACCCTGCTCGCCGCATTCACACCTGCATACTCGGTCTTCGGGGTTCATCCCGTCACCATCATCATTCTGCTTGCCTACGTATTCGGCCAGCGCCTGGTAATGACGGCGAAGGGGCAGGCGATGTGGCAGCCGCGGATCACCGAGCAGACGCAGATAGAGGAGCAGTTCCATGGCCCCGAGCAGCGCGACGGCCGCTCGATGATGTCGATATGGACCCGCTTCGCGATGTCCGCCGCGGCGATCGGCGTTTTCGGCTACGCGCTCGCACGCTCCGGTGTGGCGGTTGCCGAGGCGACCGGTCTCAGTCAAACGGTGCTCGGTGGCCTATTCACCGCGGTCGCTACCTCCTTCCCCGAGCTGGTCACCGCCGTCGCTGCGGTGCGTATCGGTGCGCTGACGCTGGCGGTGAGCGACATCATGGGCGGCAACGCCTTCGACGTGATTTTTCTCTCCGTCGCCGACATCGCCTACCGCGAGGGATCGCTTTACCACGCAATGGGCTCCCGTCCCACCTTCCTGATTCTGCTCACGATCCTCCTCACAAGCATTCTGCTCATGGGACTGATCCGCCGGGAGAAGCACGGTATCGCTAATATCGGTTTCGAGAGTTTTCTATTGCTCCTCGTATACGCCGGCGGGTTTCTGATAATCGCAACGACAGTCGGATAAGGAGAGGACACAGCAATGAACCCGAAGACGATTCTGAGTTACGGAGACTCAAACACCTGGGGATGGAACCCCGCGCTGATGGAGCGGTTCGGCCCTGCGGAGCGCTGGACCGGCGTCCTCGCGGCGGCGCTCGGCGACGGTTACCGGGTGATCGAAGAGGGCCTCAACGGTCGCACGACGGTGTTCGACGACGCTCTCGACCCGGACCGAAACGGGCGGACATATCTGTCGCCCTGTCTCAAGAGCCACATGCCGCTCGACGTCGTCGTCATCATGCTCGGCACGAACGATCTCAAGACGCGATTCAGCGCCTCGGCCTACGAGATCGCCGACGGCGCCGGCCGTCTGGTGGAAATGGTGCAGCGGAGCGGCGCCGGCCCCGACGGCGGGGCGCCGGAGGTTGTCCTTGTCGCCCCGCCGCCTGTCGGCGACATATCCCGCTTCGGTGGTGATGACCCGGCCTACGCGGGGAGCGAGCTATCCTGGGCGGGCTCGATCGAGACTTCGAGGCAGTTCGCCGCACAGTACGCGCGGGTTGCGGCGGCCTACGGGTGCGGGTTCTTCGACGCGGGAAGCGTGGTCACCACGAGCGCCCTGGACGGAATACACTGGGAAGCCGACGGCCACCGTGCTTTCGGCGAGGCGCTTGCCGGCGTGGTGCGCTGAACACCCAACCTCCAAAAGAAAGGCCCCGCTGAAACAGCGGGGCCCATTTATTGCCGACCCAACCGGGCCGACCATCCATCGTAATCTTACTACGAACTATCCTTTGCGCTTCTTCATGGCGATCCCGATGCATACGGCGGCACCGCCCCAGGTGAGAAGAAGCCCAAGAATCATGAAAAGAACTGCTCCAGCAGACATAGTTTTGTCCTCCTTCTTCCGTT
>CAZVXU010000213.1:0-4484 GCA_964631585.1 uncultured Spirochaetaceae bacterium | reverse complement strand
CGGTACGGTAAGCGCTGTCGAAGAAAAGAGGTTTCTGCCACCGGCTAAAGGTAGTGCGAACGACCGTGCCGGTCAACCAGCTTGCAAGAAAGCCCCGTGCACCGTATCCTGATCCCTGTCATGGCGAAAACGGATCTCGCAGTTTATGAAGCTGGTCCCGCAAAGGGCACCCCCGTTGTCTTCCTCCACGGATTCCCGTTCACCTCTTCCATGTGGAAGCAGCACGTGGATGCGCTTTCGGAGACCTACCGCTGCATCATCTATGACCAGCGCGGCACGGGGGAGAGCCCGGTCGGCTCCGGCCAGTACACCATCGAGACATTCACCGATGATCTCGAAGCAGTGATGAAAGCCAAGAAGATCCAGTCCGCCTACCTCGTGGGCCATGACCTTGGAGGCTACGTCGCGCTACGGCTCGCGCAGCGGGATCCCTCGCGCCTTCGGGGGCTCATCCTCATAAACAGCCATTGCTACGGCGACGCCGACGACCAGCGCATGTGGTGGGCGACGCTCCTGCGGCACATCGAGCGGGAGGGCATGAAGGACTTCATCAAGCAGTACTTTCCCACGCTCTTTGCCGAATCGAGCATGACGCAGGCAGGGTCGCCATACGAGGCCCTGCGGGAATGCGCCGAACAGCTCGACCCCGTCGGCGCAAAGGGCGCCATCCTGGCGACAATGACGCGGACCGACACCCGCGACGTCATCGACGCCTCAACCTATCCCATGCTCTTCTTGACCGGAGAGAAGGACGAGTACGCCCGGCCCGATCTCGTGCTCAGCATGGGGCTACGGACAGAGGGAGCGCAGGCTGCGCGCGTGCCCGACACCGGGCACGTGGCGCCGCTCGAACATCCTACCTTTATCGCGACTGCCCTCAAACGCTTTTTCTCGGAGTTCGACCGCACGGGCTCCTAGTGGGCGACCGTCTGACAAGAGGCGGGGGAGAAAAACGATGCCACGCCGGGACAAGCCTGACCACTACGCACAGCGCGCGAAGAAGGAAGGCTACAAGGCACGCTCGGTGTACAAGCTGCAGGAACTCGACGAGAAGCTGCACCTGCTCTCCGGGGCACGACGGGTTCTCGATGTCGGCGCCGCGCCGGGGAGCTGGACACAGTACGCGCTCAAGCGCATAGCCCGGGGCGGCGCTGTCGTGGCCCTCGACCTGAAGCCCGTTGAGCTCCCACCCTCCGACTCGCTTCGCACTGTCGAGGGGGACGTCGCCGACGAGGCGCTGCGCGATCGGTTGCGCGAGGTTGGTCCATTCGATGTTATTCTCTCGGATGCGGCTCCGTCGACGACCGGCAACCGAACCCTCGACAGCGCACGCTCGGCGGAGCTCGTTGAGATCGTCCTGGAGCTGGCGGACGAGCTCCTCGCGCCGGGCGGCCACATGGTGGCGAAGCTTTTCCAGGGCGGTGACGAGAAAACGCTTCTGGAATCGGCCCGAGAGCGCTTCCGAAGCGCCCGCATCCAGCGCCCCAAGGCATCCAGAACTGATTCCTTCGAAGTGTTCATTGTCGGCGTCGATCGCCGACCGGGGCCGGGATGAGCGAGCGCGAAGTCATCGACCGCACACCGAAGCCGAATACGTTAGGAACGTTGTCCGGTGACCTTGCGGCCCTGGGGGTCGAGCCCGGCATGGTGCTTCTCGTTCACTCTTCGCTCAGTGCCCTCGGCTGGACGGTAAGCGGCGCGGTAACGGTCGTGCTCGCCCTGGAAGCAACAGTGCGCGAGTACGGGACCATCATCATGCCCACTCAATCCGGGGATTTGTCCGACCCCGCCGAGTGGGAGCACCCGCCGGTGCCGAAGGCGTGGTGGGAAACGATCCGGCGGGAAATGCCTGCCTTTCATCTGGACATGACCCCGTCTCGCGGTATGGGCGTCATCCCCGAGTGCTTCAGAACGCAGCCGGGCGTCGTGCGAAGCCACCACCCCCACGACAGCTTCTGCGCCTGGGGCGAGCGGGCCACAGAGATTTGCTCCGACCACGAGCTCGACTTCGGGCTCGGCGAGGGCTCGCCACTTGGTCGCATCTACGACCTCGACGGGTGGGTTCTTCTTCTCGGCTGCGGCTTCGATTCCAACACCTCCTTCCACCTCGCTGAGTACCGGGCGGAGTACGGCCGTAAGGAGATTGTGTGGAGATACGCCCCGCTCGAAATCGCGGGGCACCGCCGCTGGAAGCAGTTTCGCGACGTCAACATCGACAGCGATGACTTTGCAGAGCTCGGCCGGAGCTTTCGAAAGCACTTCGCCTCCGAGATTCGAGAAGGCAAAGTGGGGGGCGCGACCGCCCTTCTCTTTCCTCAGCGCGCCTGCGTCGATTACGCGGTGCGCTGGTTGCCCCGAAACCGCGCGACGTAGCGCGGGCGGTGGGCGCCGGCCTCGCCTGCGCTCCGCGGGTCGCGACGGCGTACGGACGCGGCGGCCGCCGGCCGGGGCTTAGATTTTCTCTTCGATTTACGCTACCTTCGACAGAAGATGCACGATTTCGCGACCCCGGAAGACGGCCGCATTGGAACTCTCTTTCGACTCATGCTTGCCCTCTTCGGGGGCGCACTCCTGTTCACGGGATGCGCTTCCATTGTCACCCGGCCCTTCGGGGGAGGCTCTTCCGGCGCAAGGGGGACAGGGGCCGCGACAGCGCGTCCGCACTCGCGGGAGATACGCAGCGATGATCTCTCTCCAGTGCAGCAGCGAGTTGTAGACAGCGCGAAGAGTCTCGTCGGCGCGCGGACCCTGCGGATAAACGGTCGCCGGTTCCGCTATGATTGCACAGGCACAATCCTCGCCGCCTATTACGGAGCGGGCATCGATCTCGAGGCGGAGTTCAGCGCCTACACGGGAAACGGAGTGGCCCGCCTCTTCAAACTTGCAGCGGCGCACGAGCTCGTCTACAGCGGCGATTCGCCGAGGCCCGGGGATGTAATCTTCTGGGACAACACCTACGACCGAAACGGTGACGGGACGTGGAATGATCCTCTGACCCACGCCGGCGTCGTTATCCGTACCTACGAAGACGGCAGCGTTGAGTATGTGCACCACAACTACCGCGAGGGCATCGTCGTAGCGCGGATGAGTCTCGCTTCCCCGGATCTTCATCAGTCCGGAGCGCTGCTCGTGAACTCACCCATGCGTATGAATAGCCACCGCTACATCAACCCGTCACGGTGGCTCGCGAGCCACCTCTATCGTTCGGCGGGCATGCTCTACGAATTGTAGGGAACGACGAGCCCGGATGGGGCAAGCCCTGGCCCCGCGGCTGAGGCCCGGCCCTCAGCCGCGGTCGCACGCTCAGTAGTCGCGCTCGAGCAGCCGGCGGGCGGTGAACACCAGTGTATCGCGAACCTCGCCATCGGGCAGGCGCTCGGCTTCGCGAAGTGCGCGTTCGGTGTAGACTCGGGCAAGCGCCCGCGCCTTCGTGAGACCGCCGCGCTCCTCCACCGCCGCTACTACCGCCGCCACGTCCGGCGAATCCGCGGCGAGCATCCACCACAGCTTACGATCCTCGTCCCGCTCGAGGGCAAGAATAATGGGGGCGGTCAGGATGCCCTGCTTGAGATCGTTGCCGGCGGGCTTGCCGAGGCGATTCCTGTCGCCGGTGAGGTCCAGAATATCGTCGATGATCTGAAAGCCCATGCCGATGTCGTAGCCCATGCGGCGAAGCCTGCGAAGGTCGGCCGCATCCACATCGTGCTCGCTCGCGCCGACGTGGAAACTCATGGCGAATAGAAGCGCCGTCTTTCCGGCGATGCGCCGCAGATACGCGCGAAGGGACAACTCGTCGGGACCCGAGGCCTCCGCCTCCACGATCTCCGCCTCGCAGATACGCGACACGCCGGAGGCGATCACCTGCGCATTCTCCATTGTCCCATAGCCGGCAACGAGGGAGAAACAGGTGCTGAACAGGTAATCGCCCATCAGCGCCGCATCCCGGCTACCGTAAAGACGGTGAAGCGCTGTCCCGCCCCGGCGCTCGTCCGCGTCATCGACTATATCGTCGTGGACGAGGGTTGCCAGGTGGAGGATCTCCACCGCCGCAGCCATCCGGTAGATCTTGTCCGGCAATTCCCGAGTCGGCCCGAAGTCGTGCCCGCCGGCACGAAAGAAGCGGCGGGAACCGCTGCGCCGTAGGCGGGCGGCGAGCACCACGAAGGCGGGACGCAGCATCTTGCCACGTCGGCTCACGAGCTCGCTCAGGGCGTTCCGAAGGCGTGGGGACGCGGACTGCACGCTCTCGCGCACGATCTGCGCGACCCGTCCGAGGTCCCGTTCCACCGCCGGATAATCGTTCCAGAAGGGATTGGATATTCCGTCGAAAAAAGCCGGCTGAGGGTCACCCAGCCGGCTTGCCGTACTGCTTTTCACCCTTACTCTCAGGTACTAGTTCTTGATGCGAGGCTCACCGGTGTAGAGGTACAGCTTGTGCGCAACGGTCCGCCGGTTCCACCAGCGCTTGAGCGCCGGCATCACCC
>CAZVXU010000212.1:0-4491 GCA_964631585.1 uncultured Spirochaetaceae bacterium | reverse complement strand
AGGCGGCACTGCTTCGCTGCCACGGCGTCGGCGAGCGGAAGCTCGAGCAGTACGGCGGGCTGTTCCTGTCGCTTCTTGCGCGCTACCTCGATGGGGGTGGGTGCCCGGAGTCCGCCCCGTCATGATCATCTGTCGTCCAACCGCCCGCCGCCCCACTTCTCTGCGGCTGCCTCCACGGCCGAATCGAGCCAGGAAGGGAGTGAAGTGACACTCCGGGAGACCGGGTCGAAGGCCACGAGCGTCGTCTCCGCGGTGGCGTAGGTCGTGCCGGCCGCGTCGGTGATGACGTAATCGATCACGAAGCTCGCCCGCCGCATCTCACGAACGGTCATCGTGACGAAGAGCTCGGTGCCGTACTCAACCGGCAGCTTGTACGTGCAGGAAGCACGCGCGACGAGGAAGACCGTTTCCTCACTCATCTCCACCCGAAAATGCTCGCGGATGAGCTCGATGCGCGCCTCTTCGAGATAGGTGAAGAACACCGAGTTGTTCACGTGCCCGTAGGCGTCGAGGTCACTGAAACGGATGGAAATCGGGACGGTGACGGGGGGATAGACCGGCTGGGCCATGGCGTCGGGGCTCCTTTCGCATTGATATTGTGGTGCAACCCGGGCTGCGCGTACACCATAGTTGCCGTTCAAGAGAATCTGTAACATGAGCAGCCCTTCGGCGGCAACTGAGACCGCGGAAGCGACAAAGGCGGCGCTGCCGTGTATACTAGACGATATGATACACATGCGCGTCTGGCGTCCGGTGGGATCAGCCGGGGTTGAGTACCTGACCGTCGACAACAGCGGCGAGCTGCTGCGTGCGCACAGCACCGTGATCGGTCTGCAGCGCGAGCGCCCGTTTCGCCTGACCTACGAGATCACGCACGACGTGGCCGTAGGCGTGCAGGAAGCCACCATCGAGCTCGCCGACGGGGACGAGAAATCTCTACAGAGCCTCCGCCTCGACGACCTCGACGGCGGGCAGGTCTTCCGCTACGAGCCGGGTTCGGGAGACACCGCAGTCGAGCTCGCTGTTGATTCGCACGGGTTCGTCGGTGATTATCCGGGAAGGTTCAAGCGTATCCTGCTATAGTTCGGGCGGGCCGGGCATAACGGTATTGAGCTACATTCAATGACTCGCCTGAACGCAGTAACCTTCGTCGTGCCCCTCCTCATCGTCCTCGCTCTACCGGTGTCCTCCGACCCGGCAGGCGACACACGTACCGGCACCGTGGTGGAGGTGCGCGACGGAGACACCATAGAGATTGATGTGGGAACGGGGACGGTAGCGGTTCGGCTGCATGGGATAGACTGCCCCGAGTCGTCACAGCCCTACGGACAACAGGCTGCACGATACACCTCCCGGCGCGCGCTCGGCCGGCGGGTTACCGTCGAGGTGACCGACCGCGACCGCTACGGGAGGCTCGTCGGAATCGTACGGCTCCCCGACGGGGAATCGCTCAACGAGGCGCTTGTCGCGGCGGGACTCGCCTGGTGGTATCGGCGCTACGCCCCGGGCGACGCCGCCCTGCGTCGGGCGGAGCAGCAGGCACGGGACGCTCGGCGGGGCCTGTGGAGCCGCGCCGGGCCGGTGCCGCCGTGGGAGTGGCGGCGCGGCCGCCGGGAGGGTATATAGCAGCGTGTTGGTGAGCGCGCACGCAAGTTCAGACCGCGCAGAGTGTTGCGGGTAAGACACGCTGACCGAGATCGCCAGACGGCTCGGATTACGGAAAGCTCTCCATCCTCCAAGGATTTATTCGAACTTCACCAACACGGTTCTTGATACCTCACTTTTACTCCGGCTCGACCTCGGCGCGAAACGGCATGCCCTGCTCCCGCGCGAGTTTCATCGTCCGGTCGGCCTTCGACTCGGCTACGTCCTTCGTGTAGATGCCGGCAAGGCCCTTCCCGCGGTGATGTACGTCGAGCATGATCTTGTAGGCTTCAGCCGCTCCCTTACCGAAGACGTCCATGAGCACCCGGATGACAAAGTCCACGGTGGTGTAGTGATCGTTTATGAGGAGCACCTTGTACATCGCCGGATGCTCGGGCTCGACCTTTTCACGGTTTCGGGTGGTCTCGGCGGTTTTGGCCATCGGCTCGGCCCCTCGCTCACTTCCCGAGCGTGAGCGAGGATACCAGATTGACGCCGGTGTCCCGGTAGTTCTCGATGAGAACCGCCCCGCGCTTCACCGGCAACTTCACCTCGAGGGCGTAGACCTCGGAGATGAGGTCGTCGATATGCTCCTTGGGCAGCGGCTTGTCGGTGCGCACCGGAAGCCGCGGCGAGTCGGAATCGGCCGTGGCGGCGGTCGCAGTGACAACGCGTTTCGGAGCGAAGTACTCCTCCTGCGCATACTCCTTCCCGCGCGGACAGCGGTTTCCCTTCACCACGAGCTCGTCGTTCTCGTCCTTGAACAGTTGCAGGTGACAGCCGATGGGGCAACTTATGCAGATCATCTCACGAATGGGCTCGCCGTAGTCTTTCTTGGCGCTCATCGGATGTTTACCTCCAGCACGGAGTCATCGGTAAACCTCACGTCCTCGATGTCTTTCTTCTTCAACTTCACGCTGAGCATTTCCGAGGGTTGAACGTGCGTCTTGCGGGTCTTTTTGATGACGTTGTTGTCGAGCTTGATCTCCACCTCTGCGTGGTTCTTTACGACGAGAGAGCGCATGTAGAGCTTGTCGGGCTCCGCGGGATTGAGGCGGGTAGGTGTGACGTAGCGAACATTCGCACCCGCCTTGATGCGGACCTCGCGTTTGGGCCGTTGCCCCCGCAGATACTTCGCGACGTAGGCGCCGGTCCGCTGCGCTTCCTCGGAGACGAAGTCGACGAGATCGTGCACGTGGAGCACATTGCCGCAGGCAAAGATCCCCGGAACGTTGCTCATCATCGTCGAATCCACCAGTGCCCCGCCGGTCTGAGCGTTTAGCTCGACGCCGGCGGCCTTCGAAAGCTCGTTCTCGGGAACGAGGCCGACCGAGAGCAGGACGGTATCGCACTCGACGTGGAAGCTCTGATCGGTGTCGGGGATGCCGTCCACGAGCGGCGTCACCTCCACGCGCTCGACACGGTCATGCCCCTCGATGCGAGAGACCACGTGGCTGAGGTAGAGTGGAATCTCGAAATCGTTGAGACACTGCACGATGTTGCGGGTCAGGCCGGATGGATAGGGTTGGATTTCGACGACGGCGTGGACCTTGCTCCCGACCCAGGTCATGCGGCGCGCCATGATGAGGCCGATGTCGCCGGAGCCGATGATGACGACGTCCTTGCCTGGAATGTAGCCCTCGATGTTCACCAGGCGCTGCGCAAGACCGGCTGTATACACGCCGGCCGGACGGGTGCCTGGAATACGAATATTGCCCCGGTTCCGCTCGCGGCAGCCCATGGCCAGGATAACCGCACGGCTCGTCAGCCGCATCACCCCGTTTTCCGGCGAGTAGCAGTAGCTTTCATGGCCCTCGTCCGAGGGGGTAAGCGACATCACCGTGGTGCGCAGGTAGACGTCGATCTCCTCATCACGCACCTTCTGAATGAACTCGTCGGCGTACTCGGGGCCGGTAAACTCCTTCTTGAACTCCTGCAGGCCGAATCCATTATGAATGCACTGTAGGAGAATACCGCCGAGATGCGCCTCGCGCTCCACCACTGCGCAGCTGAAACCCTGCTCGTGCACGCTGAGCGCGGCCGACATGCCGGCCCCGCCCCCGCCTATCACTACAACGTCGTACTCGAGCTCTTTCATAGCGTCCCCATCAGCAGCTCGCTGCCCGCGCCGCGCTTGGTGATCTGTTCATGCGACAATCCGGTCTCTCTCATGATGATCTTCATGACCTTGTATGAGCAGAATCCGCCCTGGCATCGGCCCATCCCGGCACGGGTGAAATACTTCACCCCGTCGAGAGTCGTATGGCCGCGGCGAATGGCCTCGATGATTTCGGCCTCGGATATCTCCTCGCATCTGCAGACCACGTTGCCGTATTCCGCGCGCTGCTGCACGAGCTGATCGGCATCGAAGGGCCCGGCGTCGCGGATCCGCGGCACCTTGCTGACAAACGGGTCCCAGTCCGACTTCTCGGTAAGCGTGGCCCCGGCCTTCTTGAGGAGGTTTTTCACGTACTCACCGACAGCCGGCGAGGCGGTGAGCCCCGGCGACTGTATGCCGGCTACCTGTATGAAGTTGGGCGCCTCGTTGGAGACGTCGATGTAGAAGTCCCCGGATTCCATGGTCGGCCGAAGGCCGGCAAAGGAGGTAATCACGTCGTTCTGGGACACCACGGGCATCATCTTGCGCGCGGCGTCGAAGATGTGATCGAGCTCCTCGGCGGAGGTTGCCACATCCTCTTTGTCGTCGATTTCCTGAGCGGTCGGGCCTATCAGCACCGTGCCTTCAGCGGTGGGGATCACGAGCATGCCCTTGGATACCTTGGTCGGCACGGGGAAGAGCACCTTCTCCGGCGATGCCTTTGTCTGCCGGTCGAGGAGGTAGTACTC
>CAZVXU010000211.1:0-4495 GCA_964631585.1 uncultured Spirochaetaceae bacterium | reverse complement strand
AGCATAAGATAACTCTACTGGAGGTTGCACATGGCAACTGTCAATTTGAAGAACATCACCAAGGTGTACGAAGGCAACGTACTCGCGGTGAAGGACGCCAACGTTACGGTCAACGACAAAGAGTTCGTTGTACTCGTTGGTCCCTCCGGCTGTGGCAAGACGACCACCCTTCGTATGGTGGCGGGGCTCGAAGACATCACCAGCGGCGAGCTCTCCATTGACGACAAGATCGTCAACGACATCCCGCCGAAGGACCGTGACATCGCAATGGTCTTCCAGAACTACGCCCTGTACCCGCACATGACGGTGTACGACAACATGGCGTTCGGTCTGAAGATCCGCAAGTTCAAGAAGGAAGACATCAAGTCCCGTGTCGATGAGGCTGCAAAGATCCTCGACATCGGCGAGCTTCTCGAGCGAAAGCCCAAGGCCCTCTCCGGTGGACAGCGCCAGCGTGTCGCCGTCGGCCGCGCCATCGTCCGAAAGCCCAAGGTCTTTCTCTTCGACGAGCCACTCTCCAACCTCGATGCAAAGCTCCGCGTGCAGATGCGCGCAGAGATTTCCGGACTCCATAACCGCCTGCAGGCGACCATGCTCTACGTCACCCACGACCAGGTCGAGGCCATGACCATGGGAGACAAGATCGTCGTTATGCGAGACGGACTCATTCAGCAGATCGGTGATCCGCTGACGCTCTACAACTCGCCGGTCAATCGCTTCGTGGCCGGGTTCATCGGCTCGCCTCCCATGAACTTCCTCAACGTAAACATCTCCGAGGAAGGCAATAAAATCGTCATGGACGAGCCCAACTTCAAGATGGAGCTCTCCGGCAAGCCCGCGGAAGTCGCAAAGGACTATGTCGGCAAGCAGATGAGCTTCGGCGTACGCCCCGAGGACCTGCGCTACGATCCCGACGCCAAGGACGGAACCTACATTCCGGCTACCGTCGAGGTCATCGAGCCTCTCGGTGCGGAGACCCATCTCTACCTCAACACCGGAGCCCACCAATTCATTGCCCGCGTCAATCCGAATATCGGCGTATCGGTCGGTGATCAGGTGAAGATCGTGCCTGTCATGGACAAGGTCCTGCTTTTCGACCAGGAAACCGAGCAGGCGTTGGCGCTCGAGTCGCAGAAGCAGGCGTAAGCCCGCGTCGACGTCCCGCTGTGGCGGTCGGCGCCGAACACAACAGAACGCAGAGGGCCGGCCACGCGCCGGTCCTCTTTTTTTCGGCGAAAACGGCGGCTGCGGCTTGCGCCATAGCGCCACCTGATCTATACTCAAAAGGATGGAAAAGGTTAATATCTCCAAGAAGGACGACCTCATTGGCTCCCTCCACGATCTGGTTGCGGATACCGAGCGGATCTTCCTCGGCCTCGGGGAACAGTTCCCGCGCTTGCTCTCCGAGATGGAGGTCAGTCTCAGCGCATCGAGCGAGGTAGTCGACAGCCTGCAGGCCGGTGACGACCGTCGAGAGGGAGGACGACTCGCCCGCGTCATCGAGGAGGCGCGAGGTGCCGTGAGCGAAGCAACGCGGTCGTTCGAGGGGGTGCACGCCCAGGACGAGCGACTGTTCTCAGAGCTCGACGGCGGCATAAGGACTCTCGGCGAGCTCGACACGCTCATCGGCGAGATCAAGGAGGACTCCATAGAGATGGAGCTCGTCTCCATCAACGCTATGACCGTTGCTCTCAAAAGCGGCAGCGCCGGTAAGGCCTTTTCCTACATCACGGAGGAGCTCAAGCGCCTCTCCAGCCGCACGATCGATCTCACCGACACCATCACCCAGCGCGGCGGCACCCTTCTCGACGAGTTCAGAGAGTTTCGAAACGAGATGGCTTCGGTGAAGGAATACCAGGACGAGCTGTTCGGCCGCTTTCGCGAGCGACTCTCCGGCAGCTTCGATGCCTTCCTCAGCGGCGTCGAGCAGACCGCGTCGGTGCTCGAGTCCATCCGCGATAAATCGCGCAGCATCAAGCAGCCGCTCTCGAACATCATGCAGGAAGTGCAGATCCAGGACATCATCAAGCAGTCGGTTGATCACGTCGTCATCTCTCTCGAAGAGCTCCAGGAGGTTGAGGACGGCGAGGACGAGGAGCATCTGCTCGATGAGCTCTCCTTTCTCTCGAGCCTGCCCGACCTCTGCATCACGCTCCTCGACGACATTCGGGAGCGCATAAGCGGGAGCCTCGGGATATTTCGCGAGAACGCAGATACCGCGCGGAATATCATCGAGCAGGCCGAGCAGGACCGGAGCAATTTCGTCTACGAGAGCATGCATGCGGGAAACAATGAGCGCGAAGGTCTCGAGGCGCTGTTCGCCCGTGCCTCGCAGATGCTCGACGAGCTGTTGGCCGACACGCATCACTCGATGGATATGAAGCGACGCATCACCCGCGACAGCGAGCGGCTGCTCGGCGAAGTATCGCAGATAGAGGCCGATTTCCGCTCCTTCTCGACGCTCATAACGCGGTTTCGCTCCATCGACATCGCCTCGCGCATCGAGGTCGCGAAGCAGGAAGTGCTTCAGCAGATGTCGGGAACGGTAGAAACCATGAATGCCCTCACCCACAAGATCGAGAAGGACGTGAACGTCTCGATCGACTCCACCAAGAACTTCATCAGCGAGACGAGCGAGGTCATCAGCCGCTATCAGAACGTCTTTACCGACGAGGAGAAGCTCGTTGCGGAGTTCGAGACCCGCATGAAGCGGCTCTCCGGAGAGCTCGCCGAGGCAAAACAGACCCTCGGTGCGCGGATCGAGGGTATGTCGCTGTTCAGCGACCGCTTCGTGAACCTCTTCCGGGAGATGAAAGAGCAGCTCGACGAGCTCGAGAAGCTCCTCACACAGATCGACACCATCAACGCACAGCTGCGGGAGGTGCAGGCGGCGGCCCGAACGCGGATGCAGCCGCTCCTCGAGGCTCGGGGCCTGACCGAGTGGCGAATCAAGAGCGATCGACTGAAGTCGATGATAGAAAGGTTCACTATATTTACCCACAAGAAAACCGCAGGTGAGATCGCCGGCTTCGATGTCGAGGACGGCACCCCCTCCGGCGAAATCACCATGTTCTGAAACTGGAATCCTTGTGTATCAGCACTACAACGGCAAGTTCGGCAAACAAGTCTACATCATCCATCCGGGCGAGTACCTCGCTTCGGCCGAACCCATCATGATTTCCACCGTGCTCGGAAGTTGCGTAGGCGTCGCGCTCTACGACTCCAGGCTCCGCGCCGGCGGTCTCAACCACTTCATGCTTCCGGGCTCCCTCGACTCTCAGAACTTTATGACCTCGGAGACCGGCAAGTACGGCATGTTCGCGATGGAGCTCCTGATAAACGATCTCATCAAGATGGGCGCCCGCAAGGAGCGCCTCCGGGCGAAAGTCTTCGGCGGCGGTCACGTCCTGCAGAACGAGGTCGGCCAGGACGGCGGCGTGCCGCAGAGCAACATACGCTTCGCCTTCGAGTACCTCGAAACCGAGAGTATTCCCGTGGAAACATCCGACGTGGGCGGAACCGTGGGCCGGAAGATCTTTCTCGATCCCCAGACCTTCAAGGTGATGCTGAAGCGGATAACCGGAAAACTCATCGTAGACGTGGAGAAGGAAGAGGAAGAGTACCTCGAAAGCCTCCGGCAGCGGCGGCAGAAGCGCAAAGGGGACGTTACCCTCTTCGAATGAACGGGGCGGCTACATTCCTCGCTCGGGTAGTGTCGCCGTGCCCCCGCCGGCCTCCGGCAGTCGTCCCTGACTCTCGAAAAACAGCCGCAGAAGATGCCGGGCGGTGTGAAGACGCTCTACGATGATGCGAGTGTCCTCCGACACGCTCGCCGGGAGTGCATCCGCGCCCACCACAGACACCAGTGCCTCGAGCTCGCGGAACAGCGGCTCGAACTCCCGGCGCGCCTCCTCGAGGGCGGCGAGGGGCATCTCGAGCTCGGCCGCCGTCGCGTCGCTGAGCGAGCGCTCGAGGTCGGCCGAGCGCATCCAGCCGAGAATCGACGGCTCGGTTCGGATGGCGTCGCGGTATGCGGTGTCCAACTCGGCCTTTGCAAGGTTATAGAGCGCACTGCGGTCGATTATGCGCGCGTAGGCTTCGCCGGCTCCGGCGGTTGCCATGGCGGCAACCATCAGCCGCGCACCCCGCCACTCTCGGAGATCGCCGCCGGGCAAGGTATTTTCGAAGGCGCGGCGGTCGGGACTGAGGAGCACAGCGCGGTCCTCCCTCGCGAAGAGTCGCGGCGGTTCCGCCGCTTCCACCGAGACCATCGCCCGCCCCTCTGTCGCTTCCACCCGCAGTCGGCCGAGCGCCCCCCGCGCAACCGAAACGGCGGCATCCGTCGCCTCCACACGTCCCTCGCGCAGCAATACCGTAACCCCGCCGGCGGCGGCGGGGGTCTCGACAGACAGTGATCCGTGAAGCAGCTCGATGACGAGGGGGCTGTGCGTGTGGAGCATGAGTGCGGTGTCGGGATCGAGGCGCACGCGGGTAG
>CAZVXU010000210.1:0-4513 GCA_964631585.1 uncultured Spirochaetaceae bacterium | reverse complement strand
ATGGTGCTCTGGGACGGCGTGTGCATCGTCCACGAGACGTTTAGCGAAAAGAAGCTGCTTCGCCTCAAGGCCCAGCACCCGGACGCCGCGACGCTCGCGCACCCGGAATGCCGCGACGCCGTGCTGCGCCACGCCGACTTTGTGGGATCCACGAGCCAAATTCGCCGCTACGCGAAGGAGAACGGCCCCGCCAAGTTCATCGTCGCGACCGAGGAAGGCATTCTGCACCAGATGCAGAAGGACGAGCCGGGCAACACGCTGATTCCGGCGCCGCCTGAGAGCGGGTGCAATTGCAGTCAGTGCCCCCACATGCGCCTCAATACGATCGAGAAGCTCTACCTGTGCCTCAAGCACGAGGCTCCGGAGATCACGATGGAAGAGTCGCTCCGCCTCCGTGCCCTGGAGCCCATCGAACGGATGCTGTCGATGAGCGAAGGGGTAAAGTAGCGCTTGCGTGGCGCGCGGTTTCGGGTTTCAGGTTTCGGACTGTGATCTCTACATCCGTAGGCGGATGAACGATACGCATACCAGTGAAATGCATACCAGTGAAATGCATACCAGTGAAATGCGTATCAACGACACGCGTATCCCTACCGGTAACGCCTCTCTCGAAGACGTGCGCGGCCCCAACGCTCCGCTTCCGTGAATCTCACGTCGGTTTGAACCCATTCCGTTACATCGCCGTTAGGATGTTGTCATTGGGCTGGATGTCGCATTATCGTGTTTATGCGGCGGCGGATCCTCGGTACATCTCGGCCGCAAACGCATTTCGCCCGGGTCCTAGCGACAGCAGCACCGCCCGAGCCGCAGCGAGTGGCGACGGCATCCTGTAGAGCATCCTGAAGACGGCCTTTTATTTTTGCCCTTTCGGAGAGCGTCACCCCGCGTTTCTCCACCCCGACCTCGACCTACCACCTCAGACGCAATTCTGACGCGAACTCTTATGAACGTCGAACTCCTGGAGAACGTACGGCAGGCGATTGTTTTCTATCCGCGGCGTTTTTCTGCGGCGCAATGGGCCTTTGCCCGGAACGCCGGGGCCGTGATTGACGACGGTGACCACCCCGACGGCTTCAAATGTTGCATCGCCGGTCACGTCCTGCTCGAAAGTAACGAAATGACCGAGCGCGAACTCCTGCAGGTTGGCGGCTTCCATACCGGCGGCGGACTGTGGGAGCAAGCCGCGGAGGCCCTCGGCATTACGCAGGAGCAGTGCCGCGAGCTGTTCTTCCCAAGCCAATGGGACAAGCCGTACAAGCAAAATTACTACCTGTGCTCCAGCGAAGAAGAAGCCGATGTCGCGGCCTCCTACGTCGAGTACTTCGTTCACAAGTATGGCACGGAAGCGGAACGCGAGCAGGCCGAACGCCTCGCCGACGCCGCCGAGCGCCCGACGCCGAAGCACGAACCGAATCCTGTCGCGCCTCGGTCTCGTGCTGCTGTGTAACTCGTGCTGCTGTGTAAAGCGCCGACCGGTCCAACCGTCTCAAAATGATTTTCGCCAGCGGTCCCCCATGTGGTGTGGCCGCTGGTTTTATTATGCCCCAGCCGTCGCTGGCATATCTCGCGCCGACTCCCCCTTCACTGGACAAATGGACGTTCCCGCATGCAAACCATCGACTGGATCATCGTCGCGGCCTACATGGCGGGAGCGCTGGGCGTGGGCGCCTACCTCTCGCGGCGAGCATCGGGATCGGTGGAGGACTTCTTCGTGTCGGGGCGCTCGCTGCCGTGGTGGCTTGCCGGTACGTCCATGGCCGCGACGACCTTTTCCATCGATACGCCGCTCTACGTCGCGGGCGTGGTCGGAAGTCGCGGAATCGCCGGAAACTGGGAGTGGTGGGCCTTTGGAACCGGTCACGTGGTGCTGATCTACGTCTTCGCCCGCCTCTGGCGCCGCAGCGAGATCGTCACCGACGCGGAGCTGACGGAAATGCGCTACGGCGGGGAGCCCGCGGCGATTCTACGGGGCGTGAAGGCGTTTCTGTTTGCTATTCCCATCAACTGTATCGGCATCGGACTCGGCATGCTGGCCGCCGTGAAGGTCGTGGGCGGACTGGAGATCTGGCAAAGCCTCGGCTTCGCGGACGGCGCACGGATCCTCGGCATGGACGCCAAGCTCCTCAGCATCCTCGGCGTCTCGCTTCTCGTTTTGCTCTACGCCGGACTGTCGGGCCTCTGGGGCGTCGTGGCGACGGACTTCTTCCAGTTCTTCCTCGCTCTCTTCGGCGCGGTGCTGGTCGCGGGGTTTGCAATTTCGAGTCCCGAGGTCGGGGGGCTGAGCGGCCTCGTCCAAAAGTCGCAGGCCTTCACCGACTTCGACATCCTCGCGTTTACGCCGCTCACCTTCGACCCCGGTCAGACCTCGTGGTGGGGCGTGGGGTGGAGCGCCGTGGCGGGCATCACCACCACCTCGTTTATGGCGCACGTGATGTTGCAGTGGTGGACGTTTCGGCGGAGCGACGGCGGCGGCGAGTTTATCCAGCGCCTCGCGGCCTCCAAGGACGAGGCGAGCGCGGAAAAAGCGGCATGGCTGTTCAACATCATGCACTACATCGTGCGAACCTGGCCGTGGGTCCTGGTCGCGCTGGCCGCCGTCGTGCTGTATCCGGACCTCGAAGACCCCGAACTCGGCTACCCGCGCCTGATGCTCGACTTCCTGCCGGCCGGACTCCTCGGCGTGGTGGTCGCATCGCTGGTGGCCGCGTTCATGAGCACCGTCTCGACGCAGATTAACTGGGGGGCCTCCTACCTCACCAACGACATCTACCAGCGGTTCTTTCGCCCCGACGCACCGCAGGCCGAACTGGTCGCGTTCGGGCGGATCGCGTCCGTGCTGATCACCGTGTTCGGCGCAACCGCCGCGTTCTATGCCGAAAGCGTCCAGTGGATCTTCCAGCTCGTGATCGCGGTCGGGACCGGCCCGGGTGTGGTGCTCATTCTGCGCTGGTTCTGGTGGCGGATTAACGCCTGGTCTGAGCTCGCCGCCATGGCCGCGGGCATGGCCATCGGGCTCCTCACGTCGCTCGGCCCGGATGTCGTCACGCTGACCTTCTTCGGCTCGATGATCGACATCCCGATCCAGGTCGCAGACTTCGGCGTGCGGCTGATGGTGATCACGGGGGTGACAACCGTGATTTGGGTGCCCGTGATGTACCTGACGCCGCCCGAGTCTCCGGAAACGCGCCGCCGATTCTACCGCCTCGCACGCCCGGGCGGACCGGGGTGGATGGAGGAGCGCGAAGCGACCGGACTCGCCCCGATCCAATCCCTGCGCGAAAGCCTGATTCGGGCCAGCGCCGCCGTTCTAGTCCTCTACGGACTGATGTTCGGCATCGGCGCCTTCCTGCTGCTTCGCCCTCTCCTCGGCGCAGGACTCCTGGCCGTAGCCTCTGTCGGCGGTGCCGTCCTCTACCGCTACTACCGACGCAACCGGGCGGTGGGGGTCGCGAATGGGGGATCGAGAATGGAGAATTGAGAAACAAGGGTTGAGAAAGAATCAACGGATGCACGCCCCCCTTAAGGGTAACGCCCGAGTCCGGCAGTGTCCGAGCCCTGCAGTATCCGAACCCCGCAGTATCCAAATCCTGCACTATCCGAAACCCGAACCCTGAAACCCCGAGCAAAGCGAGGCCACAACGGTAACGAGATAGTCGGATCGAAACACCGTTTTGGGATCAGCGGTTGGCGTGTCAACCACTCGTAGTATACAGCCTGCTCCTCATGGCATCGTTCGAATCACTTCCCCTCTTTCCGCTTGGTCTCGTCCTGTATCCGGACGAGCAGTTACCGCTTCACATCTTCGAAGAGCGGTACAAAGACCTGGCCGCCTACTGCCTCGACCACGAAGTCCCGTTCGGCATCGTCCGCGTCGACAGCGGGCGCCTCGCCAACGTCGGCACGACCGCACGGATTGAGCAGGTCGCGAACCGGTACGAGGATGGGCGGATGGATATTATCGTGCGCGGGGAGGAGCGCTTCGACCTCAACGAAGTGTACGAGCGGAAGAGTTACCTCACCGCCGACGTAGACATCTTCGACATTGAGGTCGAGCCGGTCGACTCCGAGCTCCGCGAGCGAGTCATCACGCAGCACATGAAACTGCTCGAACTCGCCGGTCGCACGGTCCGCCCGGACCTGTATGTCGACGTGCAGCGGCTCTCGTTCGTCCTCGCGCAAAACGCCGGACTCAGCGGCGAGCAGAAACAAGAACTCCTCGAAATCCGCAACGAGTCGGATCGCATCTCCTATCTGATCGACCACTTCGGCTCGCTCATCCCGCGGGTGGAGCAAAAAGAAGACTTCCGCCGAAAAATCCGCTCCAACGGCCACTTCAAAGACTTCCCGCCGGAGCAGGTGTGACTGGGGATTGAGGATATTGGATTGAGGACATAGAAACTGAAGGTTGAGAATTGAGGATCGTGCACCCTGGAAAACGGTCTGTACGTGTGTATGTGTACATGTTCTTGGGGGACTGCGGGAGTCATCAGACGTATCTCGTTGTCGAAAGCAC
>CAZVXU010000209.1:0-4517 GCA_964631585.1 uncultured Spirochaetaceae bacterium | reverse complement strand
CATTCTACGTGAATCTTTTGAACTATATCCTCAGGCGCATCCTGTTGATGCTCGTGGTATTGTTCGGAGTGTCCTTGCTGGTGTTCACCATCATGATGCTCCTGCCGCCGGGGATGCGCGTCGCAGTATATGTCCACAACGAGAAAATCACCCCGGATCAGCTGGAGACGCTCATAGACCGCTATGGGCTCGAGGATCCCGCCCCCGTTCAGTACTTTCGGTGGATGGGCAACGTCCTCCAGGGTGATTTCGGCTACTCGGTTACCGCCTCAGCCCCGGTTACGCAGGGGTTCAGTCGGTACTTTCCCATAACCTTTGAGCTCATGCTCATCGCCGGCCCGTTAACGGTCATGGTCGGCATACTGCTGGGGACGATCGGCGCCGTTCACAAAGACGAACCGGCGGACCACTTCACGCGTGTGTTCGCCATCGTGGGCTACTCCCTGCCGACGTTCTGGCTGGGGCTGCTACTGCTGATGCTCGTCTACGGCTACTTCGGTATCTTTCCCCCCGGCTACCTATCCGATGCGGGGAAGAACATCATTTTCAGCGACGGGTTTACGAACTATACCGGTATCATCATCGTTGACGCTATCCTGAACTGGCGGTGGAGTGTCGTGCTCGACGACATCTACCACCTGGTGCTTCCGGCGGTCAGTTTCGTGATCCTCGCCTCCGCGCTGATTCTCAGGCTCACGAGGTCGAGCATGCTCGAGGCCCTCGGGCAGGACTACATTCGCACGGCCCTGGCCAAGGGCGCCGACCGCCGTACCATCAACAAGGTTCACGCCCGCCGTAACGCGCTCATCCCGGTGGTTACCGTCGCGGGCCTGCTCTTCGCCCAGATGATGGCGGGGCTCGTGGTCACCGAGACCATCTTCAACCGCCCGGGAATCGGGCAGTGGATCGTCCGCGCGGCGCTTCAGCTCGACGTGCCGGCAATCATGTTCAACGTGCTCTTTCTCGGGGTGGTTTTCGTGACGGTGAACCTCATCGTCGACATCATCTACGCCTACATCGACCCCCGGATCAGGCTCTATTAGCCCATGCAGATTGCCCGGGCAGATAGCCCAGACAGAGGAGATTAGCGAACGATGTCAGATTCGCGCAAAACCGAAATCGTTCCGGACCATACGACAGAAGACCTCACCGACGATGCCGGCTTCGAGGTTGCCGCCCATCCGCGGGTGCAGGAGTTCATCTTCTCCGCCAAGCGGTTTCTGAGTAATCCCCTGAGCATCATCGGGCTTGTCATAATTCTCGGATTTGCCCTCGTGGCCATTTTTGCCCCCGTGCTCGCGCCGCCTGAGAATCCCGAGAATCCCTACCGGATTCCCCATGCCGGATGGGAGGTCGAGCCCCAGGCTCCGTCGGAGGAGAACATCCTCGGCACGATGGAGCAGCAGTACGACGTGTACTACGGCCTCATCTGGGGCACGCGCAGCGCCTTCCGGATCGGCTTCTTTGTGGTTCTTGCGAACCTCGCAATGGGACTCGTGCTCGGCTCGATTGCGGGGTACTTCGGGGGGTTGATCGACGAGGTGATCATGCGGATCACCGATATGTTCTACTCCATCCCGTTCCTGGTCATGGCCATGGCGCTCGTCGTGGCGATCGGGCGGGGGCTGAACTCCATCATCATCACGCTCATCGTGATACAATGGACGACCTACGTCCGCGTCTTACGGGGAGAGATTCTCACCGTACGAGAGAACGACTACGTGCAGGCGGCCCGCGCCAGCGGTGCCTCGCACCTTCGCATCATAACCACCCACATCCTGCCGAACAGCATCTACTCGGTGCTCATCGTCGCTTCGATGAACATCGGCGTGACCGTGCTCGCGGCGGCAACGCTGTCCTTTCTCGGACTCGGCGCGGAGATCGGCTACGCCGACTGGGGGCAGATGGCGAATAGCGCCCGCAACTGGATCATCGGCCCGCCGGACAATCGCCTGGCCTACTGGCACGTGGTCATGATTCCGGGTGCGGCGATTTCGCTCTTCGTTCTGGGGTGGAATCTCCTCGGTGATGCGGCGCGCGACGTGTTCGATCCCAAAATGCGGAGGAAATAATGTCGGCACAGACCGATTCCACGATACAGACCGATCCCATGATCGAGACCCGGGATCTGTATACCAACTTCTACACCTTCGAGGGCGCGGTGAAGGCCCTCAACGGGGTGTCGGTGAAGGTCCGTCGCGGGGAGACCTACGGCCTCGTCGGCGAGTCCGGGTGCGGCAAGAGCGTCACCGTCAGATCGATGATGCGCATCGTCCAGGCGCCGGGCAAGATCGAGGACGGAGAGATCCGCCTCTTCCTCTCCGACGACCACAGGCAGAAGGCCATCGACATCCTCGACCGAAGCGAAGCCTACATGCGCTCGATCCGGGGAAACGAGATCTCGATGATCTTCCAGGAGGCGAGCGCCTCCCTCAACCCGGTGTTCACCATCGGCTTTCAGGTCGGGGAGAGTTTCATCTTCCACCGCAAGGCGGAGATGCTCGAGAAGACCAACGAGGCCCTCACCGCCGAGCTCGAAAACGGTGCGCCGCCCCCTCTCTCGTGGTGGAAGCGCATGCAACGCGCCCTGTTTACCCGGGAGCAGGCCCTTCTTCTTCGCTACAGCAAACGGGTCACGGAGATCGACCGGCAGATCGACGAGCTCGAGGGTGCGGAGGACGCCGCCTCGCTTCGCCGCAAGAAAAACCTGAAAGCCCGGCGCGAGCGGGAGTGGAAGCCGGACCTGCTGCTCTCGCTCGTAACGCGCGTGCCCGTTCTCAAGCGCTACCAGAAGCGCATAAACAAGACGATTCGCGGCGAGGTGATTGCCCTTCTCGAGTCCCTCGGGGTGCCGAACTCTCACAACGTGGTAGACCGCTACCCCCACGAGCTGTCGGGCGGCATGCAGCAGCGCATCGTCATCGCTATCGCGCTTGCCTGCCACCCGACGCTTCTCATCGCGGACGAGCCGACTTCCAACCTCGACGTCACCATTCAGGCGCAGATCATAGACCTCATCCGACGGCTGAAGGAGACGAGCATTGCGAGCGTGCTCTTCATCACCCACGACCTCGGCGTCGTGGCGGAGATATGCGACCGGGTGACGGTGATGTACGCAGGCGACACCGCGGAGACCGCCGAGGTGGCCGAGCTCTTTAGAAACCCGCTTCACCCCTACACCCAGGCACTTCTGAGCTCCGTCCCCAAGGAGGAGCAGGAGGGCGAGCTTGCCACCATCCCGGGCACGGTGCCGAACCTGGTGAACCCGCCCACCGGCTGCCGCTTCCACCCGAGGTGCCCGTACGCGATGGAGATCTGCAAACGGCAGAAGCCGCCTGTGACCGAGTATGCGCCCGGGCACAGCGTCTCCTGTCACCTCTATCCTGCGCCCGCGGACGACGCGGCCCCCGCAGACAACGCGAAGGATTCCACCGATGGCTGACACCCTCATCGATATACGAGAGCTCAAGAAGTACTACCCCGTGAAGGCCGGCGTGTTCAAACGTCACGTGGCAGATGTAAAGGCGGTTGACGGCGTCGACCTCAAGATTCAAAAGGGCGAGTGCCTTGGCCTCGTCGGTGAGTCGGGCTGCGGGAAGACCACGCTCGGAAAGACGCTACTGCGCCTCCACGACGCGACCTCCGGGCGTGTGTATTTTGATGAGAATGCGGATGAGGTGGAGGCCCTCGAGAACCGGCTGAACGACGGGCAGGCCGACCGCCCCGAGACGAAGAGCCTTCGAGCGCAGAGGGACCTTACCACCTTTACCGGGCGTCGGCTTCAGAAGCTCAGGCGCAGGATCCAGATCGTATTCCAGGATCCGTCGAACTCCCTGAACCCGCGTATGCTCGTGAAGAACATCATCGGCGAGCCGCTCGTCACCCAGCACGAGCTCGACCCACGCGAGATCGAGAAACGGGTGCTCGAGCTCCTTCGCACCGTCGGCATGGCGCGCGAGCACATGATGCGCTATCCCCACGAGTTCTCAGGGGGTCAGCGCCAGCGCATCGCCATCGCGCGGGCGCTTGCGACCAACCCCGAGTTCGTCCTCATGGACGAGCCGACCTCCGCGCTCGACGTCTCGGTGCAGGCGCAGATCCTGAACCTGCTCAAGCGCCTGCAGCGCGAGTTCCAGCTCACGTATCTCTTCGTCACCCATCACCTGCTCGTGGTGAAGTACATTTCGGACCGGATCGCGGTGATGTATCTCGGGAAGATCGTCGAGCTCTCCGGGACAGGCGAGCTCTTCGAGGCGCCGCTCCATCCCTACACCAAGGCGCTGCTCTCGGCCATCCCCATCCCCGACCCCGAGACGAAGCGCGAGCGCATCATCCTCACAGGCGACGTCCCGAACCCCGTCTCACCGCCTGCGGCCTGCCGCTTCCACCCCCGATGCCCCTTTGCGAAAGATATCTGCCGCGAGAAGGAGCCGCCGTTGGAGGACGCCGGAGGCGGCCACATCGTGGCCTGCCACCGCTGGCGGGAGATCCGTGAGAAGGGGTGGGATCTGGATTAG
>CAZVXU010000208.1:0-4530 GCA_964631585.1 uncultured Spirochaetaceae bacterium | reverse complement strand
GGGGCGTCGATGTGGAGGAGCGCCAGATCTCCGTCGACGAGGCCCAGGCCGACGGCGCCGAGTGCTTCGTAAGCGGCACCGCCGCAGGCGTCACACCCGTTGAGTCCATCACCCACAAGGGCAAAACCGCCGTCTTCAACGACAAGAAGATCGGCGAGCTCACCCGAAAGCTCCGCGACACCCTCAAAGGCATCCAGTACGGCGCTCTCGAGGACACCCACGGCTGGATGTACACGATTCCGAAGGCGTAGGAGGCACGGGCTGCCGCGGCCCGGTGCCGATTAGATATCGAAGGCCCGCCGAACGGCGGGCCTTTTCATTCGAGATCACTCTGCCGCTAATCGCGCTCGAACTACACAAACTTCTCCACCGACACATCAAAGAGCTCTGCGAGCTTCTTTGCGAGGCCCTTGCTGATCTGCCGGTGCCCGTGCTCCATGTTGGAGATGTTCTGCCGCGAGCCCCCCTAAAAATCCACATCATCCAGATCCTTCGGAATCGCCGAGTAGATCTGCAGGTCGTACTCGGGCTGGGGATAGAGGATCTCGCGCATGTTGAGGTAGGCAAGGCTGATCGACTGGCCGCGCTCGCCGGTGCGGGGGTTGCGGTTGTAGTTGACCGCGTCTTCGGAGGCGGCGGTGAGATATTCGAGGCCCTGTGAGGAAACCTCGCCGTTTTGGGGGCTGCGCTGGGCGAGGCGCTGGAGGGTCACGCCGAGGTTGTTCTGCACCTTGATGAGGTACTCGATGAGGCCGCGGTGTTGGCTGTCTTCCTCGAGAAGGAGGTTCTGGATGCCCTCGCGTTCGGCCTCGAGCACCTCGAGGAGTTCGGCGTAGTAGCCGCGGGCGGCGCCGAGGGTGTCTCGGTGATAGAGGGCGTTGGCGGTTGAGTAGAGCACGCTGCGGTTCTGCGTGTAGTCGCCGGCGGCGTCAAAGAAGTGTTCGAGGGCCTGCTGGTACTCGGCCTCGCGGTAGAAGATGAAGCCCTGTTTGTAGTCGATGTCGCGGGTTGAGTAGCCGTTCTCCTCGGCGATGGCGTAGTTGGCGAGAGCTTCGCCGTACTCCCTGCTCACGTAGTAGAGCAGGTCCGCGTAGCTCGCGTGCAGGCGGCCGAATCGGGGCTCGGCCTCCACGGTGCCGCGATCACGTGCACGCTGATAGCGCTCGATGGCGTCGGTGAAGTGCTCCCGCGCGGTGAGATACTCCTCCCGGCGGTAGTAGTACTCCCCGAGTCGGGCATCGGTGTCGATGTACTGCGCGACCTGCCGGCGCTCAAGCGGCCCGCGCGCTGCGAGGGCGTCGAACTGCCCGTGTGCGTTGTCGAGGGCGATTCTCTCGTCCACGGGCTGATCGAGATCCCGGTAATAGCGAGCCAGGTGATAGTGGGCCGAGGGGAGCATCAGGCCCCGCTCGCGGGCCACCCGGACAGCACGCATGAGGACCGGCGAGGCAAAGTCGAGCATCTGCCGGCCCTGCGCGCCGCCCATCCGGCGTCCGCCGTCGAGGAGATATCCGCCGAGGCGTGCGTAGGCCTCCGTGTCGATCTCGAGGCGGGCGTCCGCCTGGAACTCCCGGGTGAGGCTCAGGACCTCCTCGGCGTTGTCTGTCTCGATGAAGTACTCGAGAAATGAGAACATCAGCTCGGGCCTGCGGCCGTGGTGCTGTAGGGCGAGGGCATAGGCGCGGCGCGCATTTTCGTAGTACTGGGAATCTTCCTGCGCCCAGGCCATGAAGTTGTCGCCGCGGAGCAGCAGCGCGTCGTAGTCGAAGGGATCACCCACGATCCGCGGGACGGCGTTCGGCGGCATATCCATAATCTGGGACATGAACTCGCGGTTCTGCACGTAGCCGCCGCCGGGAAACCCCGTGCCTTCGAGATACACCCGCAGCAGCTCATCGGCCCGAGGATAGTTCGAAAGATCGGACTCCATCGCCGCGTAACCGAGCATCCCGGCCTTGTCCCCGGGATACCGGCGCAGGGCCTGCTCGTACTTCGCCCTGGCGAGGTCATAGCGACGCTTGTCCTGGAAAGACTCCGCGTACTCGTAGAAGCGCGATTTCACCGGCCAGACACGGACCGCTCGATCAAAGAGCTCGTTTCCCGCCGCGTAGCGGTCCGCCTCGATCTGACCGAGCCCCTGCTCGTAGAGGTTTCCCGCGTGAAGCGGCCGGTAGACGAAGCGGTAAGCGAGAAAGGTCACCACGGCGATAGCGAGCATCGTCAGCCCGACGACCCTGACAATCGGGAGGATGTTCTCGCGGAAACGGTAGGCGAAGCTCTGCCGCTCCTTCTCGAAGCTGACGCCGGTACGCTTCTCGTAACCGCGGGGCACTTCGATGCGCCGACCGAGGATCTTGCCGGTAACATCGGCGATGTGGCGGGCGGTCTCGCCCTCCACGAGCATGCGAACGAGGCGCTCGGTGCGCTCCGGTCCGCCGCGCTGCTCCGCGATGGCCTCTTCCACCGCGATCTTGAGGTTGAGGGGAAGCGAGTTGAGGCTGTGCTGGAGGGCGGCGAACTCTTCGTCGCTGAGCTCGACCTCCGGCGCAGCCGCATCCTCGGGCGCAGGCGGCGGTGCCCCGCTTACATCGAGTGCCGGGTTGAGCTCCGCCTCTTCCTCGGCGCCCTCCTCGGCCTCCTCGAGAACGCCGAACTCGGCGCCAAAGTCTCCGAGGCTGAACTCGTCGATGTCCTCCTCGCCGACCTCTTCACCACCGCCGGCCTCGGCGGAGGGCTCTTCGAAGTCTTCGCCCTCCGGAAGCTCGAAGGACTCATCCTCGAAGGTGAACTCCTCCTCGCCCTCGCCCGCCCCCGGCGCGGGGATATCGGGCTCCTCGAAACCTTCCTCGCCGGCTTCCTCGCCGCTTTCCGCCCCGGCGGCGGGCTCCGGGATCTCCTCCTCGGCGAAGTCGAAGGAGAACTCGTCCGATTCCTCGGGAGCCAGCAGCCCCTCGCCCTCCGCTGTTTCCGGTGTTTCCGGACCAGCGGGCTCCTCGGCCGCGGGTTCCTCGGCCGCGGGTTCCTCGGCCGCGGGTTCCTCGGCTTCGAATGCCTCTTCGAAGTCTTCCTCCGCCGGCGCCTCCTCGAGCTCTTCCTCGCCTTCGAACTCGGGGACCTCGGCCTCTTCTGCGCTGAAGTCGAAATCTCCGGCGAAATCGCTCAGGTCGAATTCCTCGGGCTCCTCGAAATCCTCCGCGCCGAGTTCCTCGGCCTCTTCGCTTTCCTCGGGCTCGAACTGGGTAAGCCCGGCGAGTTCCTCGCCGGAGACGAGATCATCGAAATCCTCGAACTCGTCCTCTTCTTCTCCGGCAGCGGGTTCTCCGGCTGCGGGTGACGGGGTGGCGGGTTCTTCCTCAGCGCCGGGTTCTGCGGCTGCCGGCTCTCCTTCGAGGGCCTCGGGGGGCGTCGGCTCTTCCTCCGTCCCCGCTTCCGCTTCTTCCAGTCCCAGCGCGGCAAGCTCCTCGTCGATATCGATATCGTCGACATCGAGCTCTTCGCCGGCATCGGGAAGGTTGGGTTCAGCTTCCGGCTCAGTCGGGGCCTCGGGCTCCTCGGCACCACCGGCGGCGCCTTCGGTGCCCTCGCCGGTCTCTTCGCCGAGAAGCTCGCTCAGGTCCTCCGACAGGCCCTCCTCGGGCGGGGCGATCTGCTCGATGTCCTCGTTTCGGCGCGCGCGCACGGCAGGCTCATTGCCGAGTGTCACCAGAGTTCTGTTAAATTCCTCTATGGAGTCCCGGGTCGGCATCTAATGAGATTTTCGGTGAGTCCGAAGGAAATGTAAGATGATTCTCAAAGAGGCAACGTCTCGCACCGACAAAATATAGCAGATGCGCGAAAAACTTCAAACATCGCGACGCGTTTTCACGCCGCGCCACGGCGCCGGCGTTCTCCTCACCCTGCTGCTGTTTCTCGCCACCACCGGCGTCGGCACGACGAGCCTCGCCGCGCAGCAGGAGCAGTTCAACCTGAACATCCATCGGCGCGTGAGCGGGCTCACCTCGTCGGGACCGCCGGAAGTGATAGACGGCCACGTGCTTCTGACCTTCGACGGGGAGAACGAGGAGCCGAACGCGCGCTACGTTGCCGCAGCCTTCGCGCACGAGAACTTCGCCCGGGTGCATACCTTCGATCTTGTGCAGAACACCGTGCGGAACCCCGAGGATCCCAACCACACGGCGACGACGCGGGTTTTCGCGCTCGCCTACACCATCCCCGAGGACGCGGAGCAACTCGAGTATCGCATCATCGTCGACGGCCTGTGGCGCACCGATCCCACGAACCCGCAAATCACGCGCGACCGGAACGGAGTGATGCTCTCGGTCTTCGAGCTGCCCGCGCGCCCGCCGGCATCCATCGAGACACCGCGCATCGGGGACGGAGGTCGCGGGGATGGGGACGGAGGCACCGTGGAGTTCGTGTTTGCGCCCGAGCCACGCGCGGGCCTCCAATCCATCGGAGGGCAACGTGTCGATCTTCCCGACGTTCGGGGGCTCAGCGTCTACGTGGCGGGCGACTTCAACAACTGGGATC
>CAZVXU010000207.1:2206-4538 GCA_964631585.1 uncultured Spirochaetaceae bacterium | reverse complement strand
CCGAGCTCGAGCTCGGCGTCTCCCGGGGGGTCTCCGAGATGGGAAGCATCGACATCCTCGTCAACAACGCCGGCACCCTCTCAGGAGGCCCCTTCCACGACCAGGCCGCCGCGGCCCAGCAGCGGCTTATCGACGTCAACTTCTCCTCGGTGGTGCATCTGACCCGGCTCGTGCTGCCGATCATGCACGAGCACGGCCGCGGCCACGTGGTGAACATCGCCTCCGCCTCGAGCACCCTCGGCGTCCCCGACCTCGCCGTCTACGCCGCCACCAAATGGGCCGTCTGGGGCCTCACCGAATCACTGCGCCACGAGGCGGAGAACGCCGGTCACCGCGAGATCCGCTTCAGCTCGGTCCACCCCAACTACGTCGCAACCGGCCTCTTCGAGGGCGCCCGCATCCCCGGTCTCGGCGGCATCCTCGTCCCCCGCGTCGGCTCCCACGACGACGTCGCACGCGCGATCGTGGAGAAATGCCTGCGGCGCGGGCGCCGCCAGGTCCTGCTGCCCCCGACGGTGCGGCTCGCGGTGCTGTTGCGGGCGTTGCTGCCGTATCCGGTGTTTTTGTGGATGACGCGGGCGTTGGGGGTGCATCGGAGCATGGCGGGGTGGCGCGCCTCGTGAGGTATATAGAACCGTGTTGGTACGAGTTCGGACAAATATAGTCAGGGCCCGTTTTTAGCAGAGAAGCGCGGTGCACGGAAGCATCCGAAGGCACCAATCGCCCGGAGCCCGTTGCGCTGCAAAGAGTAACCCGGCATTCACCAACACGCTTCTTGATACCCCACCTCGTAGTGAGTGGCTTCCGCCCGGTATGCCGCTGCCTCCTCGAGACGCCCCCGCTTCTCACAGCCCGCCGCGTAGATCCGGCACTTGCGGGCGAGCTCGGCGAGGGCAGGTGGAGCGGTGGGAGGCGGCGCGCTCGTGCGCGCGCCGCCCGGGTCTCCGAGGCCGGGGGCCGGGTCCTGGGCCGGGTCCGCAGACAGGCCGCGTTCGGCGTCGCACCCCTCGAAATGCCCCGATTGCACCAGATTTCGGAGCGCCTCGATGCGGAAGCGCTCGATCTGACCATACTTCTCCGAGAGCTGATCGCCGTGGCCCGCCCGCTTCACCGTGAGCGGCTCATCGAGGTAGGCGACCGCGTGCCGCGCCGTGATCCGCAGCCAGAGCTCGTAGTCCTCGGCGATTTCGAGGTCCTCCCGAAACCCGCCGTGCTCCTCGAAGAGTGCGCGCTCCATCATCACCGTGGAGGGGCCGATCGTGCACTTCTTCAGGGCGTCCTCGAATATCCACCCCGCTCTGGCGTGGTCCATCCCCTTCTGTGAGATTCCCCGGCCGTTTCGAATCCACCGTTCGCGGGTGTGGGATAGGCGCGACGGGGAGGCGCCGGCCACGGCGGCAGCGACGGGGACGGAGGCTGCAGCGCCGGCGACGGAGACTGCGGGAGTAGAGCCTTCGTGCAGCGCCAGTTGCCGCTCGAGCTTCTGCGGGTGCCACAGGTCGTCGGCGTCGAGAAAGGCGAGGTAGCGCCCCTGCGCGAGCTCGGCGCCACGGTTTCGGACCGCCCCGGGATGGCCGTTGTGTGCGATGCGGTGGACGGTGATGCGGCCGACCGGTTTGGCAGCGGCCGGGACAGGGGTGCCGGCTGCGCTCCGGGATGCCTGTGCCGCGAGGTCGGCGAGCACCGCCGGCGTCTCGTCAGTTGAGCCGTCGTCCACGACAATGAGCTCGAAATCCCGAAAGGACTGCGCGAGGACGGACTCCGCAGCCTCGCGCACGAGCCGGGGCCGGTTGTAGACGGGGATGATTACCGAGACAAGCGGGGCTGCCATACGCACAATCATCGTAGTTGGAGGCCGCTCCGGTGAAAAGAGGTAGAAATTTCGGTCACTCGTGAAGCATGACGCGATTTTGACGCGTGTGGTATTATAGATATGGATATTGGCATGTTCAACGAGCGAAAGGTCTTCGAGCAATTACGGGAGATCTTCGACGAGGAGACAGCGTCACGCCTCACCCAGGTGTTCGCCTCGGTGTTCGAGCCGATCGAGTCAGCCATTCAGCAAGTTGATCGATCAGTCGAACGACAGGAAGCGGCAGAGCGCGCGCTCGAGGTAGATAAACGCTTCGACCGCATCGACGCAACACTCGAGCGCATCACGCAGATACAGGCGCACACCGACGAACGGCTCGAAGAGCTCGCCGCCGCGCAGCAGCGGACCGAGGCCCGCGTGGACGACCTCACCGCGGCCCAACGACGCACCGAGGCCCAGGTGCAGGAACTCACAGCCGCGCAGCAACGCACCGGCGAACGCCTCGACGCACTGGGGGCC
>CAZVXU010000207.1:0-2106 GCA_964631585.1 uncultured Spirochaetaceae bacterium | reverse complement strand
CGCATGGAGGAGCTCGCCGCCGCAGAGCGGCGCACTGACGAGCGCCTCGAAGCACTTGGCGCCCGCGTGGACGACCTCACCGCGGCACAGCAGCGGACTGAGGCTCGCGTGGAGGAGCTGTCCGTCGCGCAGCAGCGGACCGAGGCCCGCATGGAAGAGCTGGCCGCCGCGGAGCGGCGCACTGGCGAGCGCCTCGAAGCACTTGGCGCCCGCGTGGATGACCTTACCGTCGCACAGCAGCGGACCGAGGAGCGCCTCAACACGCTGGGTGCCCGTGTCGACGACCTTACCGCCGCGCAGCAGCGCACGTGGGAGGAGGTCACAATACTCAAGGACGACATGCGTGATGTCAAACGGCAGCTCGGCGGTCTTTCCCACACCGTCGGCTACGAGCTTGAGAACAAAGCATACGTGAGCCTCCCCGGGCTTCTCGAGCGTGACCACGGCATCGTGGTCGACGAGCCGCTCTTTCGTCGCTACGTCGCGGACCGCGACGAGAATCCCATCGAGCTCAACATCGTGGGTGGGGCACATCGGGGGGACGAGCAGGTGCGCATCGTCGGCGAGGCAAAATCACAATTGTCGAAAAACGCCATCGACAGCTTTCTCCGCAAGCGTCTCGCTCGCCTCCCCGAGGACGGGCGAACCGTGGTGCCGGTACTCATCACCCACATGATTTCCGAGCATGATGCGGAGGACTACGCGCGCGAGAACGGCATCATCCTGTACTACTCCTATCAGATATAGTTGCCCGTCGCGCTCAGCATAGCTACCTTTTGCGGGGCTGCCGGCGTCTTCGGCCGCGGCCACAAACGACGCGAAAGGAGTAGCGCACAATGCTCGAGGAAGGAACACAGGCACCGGAGTTCACCCTCCCCGATGAGAACGGAACCGAGATCTCACTGAGCCAGTTCAGAGGCAAGAAGGTGGTCATCTACTTCTACCCCAAGGACGACACCCCAGGATGCACCAAAGAGGCGTGCAACTTCCGCGACAACTACGACGCGATCCTCGAGAAGGGCGCGGTCGTCCTCGGCGTGAGTGCGGACAGCCAGAAGTCCCACCAGAACTTCAAGTCGAAGTACGAGCTTCCCTTTTATCTCCTCAGCGATCCCGACAAAACGATGATCCAGCAGTACGGGGCCTGGGGCGAGAAGCAGATGTACGGCAAGGCATACGAGGGCGTGATCCGAAGCACCTATGTCATCGACGAGGACGGGAAGATTGCGAAGGTGTTCCCGAAGGTGAAGCCTGCGGAGCATGGGGCTGAAGTGTTGGGGGTGTTGTAGGGCATCGCTGTGTCGCCTGCTGTGCGGTGCGGGCGCACCGCATTTCTCCTACGTCACGGAGCCTTCACGTAGGGCAGGACCACGGCTCCCTGAATAACTGCCGCCTCGGAAGCAGCCGCGGCGTTTGAGACCGACTCAGAGAAGAGCGTGTGCGTGACCGGGTCGGTGTAGTGTTCCTCTCGGTAAGTCACCGTTACGCCGAAGGTTTCTCCAGGGTTGAGCGTTCCGTCGACGACGAACTCGACGGTGGAGAGACTGTCGAAGTCGACCGAATCCGAGACGGGGTAGGTCCACGGAAATGTCGCTACACCGACGGGACCACCCGTTCCACCACCAACTGGGTCCACTACATTGACCGTTACGCCGCCTGCAACCGCGCCCGTTACGGCGACCGTTGCCGTGTAGGTGAACTCTTCCTGCGTCGGCGTGGGACACCCCGCAAGAAACGTGATCGCCACGGCGGCGAGCAGATCGATCGCCACCCGAAGCCTTCGTGGGCGCCTGCCGCGCGTCATGATTGACGTCTTCATTTCACCACCATCACTTTCCGGTACTCATCGATCCCGTCGGCCATCACCCTGATGAAGTAGATCCCGCGGGCCACCGGATAACCCTGGCGATTCGTGCCGTCCCAGGTCAGCGAATGCTCGCCGGCCTGCTGGCGACCGCTTTGCAGGATGTCGACGAGGTCCCCGGCGACGTTGAAGACGTTCACGCGCACTAAACTCGCGCTGTCGAGCACGTAGTTGAGCGTCGCGCGGTCCCCCTGGTTTGGGTTGATGACGTTGCTGGTGATCGTCACGTTGCCGCGCTGCGC
>CAZVXU010000206.1:0-4595 GCA_964631585.1 uncultured Spirochaetaceae bacterium | reverse complement strand
GAGAATAGGTCCTTATGGCACATAAGAAAGGTGGAGGAAGCTCCAAGAACGGTCGGGATTCGGTATCCAAGCGCCTCGGTGTAAAGCGCTTCGGCGGACAGTTCGTATCTGCGGGAGAGATCATCGTACGGCAGCGCGGGACGAAGTTCCATCCGGGCCTCAACGTGGGTCGTGGCAGCGACGATACGCTCTTCTCAAAGATCGACGGAAACGTCGAGTTCAAGAGCCGAAAGGGAAAGAGGCTCGTCACGGTAGCTCCGGCCGGCTGATAGCGGGTGCAGCAGTTCGTCGACGAAGTCACAGTCACCGTGCATTCCGGCTCCGGCGGACCCGGTGCGGTCTCGTTTCGACGGGAAAAATACGTCCCGCGGGGCGGGCCGGACGGGGGTGACGGCGGGCGCGGCGGGAACGTCGTGTTTCGTACCAGGTCCAACCTGAAAACGCTTCGACATCTACGCTACAAGAGCACCTACCGGGCCGAGAACGGCAGGCCGGGGGAAGGTGCGAAACGTCACGGACGTGACGGTGATGAGGCCGTTATCGAGGTGCCTCCCGGTACGCTCGTTCGCTCACCGGAGACGGGGGACGTGCTTGCCGACCTCTCGGGTGAGGTGACTGAGTGGGTATGCCTTGCGGGCGGCCGCGGCGGCAAGGGGAACACACACTTCAAGAGCTCCCGTCAGCAGGCGCCGCGATTCGCGCAGCCGGGGGAGGAGGGGAGCAGCGCGACGCTGCGGGTTGAGCTCGCCCTGATCGCCGACGCCGGTTTTGTGGGCCTTCCGAACGCGGGCAAATCCAGCCTGCTCGGCGCGCTCACGGCAGCGGAGCCGAAGGTTGCCGGGTATCCCTTCACCACGACCATCCCGAGTCTCGGCGTGATCAAGCTCTTCGACCGGGACGTGGTGCTCGCGGACATTCCGGGTATCATCGAAGGTGCCGCGGACGGCGCCGGGCTGGGACTGCGATTCCTCAAGCATATCGCCCGCACGCGAGCCCTCGTCTTCGTGATCGATCTCTCCGACGATGGCGGGGATCCCGAATACAGCTACCGCACTCTCTGCGAGGAGCTGCGTCGCTACGAGCCGACCCTCCTCGAGAAGCGTAGGTTGCTCGTCGGGACAAAACTGGACCTGGACGGTACCCGCGACCGCCTTTCGGAGATCCGCAGCGCCGACTGGACCGAGGGCGTGAACGTCGTCGGTGTTTCTTCGTTCAGTCGCGAGGGGCTCGCCGAGCTCGTTCAGCGGCTTGCCGAGCTTACGGTGGTGGAGGGCGAGCGTGAAGATCGCGATGTTCGGCGGATCATTTGATCCGGTCCACGTCGGTCATCTCTTTATCGCCGAAGAGGCTCGAGCAAATCTCGGCTACGATCGGGTGGTATTTGTGCCCGCCTATCAACCCCCGCACAAGAACGACGCCCCCGCCGCGGGAGCGGAGCACAGAGTCCGAATGCTCGAGCTTGCCCTGGACGGCCGGGAGGATTTCCTGGTGGAGACCTGGGAAATCGACAACCGGGGTGTGTCTTACACGATCGACACCGTGAAGCATCTCTACGACAGTTACCCTATCGATGGCCGACTCGGGCTTATCATCGGTGATGATCTCGTCGACGGCTTTCACACCTGGAAGGGCGCCGACGAGCTCGAGGATATGGTGAACATCATCATAGCAACTCGCGAGGGAGAGACCTCGGCCCGCTTCCGTCATTCGACGATTGACAACCCTCCGCTGCCGGTATCATCCTCAGGCGTGCGAGAGCGTGTGAAAGCAGGCAAAGCGTATCGGTATCTTGTGCCGGAATCCGTCTATGGCTACATTCGTACCCATGCCCTCTACAAGCGTTGACCTCGCATCACGTGTGAAGGTTGCCTCTGCCCGCATCGAGCGGGCCCTTACAGGCGCACTTTCCCCGCGGCGCCGAGAGCATGTCATGGGTGTCGCCTCATACGCGGAGTGGCTGGCGACGCGCTTCGGCGAGGATCCGGCGCGGGCGCGACTTGCCGCGCTGGCCCATGATATCGCGCGGGAGTGGGGAGAAGCGCAGATTCGCGAGCGGGCTCTATCGGACGGCTTCGGTGAGTCGCCTCTCGAGCGGGAGATTCCGAAGCTTTTGCATGGCCGCGCAGCGGCGGCGGTTCTGCGCGATGAGTACCATGTATGCGACGAGGAGGTGCTCGCTGCGGTACGGAGCCACACGCTCGGGGACGTGGGAATGACGCTCTTGCAGAAAGTGTTGTATTGCGCCGACTACCTGGAGCCGCAGCGTGCACACGTGCAGGTGGAGTTCCGCGCGCAGGTGGAACCGCTGGATCTCGACGCGATGCTCTGTGCGTGCGTGGATCACAACACCCGAAGAGGGCATGAGCCGGCGGAGCCGACCCTGGCAATGTACAGAGAGCTCTGCGGCAAGGAGTATCCGGGATGATTCGCAGACCGAAAATCGATCTTTCCGTGGTGTTGCTGCTGGTCGTCGTCGGCATTCTGGTTGCCATCTCGGTATTCGTATATCTCAGCCTCCGAACGGATACTGTCTCCTCCATGGTAGACAACGGCGAAACAATCCGCGTTCTGCTGGTCACAGAGGAGGACGGCTCGCCGATCTCTACGCAGGTACTCATCTACAACCCGCGCACCAATCGGGTGGGCCTCTTCGACGCACCTCATGATCTCGGCGCCATCCTCGAATCGCTGAACCGAGTTGACAGCATCGCTACGCTCTACGAGGAGGGGGATATCGGCGCCTACCGGGCCGAGATCGAGAATCTGCTGGGCGTTTCGATTCCGTTCTATCTCGTGCTGGACACCGAGGGAGTCTCCGACGTTGTCGATCTCGCCGAGGGTCTTGAGCTATTCATAGCCGAGTCGTACCAGATGGCGGAGGCGAGCGGAGAAGCGCGGGTAGCCGTCGAGGGGGCCGAGGATGGCGGCGCGTCCGCTGCTTCCGGGGAGTCCGGGGCTGCTGCCGGCGCCGTGCCCGTTCCCTCTGCTTCATTCTCCTCGCCCGCCGTGTTGCTCCCGGCGGGGAACGTCACGCTCGACGGGGAGAAGGTGCGGATGTACCTGACCTCTACGCCACCCGGGGAGCCCCGCACCGACCGCATCATGCGTCGACTCCAGTTCACGCGGCGGTTTCTCGAGATGCTCGGCGATAACGCCTCGAGCCTGCGTCACGAGCAGGTTGCGCCCTACGTAACCGCGAGCTTCGAAAAGAACCTCGACGATCGTTCACTGTTCTCGCTGATCGGTCAATTCTCGCTTGTGGATACGGAGCAAATGATTCAGCGACGTATACAAGGCAACTTTCGCTCGGTGGACTCCCACGGCGAAACAAAGCGGCTGCTGTTTCCCCACTTCGAGGGCGAGTGGCTCAGGCAGTCGGTGCGCCAGGTTGAGCAGTCCCTGGCCTCCGGTGAGGAGCTCGCCGAGGAGTCCATCACCGTTTCTTTAGAGATATTGAACGGCACCAGCGTGAGCGGGCTGGCGCGTCGGACGAAAGAGCTCTACGAAGGCTACGGCTTTGACGTGGTATCCTTTGATAACGCCGACTCATCCGACGTCGAACACACACGCGTACTCGACCGAACGGGAAATATCGCGCTCGCGCGGCGGGCAGCAGGTATCATCCATGCTACGCGCATCGAGAGCGAGCCCCTTCCCGGGGAATCTGCAATTGACGTAACGGTCATACTGGGGCAAGACTTTGACGGAACATATGTCCGAGAATAAACAGCAGGTGATCGACGCATCAGAGGTGCTCTCGCACCACGACGGGGAAGGCACGTTGGCGATCTATGTCGCGGAAGTGTGCAGCTTCACCGACTTTCTTGTCATCACCACGGCTCGCTCCACGGGTCATTTGCGCGGCCTCCATCGGCGTCTGGAGGAACACCTCTCGAAGCGGGATATCCGGCCCATCAACAGCCGCAAACGTAGCGATGGAAACGGGTGGACGCTTCTCGACTACGGCTTCATGGTAGTCCATCTCATGACCGAGGAGATGAGGGCTTTCTACGAGCTGGAGCGCCTCTGGTACAACGGCGAGATCGTCTATGACGATAGAGCCGGTCAGGATAGCACTTCAATTTGACAGCTGACCGAGATTGTGTATAATTATGAACCGTGGTGGGTGGACAGTCCGGGGAGCCATCCCCAGTTCTACATCCCCCGGAATCGGGATTACGACCAGCGCGCGGACTCCCGTCTGCGCAGTCGGAGGAGCGTCTTGAAATGGAGATCACCGATATCCGGGTCCGGCGGGTTTCCGCGGAAGGCAAGCTCAAGGCGTACGTCACCGTCACCTTTGATGACTGCTTTGTCGTGCACAACGTAAAGGTCATCGAGGGGAAGTCAGGCATCTTCATTGCAATGCCGAGCCGCAAGACAAAAACCGGCGAGTACAAGGACGTTGCTCATCCGATCAACTCCGACTTCCGCACCCTGCTGCAGGATCAGATACTGGATGCGTACGAGCAGGCCGGGGATCCGGCCGCCGCGGATCCGGTAGGCGGACAGTCGGTAGTGGCGGACCAGCAAGCGGGCACGCCCGAGCTTTAGCCGTCGCGGCGGTTCGTCCGGCGCGGCGGTTCGTCCGGCGC
>CAZVXU010000205.1:0-4604 GCA_964631585.1 uncultured Spirochaetaceae bacterium | reverse complement strand
GGATCCGCACGTTGTACGGCGGGTCGTGGATGGAGAGTTCGTAGCGATGTCCGTCGGTGAGCCGCCTCACCGCTGCGGTGTCGGTGGCATCGACCACACCGACGCGATGACCGAAAGCTTCGTCTTCCCAGATATCGCCGACGCCGAGGCGGCAGTGAGGGAGGAGGGCGGCGCGTAGGTCGGGGTGGGTGTCGAGTCGGGGCAGTGCTTCGCGGGGCACCGGAAGAACCCTCAGTCCGTATCGAGGTAGGGGGCGAGGAGGTTTCGTGTCCGCGGGGGCACCGAGGCATCGAGATGGATGCCATCGCCGTGGTGCTCCTCCGCGACGACACGGCCGGTTCTGTGCGCGAGCGCGGCGAGATCGTAGCGATTGTAGGGCAGGTGGTAGTTTGCCCTTTCGAAGCCTCCCGCGACGAGGTCGCGCATGGCCTCGCGAAGCTCCTCGATTCCCTCGCCTGTTCTCGCCGAGCAGGCCACGCAGGTGGTGTCTAACGTCGCCTGAATGCGAGAGCAGAGAACGTCGATGTCCCCGGGGCGCACCCCCGGGGAGTCAATTTTGTTCACCACGGTCAGAATTGGTTTCTCCCCGGCTCCGAGGTCCGCGAGGACGGACATCGTGGTCTGGTGATGCTCCATGACATGCGGGGAGGAGCCGTCGAGGACGTTGACGAGGAAATCGGCCGTTACCGTTTCCTCGAGTGTGGAGTGAAAGGCGTCAACGAGCTGATGCGGAAGGTTTCGAATGAAGCCGACCGTATCTGTGACGAGCACGTGTGCGGAGTTCGGCAGCTCGACCTTGCGGGTCGTGGGGTCGAGGGTGGCAAAGAGCTGGTCCTCCACGAGCACGCCGGCTCCGGAGAGCCGGTTGAGCAGCGAGGACTTGCCCGCATTGGTGTAGCCCACGATGGCACCGGTGGGTACCGGTACGCCGGTGCGCTGCTTGCGCCGCGCCTCACGCTGCTGCTCCACCTCGGAGAGCTTCCGGCGGATGCTGTCGATGCGCGCGAGGACGGTGCGGCGGTCGGCCTCGAGCTGTGTCTCGCCCTCGCCTCGCGTTCCCTTCTGTCCGCCGCGCTGGCGCGAGAGGTGGGTCCACGCCCGGGTGAGCCGGGGAAGCTGGTACTGCATGCGCGCGAGATCAACCTGCAACCGCGCCTCCCGCGTGGATGCGTGGCGACCGAAGATCTCGAGGATCACTTCCTGCCTGTCGAGGGTGGAACGCTCGGCTCGCTGTTCCCAGTTCCGCTGCTGCGAAGGCGAGAGCTCGTTATCGAAGACGATCATGCTCGCGTCGTGGTCCTCGGCAGCCCGGATGATTTCATCGGCCTTGCCGCTTCCCACCAGATACCGCGGCCGGTACTCGCGGACGCTCACCGCCAGCCGCTCAACAGGCTCCACTCCCAGTGTTGCGAGTAATCCGGCGAGCTCTTCCAGCCCCTCTTCCTGGTGATCCTCTCCGGCGCGAGTCTGTCGGACCGAAACGAGGATTGCCCTGTTGTCAGTTGTCCCGTCGCTCACTATATGATCATCGCCGACCGTGCCCAGTCGTAATGCGTGCGGCGGAGCTCGGCGGCACTCGGCATCGTGTACTGCACGATATTCGACCCGTGTCCCACGTAGACGCCTTTATTCACGATCTGATAGGAGAAAGAGCTTACCGAGCGCTCGACGTTCTTGTTCGGCTTGTTCTCCTGTGTCCGGACATCCTCGATACAGTCTTGCAGATGCTGAATGTTCCTATCGTATGCCGCGCCGATGTTTCCCGTGTTCTCCGGGTGCTCGAAGTCGATGGTTTTCAGGTCGGCGAACACCACCTGGGGCACGCTTACCTTGTTGGTGGTATCGGTCATGTAGGTGCAGAAATCGCTCGGATTGAGCCGGCTGACGACCAGCGGCGTGATCGGGCAGATCTCCTGATATACGAAATAGCCCTGACTCTCGTCGGGGGGCTCATACTCCCCGCGTGGGACCTCCAGCGTGCGGCCGTCGAGGGTCGTCATGTACAGCGACATCAGCTTGTCGAGCTCGACATGCTCGAGCGCGCGATAGACGGACATCCACACCGAGTTCTTCGGGCGACCGTCTTCGTGCGGAACGCAGCGTTCGCGTGCATAGTCCCAATCGAAATAGGAGCCGAAGCCGCCCTCGACCTCTATGAACATGATCCGTTCGTAGGACCCGTTCTTCTTCCCCGTCGCCATGTAGCGTCCGAACTCGTGCGGAGAGAGCTGAGATGCGATGAGAGCCTCGAGCGGGTAAACCGACAGATAATACCGAATGTCCATGTCTGCCTCTTCGTATGTCGTTAGGTTGAATCTACCTCCAGTGTACGGCAGGCAGGCCGTCCTGTAAACACGGGCGGCATTTCCGGTATACTCCGAGGTAATGGCTGAGGGGTTTCTGAAGTTTCCCACTCGTGCACCGAACTGCCTGCGGTGCCGCCATTTCTTCGTCACCTGGGACGCACAGTTTCCACGCGGTTGCCGTGTGTTCGGTGTCAAAACGCACCGTCTGCCGAGCCAGGTCGTGTACGAAAGCACCGGACGGCACTGCCCGCGCTTCGAGCGTTCCGAGCGGGTCAAAGACGGACACATCGAGGAGTAGATCTATGGAGAGCGAGAGCGCCCGCCATACTCGCGAGGCGCTGCTGGGAGTCGGCATGCTGCTGCTCTCGGCGCTACTGTTTGCAGGAACCGCTGTTTTCGTGAAACTTTCCGCGGAAACCGCCGGGATCTCAGGACGCACCGCCGCTTTCGTCCGCTTTCTCTTCGGCTTCGCGGTCGTGACCGCCTATGCCGCGATCGCCAGGGAATCGATCAGGCCGAAAGCACCCCGCATGGTGGCGCTGCGCGTTCTGACCAACACCATGGCGGTGGTGCTCTTCTTCTCGGGGCTGGAGCTCACGACGGTGACCCACGCAAACATGCTCAATATGACCTATCCGGTCTTTGTGTTTGCCGTGGCCCCCATCCTGAACCGTGAGTCGACGCCTGGTGTGTACTATCTCTTTCTCACCATGACCCTCGTAGGTATCTGGCTCGTACTCTCCCCGCGTGACGGGCTGGGCTTTTCCGGTGTGAACGCCGGGGACCTGCTGGCTCTTGCCTCCGCCGGAGCCGCCGCGGTGGCGATCTCGGCCCTGCGTGAGGCACGCAAGTACGACAGCTCCTTCCTTATCCTGTTCCATCTTTTTCTCTTTGGGACCATCGCGAGTTTCTTCGTGATGCTGCCCGGCTTCACCATGCCGGCGTCGCATGCGGCGCTTCCCCTTGCCGGCGTCGCCGCCTGCGCATTCGGGGGGCAGCTGACGCTGACAGTAGGCTATCGCTATATAAGCGCGGCCGGCGGGGCGATCGTGTCGGCCGCTCGGATCGTCTTTGCGGCGGTGCTCGGAACCCTCATCTTTGCCGACCCGCTCGGGTGGAAGACGCTCCTCGGCGGCGCGTTCATTTTGGCGTCTCTGTTCGGGGTGAGTGGGCTGTATCGCCGTTTCCGGTCCTGGCTCGCGTCCCGCGAGGTGGTCTCCTAGCCGAGAAGCTTCCGGTAGGCGTTCCAGCTCGTCGAGACCAGGGTCTCCACATCGCTGCGGCGGGCCGACCAGCCGAGGATCTTCCGTGCCCGCTGTGCCGAGGCCACGAGGCGTGCGGGATCGCCGGGGCGACGTTCCACCAGACGGGCCGGGATGTCCCGTCCGGTTATGCGCCGCGCCGCCTCGAGCATCTCCATCACACTAATGCCGGCCTCGCTTCCGAGGTTCAGGCTCATGCTCCCGTCGCCTGCCTCGAGCAGCTCCAGCGCCTGGACGTGGGCCTCCGCAAGATCGGTGACGTGAATGTAGTCCCGCACGCCGGTGCCGTCTGCGGTGTCGTAGTCGTCGCCGAAGATCTTGAGCTCCTCGCGGCGGCCGACCGCGACCTCCATGATGACCGGCAGGAGGTTTGCAGGGTTCTGCTCGAGGCCGGTGATACGCCCCGCGGGGTCGTACCCGGCGGCGTTGAAGTAGCGAAGTGACACTGATCTGAGGCCGCGCAGGTGGTCGTACCAGGCGAGAAGCCGCTCGACTTCCAGCTTGGTGAACCCGTAGAAGTTCTCAGGCGCCTGCGGGTGGTCCTCGTCGACCGGCTGATACTGTGGCTCCCCGTAGACGGCGGCCGAGGAGGAAAACACGAGCATGCCGACGCCGGCAGCCGTCATCGCGTTCAAGAGGTTTATGGTGCCGGTGATGTTGTTGTGGGCGTAGCGCTCCGGTTCGAGCATCGACTCGCCGGCGGCCTTGAGCGCCGCGAGATGGATCACCGCGTCGAACCGGCTCTCGCCGGGCGCCCGGCTCGTGCCCCCGCGGGCGGGCAGGCGGAGGGCCGCGTTGAGCCCGGGCGGATCGAGGATGTCTCCCTCGATGAACGCCGCCTCCCTGAAGAGGTTTTCCTCGAGGCCGCTCGAGAGGTTGTCATACACCGTCACCCGACGACCGGATTCGAGGAGGGCTTGTACCACGTGGCTTCCGATATAGCCTGCTCCGCCAACTACGAGAACATGCGTGCCCAGTTTCGCTGCCATTGCCCAAGCATAGGCGAGCGGGTACACGGGGTCAACGGCGCGGGCGT
>CAZVXU010000204.1:0-4620 GCA_964631585.1 uncultured Spirochaetaceae bacterium | reverse complement strand
CGCTCGGCGGTCTCGAAGTGCCTCCTCGCCTCGCTCTCGCCGCCGGCGGCGTTTCCCAGCTGCCCCGCCGCAACCCCGGCACGGTAGAATACGACCGGGTTGACGGTCTCGATCCGGATCGCGTCCTCCAGCGCATCCAGCGCGGGGCCATACATGCGTCGCGTCATGTAGGCACGGGCCAGCATCTTGTAATACACGCCCAATTGGCCTGTTGCTTGCACTTTTTCGTCAACGATTTCACGATAATTGTCGATCTGCCGCCTGAGCTCGGCGATACGCTCCTCTCCCACGGGTCCGTCACCGGGTTCCATCTCGGCGAGATCCTCGAGCGTGTCGGATCGACCCTGATCGCAGCCGGCGAGCGTTAGCACCCCCAGCATCCCCAGCACAGCCACCAGGGTCATCGCGAGCATCGCGGTGAGAGTTCCCGTACGTCGATTCCTCACGCCCCTTACCCCCTCGGATGATACGCACGGTGGTACGACTTCAGGCTGCTCGTCTCGATGTGCGTGTAGATCTGGGTGGTGGAGATGTCGGAGTGACCGAGCAGCTCCTGTACGGCCCGAAGGTCGGCACCGCCTTCGAGGAGGTGCGTCGCGTAGGAGTGACGCAGGGTGTGCACCTTGGCATCCACTCCGGCGCGGCGACAGAGCTCGTGGAAGCGCTTCCACATCCCCTTTCGCGACAGACCGTCGCCGCGGTGGTTCAAATAGAGATAGCTCGTGCGCCGCCCCGGCCTGGCAAGCTCACTGCGGCCGTACTCGAGATAGCGTTCGAGCCATGCAACCGCTTCTCCCCCCACCGGGACGAAGCGCTCGCGGTCCCCCTTTCCGCGCACCCGGATGATTCCTTCCTCGAGGTAGAGCCGGTCGAGAGTGAGCTCGACGGCCTCGGAAATCCGCAGGCCGCAGGAGTAGATCAGTTCGAAGAGGGCACGATCGCGAAGACCGTGCGGGGTATCGACGTCTATGTGGCCGAGGAGCGCCTCGACTTCCTCCACACTGAGCACGCCGGGCGCCCGCTGTTCGGTCTTCGGCATATCCACCGAAAGCGCCGGGTTATCGTTTCGCAGCCCCTCGAGCACGAGAAACTGGAAGAAGGAGCGCAGCGCCGAGAGCACCTTGGCTATGGTGCGCTGCTCGATTCCGTTCTCGCTGGTCTGGCGACGCACCAGGTAGCGGATGATGTCCACCGATTGTTGTGTTGTTGCCTCCGCCTCCTGCTCCTCGAGATAATCGAGATACAGCCCCCCTTCACGCACGTAGGTTTCCACCGTACGTGGCGAGAGGCGCAGCTCGACCATGAGATAGTCCTCGAAGCGCCGGCGAAGGTCCGCGCGGGAGATACCGTCCACCGTGTTTATCCCTCTCCGTTCGACTTCCTGCGGTATCGCAGCACGGCCGGAATGCCGAACTCTTCGGAGAAGGAAGGCTCCTCGCCAAAGAGATCCCGTTGGTCCTCGTCGCCCCGCCCGCTGGTCATCTGCACCCACTCGTCGAGGGAGATGAACTCCTCGCTCTTGCGCTCGCGCGTCTCGGAGGAGGGCTTCTTGTTTCGATCCTCGTTGTTGAAGCCGGTCGCGATAACCGAAACCTTCACCTCGTCCTCCATGAGCTCATCCATGGCGCTGCCGGCGATTACGAGGGCGTCGTCGTCGGCGTTGGCGGTAATGATGTTGAGGACCTCTTCATACTCGGTGAGCGAGAAATCCGATCCACCGGTGACGTTTACGAGAATTCCCTTGGCGCCCTCGATACGCGCATCCTCGAGGAGCGGATTGTTGATGGCGTTCGTCGCCGCATCCACGGCCCGGTTCTCGCCGTTGCCGGTGCCGATGCCCATCAGGGCGTCGCCGCGGCCGTTCATGATGGTTTTCACGTCGGCGAAGTCGATGTTGATCTCACCGGGCTTTGTGATGAGATCGCTGATTCCCTGCACACCCTGGCGCAGCACGTCGTCGGCGAGCAGGAAGGCCTCCTTTATGGGCGTCCTGCGCTCGACGATGTTGAGCAGATGCTGGTTGGGGATGGTTATGAGGGTGTCTACTTCCTCGCGTAGCCGCTCGATTCCCTCTTCGGCGAGTCGAGCCTTGCGTTTGCCCTCGAAGTTGAAGGGCTTGGTGACCACGCCCACCGTGAGGATGGAGAGCTCCCGCGCAAGGCGGGCGATGACCGGCGCCGCGCCGGTTCCCGTCCCGCCGCCCATACCGGCGGTGATGAACACCATATCGGCCCCGCGGATGACGTTCTGGATCTCTTCCTGATCCTCGAGCGCCGCCTTCTCGCCCGTCTCGGGCATTCCGCCCGCGCCGAGTCCACCGGTCAGCTTCGAGCCGAGCGGCAGCCGTGTTTCGGCGTGCGACATCTGCAGGGCCTGCAGATCCGTATTCACCGCGATGAACTCGACACTCTCGAGACCGTAGGCGATCATGCGGTTCACGGCGTTCGATCCGCCCCCGCCGACGCCGATCACCTTGATGACCGTATGGCTCCCGAAGTTCTCGTCCAGGTTCGCGTTGTCTTCAACAATTTCGAACTTCATATCCCCTCCCAGTGTATGAAGCAGTCTCTATTACATGCTATTCAAAGAAATTGCGGAGCCAGCTCCGCAATCCCGTGAGCATTCCTCCGGATTTCGGCTTGACCGATGCCTCGCTTCGCTCGTGCCCCATCGCCTCCTCGGCGAAGAGAGCCAGTCCCACCGCCGTCGAGTACTCGGGGCTCCGGTAGATGTCCGCGACCCCGTGGTAATTGCCGGGCATGCCCACGCGCGCTGCGGTGTGGAACACCTCCTGCGCGAGCTCGACCGCCCCCGGCATGAGCGCGCCGCCGCCGGTGAGGACGACGCCGCCGAAGAGCCGCTTGAGATAGCCCTTCTTCTGCACCTTGTCCCGCACCATGGTCAGGATTTCCACCATGCGCGGCTGGATGATATTCGCGATGTCGCTTCGCTTCGCCTGAAGCGGCGGACGCCCACCGACGCCCGGGATGATGACCGGCTCGCTTTCCTCGACCATGGGGGCATAGCAGCAGCCGGCTTCGCGCTTGATGCGCTCGGCGGCTTCCATCGGCGTTTTGAGCATGATGGACAGATCGTTCGTGACCTGCGCCCCGCCCACCGGCAGGACGCTCGTATAGTACGGCGCGCCGTCGATATGCACGAGCATGTCGGTGGTCCCGCCACCGAGGTCGATGAGCAGCACGCCGAGCTCCTGCTCCTCGCGGGTCAGCACGGCCCGGCTCGAGGCGAGTGACTCGAGCACGATGGACTCCACCTTAAAGCCCGCACGATTCACGCATTTCACGAGATTCTGCGCCGAGGTAACGGAGCCGGTGATGATGTGAACTTCCGCCTCCAGCCGCACGCCGATCATGTCGAGCGGATTCTTGATGCCGCCCTGCTCGTCGACGATGTACTCCTGGGGGATAACGTGGATGACCTCACGGTCCATGGGGATGACCACGGCCTTCGCCGCGTCAATGACCCGGTCCACATCCGTACGGGTAATCTCCCGCCCGCGACCGGTGACCGCCACCACGCCCCGGGAGTTCAGCCCCTCGATGTGCCCGCCGGCGATCCCGGTGACGACGTTCTGCACCTCGCGCCCGGCCATCTGCTCGGCCGCCTCCACGGCGGCATCCACCGACTTGAGCGTGGCCTCGATGTTGACCACCACGCCTCGGCGCAGGCCGGTCGACGGCGCGGTGCCGACACCGATGATCTGGAGCTGGTCGTTCTCGTCGTACTCGCCGATGACTGCCGACACCTTGGTGGTGCCGATGTCGAGGCCGACGAGAACGTCACTGGGTTGCACGCTCACCCCTCCTTCGTGCGATACACGATCTGTCCCGTGCGGAAATCAAGCTCTTCTATATCCGCCAGACGTCCGTCACGGTCCAGAGCGTCGAGGACCATTATAATATACTTGCAGAGGGATCCGTCCACCTCGCTACCGATGCGTACCGGCGTACCGTAGCTCACCGGATAGAGCAGGACGTCGAAGCTGTGATCGCCGGTGCGCACGATGCGGTACTCCGAGATCTGGTCGAACAGCACCGGATGGTCCATTTTCAGCCGCCTGACATCGGCAAGGAACTCGTGGAGCATGGGTGGGAGCTGCACCCCGGGCGAGAACCCTTCGAACCGTATGCCGGAAACGAGGGGCAGATCGAGATCTGCGAAACTGCCGCTGATCTCGAAGACCACGCCCTCGTCGTCGACCGCGACCGGTACGCTTCCGGTTTCACTCGCCGCGAGGGTAACGAGAAGCGGTTTGCGCCCCGCAATGCTGATTTCGAGGCGGTTGGGAAACACTTTCTCCACGGAGGCGGCCCGCACGGAGGGATGTGTCTCGAGATTACGGGCCACTGCAGCGGCGTCGACGGCAAAATATGCGGGTGCCTGCTCGAGACCGGCCATGCGTAGGAGCTCCTCATCGGCAAAGGCAATCTCGCTCTCCACTGAGATTTCCGTGATGCTCAGCTCGGGCGCGATAACGAAGTGGAAGGTGAGCTCGCCGATGAGGGCGAGCGCGAGGACGGCGATAAGCAACATGAGTATGCGGCTGGTGCGGTCGCCGGCGCTTGATTCCCGGCCGCCGGCGCTCCGACCGCCGGCGTC
>CAZVXU010000203.1:0-4650 GCA_964631585.1 uncultured Spirochaetaceae bacterium | reverse complement strand
ATGGCCTCATAGCCGTCGAGGCTCAGAGAGACTTCTTCGAGCTCCCGCGCCGGGACGCCGGCGGGCTTGAAGAGGCCGGCGCGGGGTGGACCGACCACGAACCGCCGCTTTTCAGGCCTGGCCATGTGGGGTATCCAGGAGCGTGTTGGTGGTCCCGGTTTGACTTATTGGGCCGACAGGAATTACGCGAAATCGACACGCCCCGGCGGTATCGCGCACAGTTTCGTGGGCATAAACACCTACCCGGGATCGAGTTCTCTGCATCAGTACCAACACGCTTCTATATACCTCATTATGCACGATAGTTCATAATACCACCAAACACTGAACGTGGCAAGGCCTGCCGGCCGCACTTGATCCCCGCAGACCTTCGGCGGCATCTTCTACTTGATATGCAAAGCAGCGAACGCGGCCGCTTGGTGAAAGTCATCCGAGCCATTGGCATCTCGAACCAGCGCCTCTATGAGGCGGTGGAGAGGGTCGACCGGGGAGACTTCGTGCCGCCGGGGCTCTCCGAGCGCGCGACCTACCAGGACGCGCCGGTGAGTATTGGCGAGGGGCAGACCACCAGCCAGCCCTCACTCGTGGCACAGATGATAGATGCCCTCGAGCTCGGCCCCGAGGACTCGGTCCTCGAGATCGGCACGGGCTTCGGGTATCAGACCGCGCTGCTTGCCTCCATCTGCGCAAAGGTCGTCTCTGTCGAGCGCCATTCGGAGCTCGCCCGGCAGGCACACATTAACCTCGCCGCGGCGGGCTACGAGAATGTGCGGGTGATCACGGGTGACGGAACGAGGGGCGTGCCCGAAGAGGCCCCTTTCGACGGGATCGTGGTCTCGGCGGCCGCCCCGCAGGTGCCGCCGGCGCTCACAGAGCAGCTTGCCGGGGGCGGACGGATGGTAATCCCCCTTGGGCCGGGCGGCCGTGAGCAGATCATCATCTATGAAAAGAGGGATGGAGAGCTCGTGGCGGTGGAACGCATGACGCTTGCCGCCTTCGTGCCGCTCATCTCCGACTGAGGGTCCCCGGCGGGGCCGGACAGCGTGCACAAGCAGATTTTTTGCCGTATAGTCGCCCCATGCAACAGGAGCGGGTTCCACCTCCCACGCTGAGGCGGCTCGTCGCCATCGCGGTGCCGATGGTGCTGAGTCAGGCCTCCGAAACCATCATGCGATTCGTCGATCGCCTCTTCCTCTCCTGGCTCGGCAAGGTCCACATCGCCGCGTCGATGAGCGGAGGCCTGTCCGCCTTCGTCTTCAGTGCGCTCTTCGCGGGTATGGTCGGCTACACGAACGCCCTCGTCGCGCAGTACTGGGGCGCGGGCCGCCGCGAGCGCTGCGTGCAGAGCGTCGCCCAGGGCATCTACCTCTCGATCCTGCTCGTCCCGGCACTGCTCGTGCTCATCCCGGTGGTGGAGCACCTGTTCATCCTCGCAGGTCACACCGAGCAGCAGATCGAGCTCGAGTACACCTACTTCCGCATCATGATGCTCGGGGCGGTCTTTCTTCTGCTGCGGCAGACCCTCGCCGGATTCTTCCTCGGCATCGGAAAAACCCGCGTGGTGATGGCCGCAAACGTAATAGGCATGCTGGTAAACGTGCCGCTGAACTACGTGCTCATCTTCGGGAAGCTCGGCGTTCCGGCCCTCGGGATCGCCGGGGCGGCAATTGCCACCGTGGTCGGAAGCGGCGTCATCTTCCTCATTCTTCTTGTGAGCTATCTCGCCCACCCGATGTTCCGCGAGTTCGGCACGCGAGCCGGCATTCGACCGCGCAAGGACCTGATGCTTCGTCTCCTGCGCTACGGCTCACCGGTGGGCGTGGAGCTCTTTCTGAACGTCTTCGCCTTCAACATCTTCGTGCAGCTCATGCACTCGATGGGAGAGGATGTCGCCGCGGCGGTCACCATCGCCTTCAACTACGACATGGTCGCCTTCATCCCGATGATCGGCCTCGGCGTTGCCGCGACCGCGATGGTCGGCCAGCAGATGGGCGCCGGACGTCCCGACGGGGCCCACCGTGCGACGATGCTCGCCCTGCGGGCGGGGTACGCCTATGCGGCGGTGATGATGGCGCTCTTCGTCTTCGGGGCGCCGGCACTCGTTCGGGTCTTCGCAGGCGGCATGGGCCCGGAGGATGAGCCGCTTCTGCTGCTCGCCGAGACCATGGTGCGCCTTGCCGCAGTCTACACCCTCGCGGACATCACCCAGCTCGTCTTCTCCGGCGCCCTGCGCGGCGCGGGCGACACCCGCGCGGTAATGCTCATATCGGTGATAACCCACTGGCTCGCCGCTATCGGCGCGGTGGTCCTGATACGCGTGATCGGCATCCCGCCGGTGGCGATGTGGCTGTATTTCATCGGCTTCGTGATGGTGCTCGGAGTGACGATATTCCTGCGCTACCGCTCCGGGGCCTGGCGGAAACTCTCGGTCATCGACAAGACGGTCGTGGAGGCGGAGACCCACCGGCCGAAGGTGGCGGTGGAGTCGGAGTGGATGTAGCCGGCGACGAGCGCAGCCGATGGGCGCTACCGGCGATTGGTGCAGCCGGCGATCGGTGCAGCCCGCAAAGATTCCGATTGTGGTATCGCCCAACTCGGGTTATCCTGAGTACGAAGGAATCGGTCGGTGACCGAGAGAACCGCTCATCTACGAGGCACCGCAATGCGACAGACCATCCCGCAATTACTGCAGCAGATCAAGTCGGACTATCCGGTCACGCCGGCACAGTACATAAAGGATGATGAGGGGACGTTCCACCCGCGCTCCTACTCCGAGCTCTACACCGAGGTGCTCGCCCTCGCCCGCGGCTTGCAGGCCCTCGGCGTCACCCGCGGCGATCATGTCGGCCTCATCTCGGAGAACCGGGCCGAGTGGTTCGCCTGCGACCTGGCGATTCTCTCCCTCGGCGCCGCCGACGTCCCCCGCGGCAACGACAGCATGCCCGGAGAGCTGCGCTACATCCTCGATTTCTCCGGCTGCAGGCTGGTCATCGTGGAGAACTCGGTGCAGCTTGCAAAGCTCGCCGGTGTACTCCGGGAGCTCCCTGCGGTGAAGACGGTCATCGTACTCGACCCCCACTATGACTCCGGGAATCTCGAGCCGAGGGCGCGGGCCGCACTCAAGCGGGTACAGGTGATGCGATACGCGGAGGTGAGCGAATCCGGCCGCAGCGAGGTGGCCACCTCCGGGGTGGAAGCGGTGGAAGCGGAAATCGCGAAGGGTCACCCCGACGACACGGCGACCATCATCTTCACCTCGGGCACGACCGGCACGCCCAAGGGTGTCGTGCTCTCGCACCACAACTTCCTCCATCAGGTAGGCTGCATCCCCGACGTCATCGATATCAAACCCGGCGACATCTGGCTCGCGGTCCTGCCGGTGTGGCACAGCTTCGAGCGCATCATGCAGTACCTCGCGCTCGGAAGCGCCTCCGCCCTCGCCTACTCGAAGCCGGTCGGGAAGATTATGCTCGCGGATTTCGCCGCGGTGCGGCCGCAGTGGATGGGGTCGGTGCCGCGCATCTGGGAGTCGGTGCGCTCAGGGATAGTGAAGAAGGTGCGCGCGGAGGGCGGTGTCAAATGGGCGCTGTTCCGCTTCTTCACAGCGGTGGGTGGAGCCCACAAGCACGCAGACGATCTCGTCCGCGGCCGGGTTCCGGACTTCAAGCCGAGATCGCGGGCCCTCGACGCCCTCCTCGGCCTTCTTCCCTGGCTCCTTCTCAAGCCCCTTGCCGCGCTCGGCTCCGCCCTGGTCTTCGGAAAGATCAAGGCGCGGCTCGGCGGACGCTTCGTTGCCGGAATCAGCGGGGGCGGTGCACTCCCCTCGGCGGTGGATCAGTTCTTCGGCGCCGCCGGCATTCTGCTTCTCGAAGGCTACGGGCTGACCGAGACCGCCCCGGTCCTGGCTGTTCGCAGGCAGCACAGACCCGTTCCCGGGACCGTCGGGCAGCTTATCTCCGACACGCAATGCGAAATCCGGGACGAGAACGGCCGCGTCCTCCCGCCGGGCGAGCAGGGCGTGGTCTTCGTGAGGGGCCCGCAGGTGATGAGCGGCTACTACAATGCGCCCGAACAGACCGCTGCGATGCTCTCCTCCGACGGGTGGCTGAACACCGGCGACCTCGGCATGCTCACCCACAGCGGCGAGCTCAAGATCACCGGGCGGGCGAAGGACACCATCGTGCTGCGCGGCGGAGAGAACATCGAGCCGCTGCCCATCGAGCAGAAGCTCAGGGAGAGCGAGCTCATTGACCAGGCGGTTGCCCTCGGGCAGGATCAGAAGTTCCTCGGCGCCCTCATCGTGCCGAACGAAGAGGCTCTGCGAGAAGCCCTCCGCGAGCACGCGGAGCAGCGCGCAGGCCGCCGCGCCGGCAGCCATACGGTGGTTGCCGGCGGCGCCGAAGCCGCGGACACAGCAGGGGCCGGCGCGGGCGCGGCCGCCGGTGCCGCCCCCGAAGCCGCGGAGGACCTCGCCGCACTCATTCGCCGTCCCGAGGCCCGCAGCATCGTCGAGGCCGAAGTCGGCGAGCTCGTGAGCGGCAAGAACGGGTTCCGGGGGTTCGAGCAGATCTTCCGCGTGCTCCTCGTCGCCGACCAGTTCGAGATCGGCAATGAGCTCTCCGCGAAGCAGGAAGTGAAGCGCCACGTCAT
>CAZVXU010000202.1:0-4656 GCA_964631585.1 uncultured Spirochaetaceae bacterium | reverse complement strand
CCTCGCCACCAACCCCACGGTGGAAGGCGACACCACCGCGCTGTACCTCGTGCGCTTGCTCGAGAAGCGCGGAGTGAAGACATCCCGCCTCGCCCTCGGCCTTCCCGTCGGTGGTGACATCGAGTACGCGGACCGGCTGACGATCGCCCGCTCCCTGCGGGGGCGCACTCCGCTCTCCGCCGACGAGTAATCCGTCAATTCCCGTCCCGAATCGATCGATATACCTAGCTGAGGGACCATGCACCGCACACAGTGTTTTTCCGCATCGATCGTGACTCTGATCCTCGTTCTCGCCGCCCACGTGCTCGCGCCGGCTGCCGCCTCCGCCCAGGTCTGGCTCGACTCCTACGATGAGGGCCTCGCAGCTGCACGGGAGACCGAGCGACCCCTCGTGCTCTTCATAACCGCCCCCGGCTGGTGCGAGCCCTGCGAGCGCTTCGAGGCCGAGGTCCTCTCCGACGACCTCGTCGGCGACATTCTGCGAAAAGAGTTCGTCACCGTGCGGCTCACCGACCGGGATCCCGAGCACGCCCGCTTCGAGTTTCCCGGATACCCCTCCTTCCTTGTCTTCCACCCCACCGGCCGCCGTCTCGGCGCGTTTCATGCCCCGAACTCGATCCGCGAGCTTCGCGCCGAGCTCGATCGCTACCAGCGACCCCTCGCCGAGCTCCTCGCCGCCGCGAACCGCCGCGAGCGGACCGACGGGGGTGCTGGAGTTGACGGCACGGAAGCCGACGCTGCCGCGACCCCGGAGCCGACCGACCCGGAGGAGTCGGCTGACGCCGACGTCTCAGCCGGCGTCGGAAGCGCCGGGGGCGCGACCTACCGCTACCCCGGCGGCGTGTTCGTGCGCCTGGGGGGTGGCTCGTGGGTGCGCGAGGCCGGCGGAGGGAAAACTCTCTTCTCCGAGTACCGCGAGGACGATCGTTACGCCTACCTCAAGCCGATCGACGATGAGGCTGGTGGCCGCGACGGCGGGAGTAACCGGGCCGGCGGCGCCGCCGGTGGTGACCAGGCCCGCGAGGATGAGGGGTTCTTCGCCATCCCGAGGGACGGGGGGCAGGCCTTCCGCTGGAATGCGGACCGTGAGGCGTGGGAGTCGGCCTGGCAGGTGACGGCGCCGGGAGAGGACTGAGCGCGCGCGTGAGGCGAAGCTGACGCGGACCGATCCCCAGTCGTCGCGCCGGCCGCGGCCGGCCCGGCCAAGCTCAACCCCTCAGTACTCGAACACCACGCGCCTTCCTACCTCTTTCGCAACCGCTTCGAAGCTCTCTGCGGTCAAGCGCCCGATAATCTCCTCGACCCCGCGCTCGAGCTCGCCGAGGCGCGCTTCCTCGTCGGGGGAGAAGTTGCCGAGCACATGGGATGATACATCGCCGCGTCGCGGGCGCCCGATGCCGATGCGAAGTCGGGCGAAGTCCTTACTTGAGAGATGCTGGGCCACCGAGCGGAGTCCGTTGTGCCCGGCAAGCCCCCCGCCGCGGCGGAGCTCGAGCGTGCCGAGGGGAAGCTCGACCTCGTCATGGGCGACGAGGACATCACGGGGGCCGATCGAGTGATACCGCGCGCAGGCTCCGGCACTTTCCCCGGAGCGGTTCATGTAGGTCTCGGGCAGGAGGATGAGGAGCTTGCCCGGCGCTCGTGAGCCGCCCGCCGCCGCGCCGGGGCTCCCGACGGCCCCGGGCGACCCCCCGCCTCCGCGGATCGTCGAAAGCCGCCCCTGGAACTTTTGCTGAAACTGCTCGCCGCGACGCTCCACGAAGGCCTCCGCCATGCGCATGGCGATGTTGTGGCGGGTGCGCGCGTAGCGTGATCCGGGGTTTCCGAGGAAAACCGCAAGCTCGATCATGGTCTTTGCCCTCCCCTTTCGATTGGACTATACTACGGGGCAACCGCTCCGATCAGGGGGTCTGCCGCGCCATGCGCCGGATCGTTTCGAGCCTCACGCTCGCGTTTCTGCTTGCTCTTCCCGCCCTCGCCCAGGACACCCCCGTCTCGGAAGACGCCGCTGCCGACGCGACTGCTTCCGACCTGACCCTTTCGGGCCCTCTCACCGTGGTCACGGTAAACGCCTGGTCCGGCCTCGAGGCCGGTGGGTTTTTCTCCCGCGGCACCTACGAAGAGCCCGCCGCGCGCGAGTTCCGCCTCGGGCTCCTCGCCGACGAGATTGCGGCGCTCGAGCCCGATATCGTCACCCTCGGTGAGGCGAATCCGGTGGATGGCATGGCCGCGAGTTTTTCCGAGGCGCTTGGGATGTCCGCAGTGTCTCACATGGCGGAGGGCGGAGTGCGCATCGGCCCGGTCGGGTTGCCGACGAACCTCCGCGAGGGCGACATTATTCTGGCGCCCGAGGCGGCCGAGCCGAGCGTCGCCGTGCGTCGGACGCTTGCCGGTGGCTACGTCGGGCGCACGCTCTCGTTTCAGACCGGCGCAACCACGCAGGTGCTCGGCGCCGAGCTTCTCATCGGCGGACGAAGCGTCTACGTGTTCCACACTCGGTGGTTTGCGAGCCCGTTTGCCGCGCGGGAGGACATGGTGGAGCTCATCGAAGCCTACGGCGCCGGTGAGCTCGCATCATGGGAGCTCATCGATCGCATGGAGCGGGCGGTCCGCGGCAAGGAGCGGCGCCTCGAGGAGGCGCGGCGCACGGTGGTCACCATAAACGAGGTGGCAGGCGATGCGCCGGTCATCCTCACCGGGACGCTCAACGCGCTTCCCGGATCCGAGGAGATCGGCGTGCTCGAGGAGGCCGGGTTCGTCGACGCCTTCGGTGCCGCAGCCGCGGCGCCGGCCCGCGGCGCGGGGGCTGCCTCCGGCGGCACGGTTGCCGGCGCGACCTGGGATCCGGGGCGAAATACCCACATCACCCGGCACGAGCTCGGGCCGTGGGAGGATGAAACGGCGGCCCGCATCGATTATGTCTTCGTGCGGGGCGCAGGCGTCGCGGTGGAGGAAGCAAGGGTGGTACTCGAGGAGGCCACCTACGGCGTGTTTCCATCGTCCCACTTCGGCGTGCTCGCACGCATCACAATTCCGCAAGGGGGAACCCCATGAGCGTACGGATTTTCACATCCGAGAGTAATAATCCATGGTTCAATCTCGCCACAGAGGATTGGATCTTCCGCGATATGGACCCGTCCTACCGCATTCTGTTTCTCTGGCGAAACGCCGATACGGTTGTCATCGGCCGCCATCAGAACCCGTGGAAGGAATGCAACCTGGAGAAGATGGAGCGAGACGGCGTCTATCTTGCACGCCGGCAGTCAGGCGGCGGCGCGGTCTATCAGGACCTCGGGAACACCAACTTCACCTTCATGACGAGTCTCGATCAGTACGACCAGGAGGAGAACTTCCAGATCATCATCGATGCGCTTGCGGAGTTCGGAATTACCGCCGAGCGCTCAGGGAGAAACGATGTACTCGTCGACGGGCGAAAGGTCTCCGGCAGCGCCTTCAAGCGCGCAAAAGACCGCGCCTTCCATCACGGGACGCTTCTTATCGGCGCCGACCTCGGACGCCTCGTCGATTACCTCAACCCGGCCAAGAAGAAGCTCGTCTCCAAGGGCATCGAGTCGGTGAAGTCGCGGGTGGCCAACCTTACGGAGTTCAACGAGGGGCTGGATCACGACACGCTCACCGCGACCATCATCAAGACCTTCCTCGAGCACTACGGCGAGGAGGCGGAGGTCGAGCACCTCACCCGCGACGACCTCTCGGAGATTCCCTCTCTGGCCGCTCACTTCGAGGAGCTCAAGGACTGGAACTGGCGCTTCGGCCGTTCGCCGGATTTCTCCCATCACATGAACGAGCGCTTCGACTGGGGCGAGATGGACGTTCACCTCGAGACGAAGCGGGGTCGCATCACCGAGATTGCCGTGTTCTCAGACACGTTGCACCCGGAGATGGTGGAATACCTCGAGGAGCATATGGTAGGTCTTAAGTACGAGAAGGACGACCTTCGCGCATTTTTTGATACGATGAAGGCCGACATGCCGGACGTTGCCGAGCCCACCGAGGAGTTCGGCGCCTGGCTCGTCGACCAGATCTGAGACAACGCCCCGCGGCGCGCCGCGCGCTGCGGGGCAAACAAACACCATGGAGGAACAATGAGCGTACACATCGGAGCAAAAGAAGAAGATATCGCGGAGACGGTGCTGCTTCCCGGCGATCCGCTTCGGGCCAAGTTTGCGGCGGAGAACTTTCTCGAGGGCGCGACGTGCTACTCGGAAGTTCGTGGGATGTACGGTTACACCGGCACCTACAAGGGCAAGCGAGTCTCCATTCAGGGGACCGGGATGGGCATCCCCTCTGCGCTGATTTACGTGCACGAGCTCATCACCGCCTACGGGGCGAAGAAGCTCATCCGCATCGGCTCGGCGGGCTCGATTGTGCCCTCGCTTGCAGTGCGGGACCTCGTCTTTGCCATGGCCGCCTCTACCGACTCCGGCGTGAACACCCGGCGCTTCGGCGGTGCGAGCTACGCGCCGACCGCCGACTTCGAGCTCTTTCAGCAGGCCGTCGAGGCGGCGCGGAAGAAGGGCGTGAAGTTCACCGCCGGAAACGTGCTCTCCACCGACGAGTTTTACCATGACGCTGCCGACTACTGGAAAATCTGGGCCGAGTACGGCGTGCAGGCCCTGGAGATGGAAACCGCCG
>CAZVXU010000201.1:0-4675 GCA_964631585.1 uncultured Spirochaetaceae bacterium | reverse complement strand
TCTCCTTACGCCCTATTTCGTTCTGCTGATTGTACCCACACGCTGCTATATACTTCAGAGGTGGAGCGTCATTCCGAGTGTAGCCCGAAAAAAGTACCGATCAGTCTCGATCTCCCCGAGCAGCTCTTCGCGCCCAAACACGTAGATTCCGTTGTCGAGCTGGGCACGCAGGGTGACGGTTTCCGCAGGTGTGTAGGTGACACCAGGGGTAAATACCGCGGCGCCGAGAGCATGTTTGGTTCCGTCCGCGAACTCCTTGAGTTGCGAACGATAGGCGAATCGAAGCAGGATGCGGTAGGGGATCGCCTTCTGGAAAACCTCGTTCGCGAGGGCATACTCGCTCCTGCGATCAACGGTTGTGTTGGTGCCGTCAGTGTAGAATAGGGTCGAGCGGTCGAACTCGAGTGAGGTGATGATGTTCGGCAGGTAGATACCGGCCCGCGGGGTTATCCGGAACTGCCGGAAGTCGGTCGAGCTCGTACTCAATTGGGGATCGAGGGTGACGTCGGTTTCCAGGGATACGAAGCCGGTTTCCCAGAGCTCTGCGCGAAGCTGCGCCGAAAGCCCGGGTTTGAGCAGATACGGGTCGTCCGAGTCCAGCATGAACCCAACGAAAGGACCTGCGGAAACGCTCATTATTTGCCCTGAATAGCCAATGGTTACCGCAAATGCGTCTCTCAGGACGCTGTCGCGTTCGTAGGCGCCGGTAAGCAGAAACCCGTCGAGAACGGTACCGGTGACCGCGAGACGTGCGTCCCAGAGGTAAGAGGCAGAACCGAGATCGCTGTCGCCGGCTTCACGGTCGGTCGCGAATCCGAGGTTGCCGAATGTGCCCTCGGCGTCGATCTCGAGGGCCGTAACACTCCCCGCCACGAGGATCATGGTGATGGTTAACGCTGCGAGTGCGGTAGCTCGGAGATTGCGTCTGTCTGAAAGCTTAGAAGGCTGTGCGGATGCCAAGATAACCCTCGAATGATTTTTCATACTCATATGGATACACTGTTGCCCGAATCATAAAGTCCCACACGACGCCGGCGGTTGTCACGGAGATGAACGGTGACGCGTCGACCTCGAGGTTCTCTGCCGCTTCCGGTCGGTAGTGGAGGCCGGTCTCGATACCTCCGCGTACTCTTGTTTTTTCGTAGTCGCCAATTTGAAAACGAATGTTCGAGTCCAGCGCGCCCGTGTCGCCGGTGAGTTCGTGGTTGTAGTACTCGGGGCGCCAGAACAGGGTCAAAATTACGGAGAAGAGGTCGAGCTTCACACGCGGCTCGAAAAGGAAGTAGAAATCGTCGAGAGTCAGCGGGTCGCCGGACCACGGATCCCACCGGGGAAGTCCCAGCTGGGCGAAAAACTGCCCGGCGGTGCCGGTGTCAAAAAAGGCCATGACGCCGCCGCGGTAGAGGCCACCTTCGGCGACAGGGTAGGTTGCACCGGCGAATAGTTCTGCTTTCACCTGGCGGGTGTTGAAGCGCGCCCGGACATCGGAGCTGTACACGCCGGGCTCGAAACGTAGATCCTGATAGGTGTAGGCGGAAAGTGCGACCGCATCGCCGAGGGGATCAGTCGCGAGCTCGACGCCTGTCCCTGCGACTTCATACAAGCCCTCGTAGATCGTGCTGTCGTAGGAGTACAGAGCGCCGCGATAGAAGGTCCCGAATCGTCCCGTCCCGAACAACTCCGGGAAATCGTCGCCGGAGGCGAACGTGTCGGTGTTCCCGACAAAGTAGGTCATCGAGAGGGGCGCCTGGAAGAGCGACCTCACCGTAGCTTCGGCGTAGCTAAGGGCGAGGTAGCGCTCGAGCTCAGCCTCCACGTCCGCAGGGCTCGTCAATCCGGTGTCCGGGCTGTCCTCGAGCACGGGATCGCTTATGGAGAATCCCACACCGCCGCCGAACTTGTAGCCGCCTTCAACGGCCAGATCAATGTCGGCGCGCGTAGCGAGTAGCAGTGATCCCCCGGAGGGATAGCCGCGGGTGAGCAATTCAAAGCGGGGCACGAGGATATCTGCGCCACGTACCGACTGTGACGAGATCACGACGAAAACGAGCAGGAATACCAATTGTATGAGACGGGTCTTTCGATTCACAGTCACCTCGATTCTACTGTGTTTTTCGGACGAATTACAGCCATGGTGAAGGAAGTATCAAGTGTTTTGACGTCTTGACTTTAACTGGTATATGCACAAGAATTGCGGTCGAATGAGCGACTACCTCGATCCGCAAAACGAGGAACTGTTACAGGATTTCTTCGCCGAAGCTGAAATGCAAGTCGAAGCCCTGGAAAGCAACGTCCTCGTCCTGGAGAACGATCCGGGCAACCACGACGCCATCGACGAGATATTTCGCGCCGCCCATACTCTCAAGGGTGCATCCGCCACGGTGCAAATGGACGAGCTTTCGGAGTTTACGCACCTGGTTGAGGACGTACTCGACCGGATTCGTAACGACGAGTTAACGGTTGACGGCTCGATCGTCGACACGCTGTTGTCGTCAATTGACGTTGTTAAAGCCATGCTCGAGGCGCGGCGCAACGGCGAAGTCTACGGCGAGGACAGGGAGCCGCTGAAAGCGACACTGCGTCAGCTTCTCGAAGGGGAAGGGGGTGCCACCGCCGATGCTGAGTCCCCGCCGCTTGCGGAGTCGGGGGCGAAACAGCCCGCGCCGGAATCCGCGCCGGCGCCGGGATCCGCCCCTGCGGAAGAGCTCGCGCCTTCCTCCGGCGCGGCCGAGCTGTCCGAGCAGGAAATGATAGAGCTCAGGGAGGCGGCGGAGGGCGCAGGCCCCATCCTCCGCGTGCGCGTGCACTTCGACGAATCGAATCCCATGAACAGCGTTGGCGGCATACAGGTTTTCGCAGCGTTGAAGCGCAGCGGTAGTGTGTTGAAGACCGATCCGGACTTCGAAGAGCTCTACGAGGACAGTTTCTTCCCGACCGTCGACTACTATATCGCGTCGGAAGAGGAGCCGGCTGATCTCGAGTCTGCCGCTGCGATTTCCGACGTGACAACCGAGGTTGAGATTTCCCCGCTCGGTGAAAAGGGCGGTGGCACAGGCCCTGCCGAGCCTGCCGAGGAGGCGCCTCCGGCTGCGGCATCGGCTCCAGCGGCGGCCGCCGCACCGACGGAAGCTGCCGCACCGGCGCGCGAGCCGGCTCCCGCCGGACCAACGCAAGCCTCCAGTGAGCAGTCCGCCGGCGACCGGTCCGACGGTGCGCAGTCGAGCGAACCCGTCGAAGCCGAGGCGGAGAAGGCGGTCGAGAAAGCCAAGGGCAAACAGTCCGCTGGCTCGGTGCTTCGCGTCGACAGTCGGCGGATCGACAATCTCCTCAACCTCGTCAGTGAGACGGTCATCAACAAGGCTGCGTTCAACCAGCTGACTACCGGCTTCAACGAGGAGCTTTCCAGCCTGCAACTCGCCGACGACCGGTATCGCGAGCTAATGCGCCGGCTGTTCGACAGCCTGCCTGAGTATCTCGAGAAAATCCGCGAGGGCGTGTCGCCGACTGCTGTCAAACGAGAGATAGCCTCCGAGTTCGGCGAGCTCTACTCGGTGTTTGAGGAGTTTCAGGGCTCATTCAAGGGGGCGGTCAGCCGATTGCGCAGTACGACGCAGAATCTCGGACGCATCACGGGGGAGTTGCAGGAGGCGGTCATGCACATCCGCATGGTACCGATCTCCCAGATCTTCTCCCGGTTCCCGCGGCTTGTTCGCGACCTGTCACGCTCGCTCAACAAACAGGTGAACCTCGAGATAGAGGGTGAGGATACCGAGCTCGACAAATCGGTGATCGAGGACCTGCTCGATCCGCTCATTCATTCGGCGCGGAACTCCATCGACCATGGTATCGAGCCGGCAACCGAGCGGGTTGAAGCGGGGAAGCCGGAAGCCGGTACGCTGCGGCTTGCGGCACGCAACGAAGGAAACATGATCGTGATCACCGTCGAGGACGACGGTCGGGGCATAGACGTAGAGAGCATACAGCGCAAGGCGGTCGAGCGCGGTGTCATTCCCCGAGGCAAAACCCTTTCCGACGTTGAGGCACACAATCTCATCTTCGATCCCGGGTTTTCGACCGCCAAAGAAATAACCAACGTATCGGGACGCGGTGTCGGACTGGACGTCGTCAAACGGCAGATCGAGAAGGTGAACGGCACCGTCACGGTCTGGTCGGAGAAAGGCGCGGGGACGCGTTTTACGATCAAGATCCCGCTGACCCTCGCCATTATCCAGGGGCTGCTCGTGCGGGTCGGACGCGAGCGCTACGCGATTCCCATCACCTCCGTTATCGAGAGTCATCGTATACGCCCCTCCGAGATTCGCCTGCTCGACAATTACGAGGTAATCAATGTCCGCGAAGACGTGGTCTCTCTCATACGCCTGAACCGGCTCTTCGGAATCGATGGCGACGAGGAGCGTGAGTACTACTTCGTTGTCATCGTAGGGACCGGCGAGAAGAAGATTGGCCTACTCGTGGACTCGCTGATCGGCGAGGAGGATGTGGTGATCAAGCCGCTGCGGGATCACTACACTAACGCGCCGGGCATCGCGGGAGCGAACATTACCGGCGACGGCGCGGTGTCGCTGATTATCGATGTCAGTCAGCTCCTCGATCTTGGAATGAGGCACGAGATGGAGCGCCGACGTCGGCGGGAGACGAGGATCAGCTGATGGCG
>CAZVXU010000200.1:0-4708 GCA_964631585.1 uncultured Spirochaetaceae bacterium | reverse complement strand
CCGGCCCGAGTATCCTTCCGCAGTGGTGCTCGCGGGGGGAGTTTGAAAAGTTCGTCAAAGTCAGTAGGATGGCCGACAGTTAAAATATGGCAACCGAGGCGATGATACTCATCCTCAGCAGACTAATATTCGGAGCGATCGCGACCTTTCTGGCCATTGTGTTGTGGTCACGTACGCGCGACGCGGCGTGGATGCTCATCGTCATCGGAACGATCGTCGGCTATGGCGAGGTCCTGTTTACGACGCTCGAGAGCTTTGGTATGGTCAGCATCACCGCGTTCAGCATTCAGGGAGTGTCGGTATTCGAGCTGGTCCTCGCGAATCTGCCGACCGTGTTTTTCATCCTGGCGTTCTCGGTAATGATCGCTCGCAAATAGGGCCGTCGCGCGGAGCCGTTGCGCAGGGCCGTTGACAGAAGGGCGGAAATCGATAATCGTGCACGGTGGTCATCCACTTGAGAACTCGCTCGAAACGTATTGGAGGATAGGAATGGTTGCATTGCTCGTTGGACTCGTATTCGCACTTTTCGCCGTCTACTCGGTGCTGCCGGTTGGCTGGTCGCTGCAGTGGGGGCCTGAGGTCGTGATGTTTCTCAAGGGCGGCGTTCCCATTATCGCGCTGTTCATCGGATTGATCGCCATTTTCATCGGTATCGCGGACATCAAGGACAAGATCGAGGCGAAGAAGGAAGAGGCCGAGGAGGCGAAGGCCGGCTCGGAGGAGCAGTCGTAGGAAACCGGACCGGTTACACGGAACGGTTCACGGAACGGTTACGGGCTTGACTTTTTGGCCTCTGCGTGCCAATCTTTTGCTCCACTGCACAGGTACGCCCGTAAGGACGCAGGAATACTATGAAAACGATATATCCGGATACGAACACAATCGAGCGCAAATGGTACGTGGTTGACGCGGAGGGCAAGACCCTCGGAAAGGTTGCAACCAACGTGGCACAGGTACTGCGCGGCAAGCATCGGCCCTACTTCACCCCCGACCGCGAAATCGGCGATTTCGTGATCGTCGTCAATGCGGACAAGGTGGATCTCACCGGCAGAAAGGTCGATCAGAAGATGTATTACCGCCACAGCGGTTATCTCGGCGGTATGAAGAGCTACAACTTCAGGGATATGCTCAAGCGAAATCCCGTCTACCCGGTCGAGCACGCGGTGAAGGGTATGCTTCCCAAGAATCGCCTCGGACGGAAGATCTTCAAGAACATGAAGGTCTATGCGGGGCCGCAGCATCCTCACGCGGCGCAGAAACCTGAAGAGCTCGAAATCTAAGGAGACGAAACGTAGTGGACACAGCGATAGGTACCGGTAGAAGAAAAACATCCGTAGCGCGCGTGCACCTGCAGCCCGGCAGCGGAAACTACTCCATCAACGGCAAGGATCCTCAGACCTACTTCGGCTTCGGCGACCACGTCTACATCGTCAACCAGCCGCTGCAGGCGCTTGCCGGTGAAAACAAGTTCGACGTGAACATTACCGTCCACGGCGGCGGTAAGAAGGGGCAGGCAGGTGCCATCAGGCATGGACTCGCGCGCGCCCTCGTCGCCTTCGACGAAACCAACAAGAGCGTCATGCGCGAGAACGGGTTCCTGACCCGCGACCCCCGTATGGTGGAGCGCAAGAAGTACGGTCAGCCCGGCGCACGGCGAAAGTTCCAGTTCTCCAAGCGCTAAGCGGTGCTGGTCGATTCCATCGATCAAAGAGGAGCCTCCGGCGGGCGAGTGCATATCTCGCTCTCGGACGGGTCCTCTTTTTTTGTGCCCAGGGAGCTCATCGAAGCACTGGGCCTCGAACCCGGAGGTGAGTGTGATGAGGCGGCCCTCGCGGAGCTTCGTCACGCGCACCTGCTCCACGAGGCGAGCGAGAAGGCGATTGAGCTCCTGGCACGCAGCGAGCACAGCCGCTTCCTGCTCGCCCGTAAACTGCTGAAGCGCGAGTTCCCCGAGGGGGTCATCCGCGACGCGCTCGACCGCCTCGAGGAGCGAGGCTTTCTCGACGACCGGCGCTTCGCGGAGCAGTGGGTGGCCTCGCGCGTGCGCCGCCGTCCGGAGGGTGAGACGGCTCTGGTCGCCGGGTTGCAGGCCCGCGGGGTGGACGGCGGGCTTGCGCGGGAGGTCGTGGAGGCCTTCAAAGGGGAGTTCCCCGAGGAGCTCGAGCGTGCTATCGAGCGCGCCGGCGCCCGAATTCTGCGCAGATCGGGGGTGGGCGCGGCAGAATTACGAGAAAAGCTGCAAAGACGCGGTTTTCGACCTTCCGACGTAACTGCCTATATTGCAAAGCTTTCCGACGATTCATTTCAGTAGAGAATTGCGAAAAATTTGCGTTGACATTCTGGATATAATAAATATATGCTTTTAGTGTTCGTCACAGAAAAAGGTGGAAGAGGATGGCAAAAACCGACAAGAAGATCCGTATTTTCTCGGCACTCGAAGTAGCGAATATCTGCGGTGTTGTGAATCAGACGGCAATCAACTGGATCAAGAACGGATATCTCAAGGCCTTCACTACCCCGGGTGGCCAGTACAGGGTGTACGCTGAGGACCTCGTAGATTTTCTCCAGTCACGCGGCATGCGTATGCCGGAAGAGCTCGAGCGCATCGTCCAGGAGCAACGGGGGCTCCGCACCGTGCTCATAGTGGATGATGATCGGGACCTCAACGATCTGGTGGCTCAGTATCTGAAGAAGCAGTACCCGGACCACGACATTCATCAGGCCTTCGACGGATTCAAGGCGGGCAAGCTCATTGCCGAGCAGCATCCCGGACTGATTCTGCTCGACATCGATCTCCCCGGCGTGAACGGACATCAGCTCGCGAGCGACATCAAACAGGACGATTCGATAGGGAATCCCGTCGTCATTGCGATCTCGGGGCTCGACGATCCGTCCGAACGTGAGCAAATCCTCGAGGAGGGAGCGGACGCGTTTCTTGCAAAGCCGCTCGACCTCAGCAAACTGGTGGAGATGATCGAGAGCCTCGCGTCGCAGCGTGCGTAGCGGCATAGAACCATGGACGACGAGACACACATTCATCTGTCCGCGCGGGTCCACGGTCGCGTGCAGGGGGTCGGATTCCGCTATCAGACCCGCTCGCAGGCGCACCGGCTCGGGCTCGGTGGATACGTCAGGAACAAATTCGACGGTACGGTGGAAGTGGAGGCCGAGGGACCGCGCGAGCGGGTTCAGCGCTTCCGCAAATGGCTGGAGCAGGGCCCTCCCGGTGCGCGCGTGACAAACGTCGATGCCGACGAAGGCCCCGCCCGCGGTATCTATTCGAGCTTCACCGTCGAGTTCTGAGCGCGGCTCGCGTCGCCCCCGGGCTGCACGTGCGCCCGCCCCGGCGCAGCCCGCGCCGGCCTCAGTGTACACATCACGCCTACAAAAAAAGCGGCTCCCTGTGGGAGCCGCCTGTCATTTGCTGTGATTGCCGACCACCTTAGCGCTTGATCGAGTAAAAGGCCTCCAGCCCGGCGTATTGCGCCGTGGCGTCGAGGAGATCCTCGATGCGCATGAGCTGGTTGTACTTCGCAAGCCGGTCGGAGCGAGACATCGAGCCGGTCTTGATCTGCCCGGTCTCGAGGGCGACCACGAGGTCCGCGATAAAGGAGTCCTCGGTCTCGCCGCTTCGGTGACTGACAATAGCGGTGTAGCCCGCGCGCTTTGCCATCTCCACCGCCTCATAGGTCTCGGTGAGCGTGCCGATCTGGTTCACCTTGATGAGGATGGAGTTGCCGATGCCCTCCTTGATGCCTCGGGAGAGGCGCTTCGTGTTGGTGACGAAAAGGTCGTCGCCGACGAGCTGCACCCTGTCGCCGATCTTGTCGGTAAGCGATTTCCAGCCTTCCCAATCATCCTCGGCCATGCCGTCCTCGATGGAGATGATGGGATACTTCGCGGCCCAGTCGGCCCAGTAGGATGCCATCTCCTCGGAGCTGAGCTCGCGCTTGTCGGACTTTTTGAACACGTACTTGCCCTTGTCCGAATCGTAGAACTCGCTCGCCGCCGGATCGAGTGCGATCATCACCTCGTCGCCGACCTTGTAGCCGGCCTTCTCGATGGCTTTCATGATGACCTCGACCGCCTCCTCGTTGGACTTGAGGCTCGGCGCGAAGCCCCCCTCATCGCCGACGGAGGTATTGTAGCCCTGGTCTTTCAGGATGCTCTTGAGATTGTGGAAGATCTCCGCAATCATCCGCACCGCGCCGCGGAAGCTCTCCGCGCCGATCGGCATGACCATGAACTCCTGAAAGTCCACGTTGTTGTCTGCATGCTCCCCGCCGTTGAGGATGTTTGCCATGGGCACCGGCAGAAGGGTCGCATGGTAGGTTCCGAGGTACTTGAACAGCGGTATCTCGAGGAACTCCGCGGCGGCCCGCGCCGTTGCGAGGGAGACACCGAGAATGGCGTTCGCACCGAGCTTCTCCTTGTTGTCGGTGCCGTCGAGCTCGATCATAGTGCGGTCGATGTCGACCTGGTCGGTGGCGTCGAGACCTTCGATCTCCGGGGCGATGAGGTTGTTGACGTTTTCCACGGCTTTGAGGACGCCCTTGCCCATGAACCGCTTCTTGTCGCCGTCGCGAAGCTCGATAGCCTCGTGCTCTCCGGTGGATGCCCCCGACGGTACCGCGGCGCGACCGAGCACGCCGTCCTGCAGCACGACGTCGACCTCTACGGTCGGATTGCCGCGCGAATCGAGAATCTC
>CAZVXU010000199.1:0-4709 GCA_964631585.1 uncultured Spirochaetaceae bacterium | reverse complement strand
GGAGATAAAAGAACCAGCGCCACGTACTCGCAAGAGCGCGCAACACCGGGCGGGCTGCCTCCGGCGGAGTCTGGTAGCTGTCACCGGGGAAGTAGGTCTTCACGTGCATTAGTATGCCATAGCTCGGGTTGGACAATCCACCGTTGCGCTCCGCCCGAATACGGTCTATTATTGTGAATAGAATCTGTCATACATACAGGAAGCACTCATGTCGCAGTCGAATGTCCGCGTCAATGACGACGGAAGTATAACCTTAAGCCCGGACCTTGCTCGTGCCTATGGGCTGACCCCCGGCGCCGCCGCGCGCGCAGAGGCACGTGACAATACCCTTGTCATTCGCCGTGCACCCTCTCATCTGAACCGCATCTATGTGGAGCTCACGAGCGAGTGCAATCTCGACTGCACGACGTGCATGAGAAACGTGTGGGGCGAGGAGCTCGGTCGGATGTCCCGTGACACCTTCGCCCGCATCCTCGAGGACATCGGCGCCCTCGAAGACCCGCCGGAGATCTTCTTCGGCGGCTTCGGAGAGCCCTTCGCGCATCCCGAAGCGCTCGAGTGGATCGTCGAGGCGACAGCCGTGGCATCCTCGGTAGAGCTCATCACAAACGGCACCATGCTCACCGAGCCGGCCGTGGATGCGTTGATCGCTGCCGGCGTAAACACTATCTGGGTCTCTCTCGACGGCGCAACGCCGGAGAGCTACTCCGATGTACGCCTCGGGGCAACTCTTCCCCGGGTCATCGACAATCTCAAGACACTCAAGCGGCGCAAGATACGCGCATCGACCGATCAGCCCCGGCTCGGCATCGCCTTCGTCGCCATGGAGAGCAACATCGGTGAGTTGCCGGCGGTCATCGACCTCGGGCTCACCCTCGGTGCAGAGCGCTTTTCCATCAGCAATCTGCTGGCTCACAGTGATGATATGCGGGCGGAGACGCTGTACGGGTACGAGCAGCGGCGCTGGAAATCGACCGGCTATGACGTCGATTTGCCGCGCATGGACACGGTGAATCCCAACGTCGCCCGCGCACTCGCGGGCGTCATTTCCCCTCAGCGCTCTTCGGCCGGCATGCCGCGGCTGAACCTCTTCCCCGAGCACAACAGCTGTCCGTTCATCGAGAAGGGAAGCACGAGCGTCCGGTGGGACGGTCACGTGAGCCCGTGCCTGTCACTGCTGCACACTCACCAGTACTACCTCGAAGACACAGCGCGCACGAGCCACGCACACGACTTCGGCAGCGTGCACGAGCGCAGTCTCTCGGCGGCGTGGAACGACCCCGCCTACGTCGATCTGCGTGAGCGCCTCTACGACTTCTCCTTCTCGCCGTGCACGTCGTGTGTGAACTGCGAGCGTGCCGAGGAAAACACCGAGGATTGTCTGGGCAATGAGGGTCCGGCGTGCGGCGGCTGCCTGTGGGCCCAGGGCTTCATCCGCTGCCCCTGAGCCCTGCCGTGCAGGCCGCCGCACGCGAGCACGGAGAATCAGTCGGCCTTCTTGCGGGTGCTGAGGCGGAAGGGGAAATAGGCCGGACAGGTGCCGACCGCCGAGGTGCCTGCAAGCACGACGCCGATGAGCGCGAGCCACCAGAAACCGGACTGCGTTAGCTGCAGGGCGATCCCGCCGATGATGAGCGCTAATCCCGCTATACCGCGGATCGTTCGATCTGCCGATCCCATATTCTTGTACAATGCCATGTCGTTCCTCCTGCGTATCGTTTGGTAAACGGGAAAATACACCCGTATCAGCCCGGCCGTCGGTGACTAAGTCACCAAGTCGGAAACCTCTTGCAGCCCGCCCCGATCCGACACCGACACCGCCCCCCGCGAGAGATCGATGAGCCCCCGGCGCTGCCAGTCCTTCAGAACCCGGCTTATGACCTCCCGTGAGGAGCCGAGCTCGGCGGCAATGCGATGATGCGTCCAGCCGAGTACGGGGCTCTCACTGCTCGTCTGTCGAAGCAGAAGTCCTGCAAGTCGCACATCGAGCTTCTGAAACACGACTTCCTCGACGAGGGCGATGAGGGAGGTCAGGCGTGCATGGTAGAGGCGGAACACGAAATCCCGCCACGCCGGGGCTCCGTCGACGAGCTCACGCACGCGCGCAGCCGGCACGAGCACCACGTCCCCCTCGGCACTGACCTCGGCCGTGGCCGGGAAGGAAGCCTGGTTGAGGATGCCGAGTGTCGACAGAATGCAGGATTCCCCCGCCCCCACCCGATAGAGAGTGATTTCACGGCCGGTCTCGCCGATCTTGGTGACGGCAAGCTCGCCGGTGAGGATGAGCGGCAGGTATGCGGTTTCATCACCCTCGTGGTAGAGCGTGGCCCCGGCGGGAAAGTGCTTGAAGCTCGCGTGCTGCGCGATCTCGCGCCGCGCGGTCGATCCGCCGAGAAGGCTCGGAAACTCCGAGGCCAGACGGGTCTGCGTCTCGTCGTTCAACATGAGAGCAGTATATCATGTGGCGAAACTCGAGCATCATGGTTATGTTAGGGGCAGGAGATAGCTTCCATGGAAGAGACGATATTGAGCGCCGGCAGAGTCCTCACGATGGACGCTCACGGCCGTGAGGCCGAGGCGGTACTTGTGCGCGGTAATCGCATCGCGGCTGTCGGGTCGGACGCCGAGGTTCGAGCCCGTTCAGGTCCCGGGGCAGCGCAGATCGACCTTGCCGGGCGAACACTCATCCCGGGGTTCAACGATAACCACATTCACCTCGTAAACATGGCAGACCGCGAGCGTACACCGAGCCTCTTCGCACTGTCCAAGGCAGAGATCATCGAGCACCTCCGCGCCTCCTATGCCGATGCCGCCGAGGGAGAGTGGCTCGTCGGCACACAGTGGGACTACCCCTACTGCCCGGACCCTCACGTGAGCGACCTCGACGCGGCTTTCCCCGACCATCCCGTCGCCCTCTTTCAGTTCTCGGGGCACGCGGCGTGGATGAACTCGCGGGCGTTTGCCCAGCTCGGCATTATCCCGCAGACCCCGGACTGGGACCGCGGCGGCGTAGACGTTGACGCGCAGGGACGGCTCACCGGCATCATCCGGGAACCCTTCGGAGCCCCGGGATTCCGGGACCTCTTTCAGAAGCGCTTCACCGACCCCGAAAACATGCGTCGAAACCTCCCGGAGGCGCTCGCTCACCTCAACCGCAACGGCATCACCTCTATACAGGACAACACCTGGTTTCCCCACGTCATGGACGCCTACAACGAGCTCTACGCAGGTGGCGGGCTGACCGTACGGCTCTCATGCTGGTTCATGGGCGACTCGGATACGCTCGTGGCGGGAATGGAGGGCAAGGAGTTTCATCCGCTCTACGTCGAGCGGGGGCCGCTGAAATACTTCCTCGACGGCGCCTTCTCGAGCCGGACCGCCTGGCTGACCGAGCCCTACGAGGGAGAACCGGAGAACTACGGCACCGGCATGCCGGCAGACGACATCGTGCGCTTCCTCGAGCCCGCAGTCCGCGCGCGCCGCCAGGTCGCATCCCACGCGATCGGCGACCGGGCGACACGAGAATACCTCGACGCCGCCGAGCGTCTCGTGGAGGGTTACCCCCACCTCCGGGAGATGAGGATCCGCATAGAGCACGGGCAACTCATAAGCGACGCCGACATCCGGCGGATCGTGGATCTCGGCTTTCACGTGGCGACCCAGCCCCACGCGGCGGCTACTCCGCAGAAGGACATCGAGCTCATCGGCCGTGAGCGCGCGCTGCGCGCCTACCCCTACCGGTCCCTTATCGACGCGGGAGCGCAGGTTTCGTTCGGATCCGATTACCCGGGAGAGGGCAGCTTCGAGCCGCTCCTCGGTATCCACTACGTCGTGAACCGCAAAGGGCCGGAGGCCATAACGCCGGCCGAGGCGCTGCGGGCATATACCATCGGCAGCGCCTACGCGCAGTTCGCCGAATCGGAGAAGGGCTCCATCGAGCCCGGCAAGCTGGCCGACCTCGCAGTACTGAGCGACGACCCCACGCGCGTCGACCCCGCCGGCATCAAGGACATAGACGTGGAGCTCACCATGACCGACGGGGAGATCGTCTACGAGGGCTCCCCTATGCGAGCCCCCGCACCGCATGGTGCCGGCTGAACACCGAGCTTCGACCGACCTCGGAAAACCCGGCCTGCCTCATCTCCGACTCGAGCACCTCGGCCGGCACCCGGTGATGATCGGGCGGTCCCTCTGAGCCCGCCCCTTTCGCCCAGTCGATCACGAGCATGACTCCCCCGGGACGCAGCACCCGCAGAGCCTCCGCGAGCAGTCGGGAGGCATCCTCGAGCTCGTGATAGACATCAACCATAAAGAGAAAATCAACCGTGTCATGCTCGAGATCTATCGCCGCCTCGTCGCTCACCCGTGGGATGATGCGCCTCGCCTCTTCCTCGAACAGCTCTGAGCGCATGTATTCAACGAGCTCGGGCGCCACGTCGAGAGCATAAAGCGTCGCCTGCGGCAGAAGCTCCGAGACGCCCCGTGCGATGAAGCCCGGTCCTGCCCCGAGGTCGACGATCGTACGCATGGGTGCATCGCCGGCGGCACCCGCGCTGCCGGCCGCAATGCCCGCGGCGGCGAGGATTCGCTCGGGGGCGAGCTCGCTCATGCGCTCGGGGCTTCGAAGTTTCTCTACTCGTGCGGGATCAAACTTGTGTCCTCGTTCCATGCCCTAAAGGTCGTCAATTCGACGGAGTATCGGAAAGTAG
>CAZVXU010000198.1:0-4713 GCA_964631585.1 uncultured Spirochaetaceae bacterium | reverse complement strand
GCGGCCGGGCTGCCACGATCGAGCTCATGTATGGTGACGTAGGTTCCGGGCGCCTCGAGGAACTCCGGCTTCAGACGTCCTTCGAGGGTCTCGAGCGCAGGGGCCGGGTCGACCACGCCGTGCAACAGCGACTCGGTCCGGCATTCGAGAGAGTCGACCCACTTCTCCGCGGTGAGCGCGATGCCGAGCCCGGCAGCCTTGTCCGCCGCCAGCCGACTCGCAAGCTCCCCGTGCGCCGAACCGATGCCGAGCGCGGCGTAGAGAAAGACCGCCCCCTGGCCTATCTTCGTATCCCGGCAGCTCACCACATCGGCCGCGCGGAATAGCGGCTCCGCCCCCCGATCGGCGGCCAGATAGAGAACGAACAGCGGATAGAGCCAGCCGCCGCCGAGTCGAATGACGAGGCGGCCGGCTTCGAAGACACTCAGCATCGTGTGATTCCTCCCGCGGGCGGGCGCCGGCTTCGGCATCGGGCACCGGGCGGCGGCGACGCCGGCGCGGGGCATCACCCCCGCAGGGCCGGCAACCGGCAGCCGGCCGCCTACTCCTTCATCATGAGGTGCACGCCGGCGGTCTTGAAGGTCCGCGGCAGTGCGAGGATGTTCGGATTCGGTCCGACGAACTTTTTCTTTGCGTCCTCGAGGGCCTCTTCGAACGTCGCCCTCGTCTTCATGCCCATGCTGCGCGCGTAGCCCGGCTCCTGCGCACCGACGAGGTAGACGGCGGCACAGTGGTCCTCGGCTATGTGCCCGCAGCTGACCATCGAGAAGCAGTGATAGGGATGGAACCCGTAGTCGAAGCGATAGCGCTTTATGAACTCCTCGTTCTGGGTGAAGTACTCCCCGTGGCGCTCCACGTCGGGAAGCGTCTGGTGGTAATCCTTCTGAAAGACATCATAGAGCTCTCGGTATCCGGTGAAGACCTCATCGTGGAACCATCCGTTACAGGTCGAAGAGCAGATGATCACGGCCCGGTCGGACATGATGCGCCGGTGGCGGATGACGTTTGCCGCGATTGCCTGGAGGATCAGAATCGGGTTCGTCCCGTGACCGTTTCCGTAGTGGAAGAACTGCGGCATGCCGAAGACGATCACGTCGTATTTCTTCTCGGCCCAGGGCACGTAGGTGCGCTTGTCGGCGATCTCCCAGGAGGCCGGCTGCATCTCTTTGCCGTAGCCGGCAAATACTGCGATCTGTCGGCCCTTGGTATCGAGCACGCCGTCACAGAGAAAGAACTTTCGCCCCATCTTCTTTTCCATGTGCCGGCCGATGGCGTCGAACTTCTTGCGCATCAGGCTGTGGCTGCTCACCGGGGTGAAGTCGTCGCGGTGCATGACGTGGGGCACGTGGTGCGCGGCGATGGTGCGCCAGTGGGTGATGCCCGTTGCAACGTGCTTGTAGCCGCCGGAGTAACCCCCGTACGGGTTGCCCATGGTATGTCCGACCGCAATTGCGAGGTCGGCCTCAAAGACCTCGCGATTCACAATCACGTGATCGCCGAGCTCGTCCTCGCCGAGGTCCACCAGATTGTCCCAGTCCTCCGAGTCGTGGTTCACGATCTGACCGCTCCACCAGTACTCGTTGAAGAGCTCATCGCCGAGAATGGTGCGGATCTCGTCCTTGCGGTTCTTGCGGTGCAGGCCGTTGGAGCAGATGAACTTCAGGTTCTCCTTCTTCACGCCCGCCTTCACGCACTCCTCTATGAGAAGAGGAATCGATACCTTCCGATGCGCGGTGGGATGCGAGCCGCCCTTCACCCGGTCGGGGAAGATGATGGCCACCTTGCTCTCGGGGCCCACGAGCTCCGGGATCGGCTTCATCCCCATCGGGTTCTGAATCGCCGCGCGGGTCTTCTCCACGATCTCGGATTCCGCGATCGCCGGCGGGTCGGCGACCGTCTCACCCGGCACGAATACGTCGGTATTGTCGGGCAGCTCCGCCGCCATTGTTCCATGTCCATACTCGAAATCGATCTTCATTGTTTCTACTCCGTTTCTTCCTTCTCTGCGAAACCCCTGCCCGGGCGGCGACATCACGCATGTTCTTTCGATCCATACTGTCTACCTCGATGCGCGGCGCGTCTGCGTCGCAAGCCTGCGTGGGCATGGGCCGTCTGTCAAGTATCGACTTCGGAGCAGGAATCCCTCCGGCTCTTGCCACTCCCCTGATACTCGTGCATGTTTATGTAATCCTATGCGCAGATGGTGGCTTGCCGGCATATCCGCAGCCCTTCTCTTTCTGCCCGCTCCGGGCGCGCACGCCGCCCCGGACGTGCCGGTGGCGGGCCGCGTTGATCTGCGCAGTGTCGACTTCGAGGCCGACCGGCCCGTGGCACTGGACGGCCAATGGGCGTGGTTTCCGGGCCGCCTGCTGACCGGAGTGCCGGCCGATGGCGGGCGGGACGCGGCTGCCGGGGACCCAAGGGAGCCGCGCGCTCCCGGGTCCTACCTCGAGATCCCTGTCTCTCTCGGCCCCGAGGAATCGGTCGGCGTGGCGACACTCGTTCTCACCGCCGTGCTTCCGGGACCCGAGCGACTCTACGGTCTGAAGCTTCCGTATATGGCCTCGGCGCATCGCGTATTTGTCGACGGCACGGAGATCGGGGAAACCGGATCGGTCACCGAGCCCTACCGCGCCCAGTACCTCTCGCAGGAGCTCTTCTTCACCGCGGGCGGGGGGCCGGCGGAGATCGCTATACAGGTGGCCAACAGACACCACCGCCGAATGCACCTGAATCGGGTTTATCTCGGGGCGGCTCACCGCGTCCGGAGCCTCACCCACGCGCGGATGACGAGGGACGCGCTGCTCCTTGGGAGTCTGGCGCTGCTTGCGCTCTACCATCTGGTTGTCTTCTTTCTCCACCGGCGGGACCGGGCGTTTCTATTCTTTGCGTGTATCGCGGGAGCGGCAGCCGTTCGGGTCGGCATCACGACTGAGCGCGTGCTGGTTCGGCTGTGGCCGGCGATGCCGCCAGAGCTCATGATGAAGCTCGGCTACGCACCGGTGTTTCTTCTGCTGCCGCTCATCGTGCTCTACCTCAAGGAGCTCTCCCCCTTCGATACCCTCAAGGGCCCGGCCAACGCTGCAAAATGGCTGGGACTGGCGCTTGCAGTGATCATGATCATGACGCCGGTGCGCGTCTACGACTGGATCTTCCAGTACGGGCTCGTGCTGATCCTCCTGTGCGCCACGTACTTACTGATCCTCCTATTCCGCCGGCCTGTGTTCGATTACACGCAGGGATCGCTCGTCATTGCCGTTGGGGGAGCGCTGATTCTCCTCACGGGAAGCAGCGACTACCTGCGCGAGGTCGGACTCATACAGGCACCGGAGCTTCTGTCTACGGGCATTCTCGGATTTCTGCTCCTGCAGGCCTTCTTCCTCGCCTGGCGCTTTCGCAGCGCTTATCGTGACAAAGCCGACCTCGTGGGAGAGGTGCAGCGGCTGAATCGTGAGCTCGAGCTTCGAATCTCCGAGCGCACGCGTGAGCTCGCCGAGGCCAACGACCGGCTCGAGCGCATCTCGCGCACCGACGGGCTCACCGGCATCGCGAACCGGCGATACTTCGACGAGGCCTACGAGCGGGAGTGGCAGCACATGGTGCGCGACGGGTCCCCAATTGCCGCCGTTCTCGCCGACATCGACTACTTCAAAGCCTACAACGACCACCGCGGTCATCTCGAAGGGGACGACTGCCTCCGGCGCATTGCGGAGGTCCTCCAGAACGCGGCCCGACGGCGCACCGACCTCGTGGCCCGCTACGGCGGTGAGGAGTTTATGATCCTACTTCCCGAGGCGGAGCTCGAGACTGCGGAGATCGTGGCCGAGGATCTGCGCCGGCGTATCGAGAACCTCGGCATACCGCATCCCGCCTCGCCCGCGGGCCCTGTCGTAACCGTGAGCTTCGGCGTTGCCGTGATGCGGCCCACCGAGGCCACCGACCCGTCGTCTCTCCTGCGTAAGGCGGATACCGGGCTGTATCAGGCAAAAGCGCTCGGGCGAAACCGGGTGGTCTCGGGGCCCGACGTTCCCGCTACCATGCAGAACCGTGAGCAATCCGATGTCTGAGACTGCCCTCATAACCGGTGCGACCAGCGGCATCGGCCGAAGCTTCGCCGTGGCGCTCGCAGCAGAGGGTTGCGACCTGTTGCTGACGGGACGGCGAGAGGAGTGGCTCGCGGCTCTCAGCGCGGATATTGCCGCCGAGCACGACGTTGCGGTCGAGTACCGCATCGTGGAGCTCGCCGACCGCGAGGCGATGCTCGCCCTCGTCGCGGAGGTGGCGTCGCTCGATTCGGTCACCGTTCTCATCAACAACGCCGGCTTTGGCCGAAGCAGCGCCTTCCACGAGGACGACATCGAAGCCGAGGCGGGCATGGTGACGGTCCACATCGAGACGGCGTTGCGCCTGACACACGCAGTGATCCCGCAGATGAAGGCGCGCGGCCGTGGTAGAATCATCAACGTGTCATCCCTTGCCTCATATCTGCCGCTTCCACGGGGTGCCGTATACGCCTCCACGAAGGCCTGGATGGTGAGCTTCTCCGAGTCCATCGCACTCGAGCTCGCGTCGTACGGCATTCGATGCCAGGCGCTGCTGCCGGGCTTCACCCGCACTGACTTCCACCGCGGCCCCCAGTACGGGAACCTCGACCGGCGAAACCGCGGGCTCGTCCGCTGGATGGATCCCGACGACGTCGTGCGCATCTCCCTC
>CAZVXU010000197.1:0-4738 GCA_964631585.1 uncultured Spirochaetaceae bacterium | reverse complement strand
GCTACATGCAGAAGCAGATGACGGAGGACCGTGAGCGGACCTACGTCAACGTTCAGGGAACGAGCCTCGACGAGGCACTGAAGCAGGCCTCGATCGAGCTCTCCCTTCCCGTGAAGAATATCGAGTATGAGATTCTCCAGAAGGGCTCTCGCGGCGTGCTTGGCGCCGGCAGAAAGCCCTATCTGTTGCTTGCATATCCGGCATCGGAGCAGCACGAAGACGAGAGCATGGATGACGCCTTCGACGTCGATTTTGGCTTCGATGAAGAGGTCGAGGACGTCGATCGAGACGGCGAAACCTTCGTAAAGCTCTCGCCCAAGGGAATCCTCCTGAAGGTGACCAAACCGGAGGGCCGTGGACGGCGGGCAAGCGAGAAACAGGCCATGGAGGCCGTTCGCGCGCGTACCGACGGGAAGGTCGACGCCGGCCGCGTCTCCAAAGCGGTGAAGCTTGCCGAGGGTGAGTTTATCACCATCGGTGATTACGACTATAACCCGGCCGTGGATGCCGTGCTGTCGGTCGAAATCGCCGATGCGGAGATGAAGGCCTATCTTACCGCCCTTCCTCCCGGCCCGGGGGGGTCGGACCCCGAGTACGACAACATCGTGAGCTTCCTTCAGGATCACGGCGTGGTCGAGGGGCTGAAAGAGGACATTCTGCGGCGCTTCTCCGACAACCCGATGTACCGTGAGCCTGTGCTCGTCGCCGAGGGCAGCAAGCCGAAGAACGGCGCGGACGCCCGGGTCGTCCTGAACTTTGAGACCGACGAGCACGCGGTCAACCTGCGCGAGCAGGACGGCCGGGTCGACTTCAAAGAGCTGAACATCGTCCAGAACGTCGTCGAGGGCCAGGTCCTCGCCAAAAAGACCCCCGCCGAACGGGGGCAGCCCGGTCGAACCGTGACCGGCAAGCTTCTACCGGCGAAGGACGGACACGACACGAAGATCGAGATCGGGAAGAACGTTCGTTTGTCCGAGGACGGGCGAACGGCGATTGCGGAGCTCAATGGCCAGGTCTTCCTCCACAACGGAAAGATTCAGGTCGAGGAAGTCTACGTCGTCAATGGAAACGTGAACCTCAAGACCGGAAACATCACATTTCTTGGTGGAGTCGTGGTGAAGGGAAGCGTGGACGACGGGTTCAATGTGAAGGCTTCGGGCAACATCGAGGTAATGGGAAGCGTCGGCAAGAGTCTTCTCGATGCCGAGGGCGATATCATTGTCCGGCAGGGTGTCGCCGGTAAGGAAACCGGTGTTGTCCGTGCCGGCGGGAACGTATGGTCGAAGTTCATCGAGAACGTGACCGTCGAGGCCGGCGGCCTCGTAATCGTCAGCGACGGTATCATCAATTGTGACGTATTTGCGAATCGGAAGGTTATCTGCCGCGGGAAGCGCGCACGCATCGTTGGCGGCCGTGTCAGGGCGGCCGAGGAAATCGATGCAAAGACACTCGGTTCGTCCGCCGGAAAGGAAACCGTGCTGGAGGTCGGCTACGATCCGAAGAGTAAGCAGAAGCTGTCCGACCTCCGGGAGAAGCGCGACGAGCAGCGTGAAGAGCTGGAGAACGTGAAACGGGATCTCAAGACGCTCATCAGCCTCAGCAAACAGAAGAAGGAAATCCCGAAGGAAAAGGTTCAGCAGTTCAAAGACCTCCAGGCGCGGAACAAGGAGCTCACAGAAGAGCTCGAGCGCGTGCAGAACGACATCAGCGAGCTCGAGACGTATCTCGACGGGCTCAAGCTCGCGGGGAAGATCAGTGCCTCGGGCACCGTCTACACAGGTGTGAAGCTCTACGTGAAGGAAGCCTTCCTCGATGTGCACAGCGAGTTCAACGGTGTCACCTTCGGTGCCGAAGCGAAGCAGATAAAGATCCAGAAGTACGAAGAATCGAGCGAGAATATCGAGATCACGCGGAAGGAATAGATGGCGATACAACCCATCGACCTTCAGACACTTCTTATGAGACTCGGCCAGGTCGGCAAGGAAGAAGCCGCTATTCGGCAGGCAGCGGCCCAGAGCCAGTCCGTAACGGGAAGCGAGATCGCCCGACGCAGCGCGGACCAGCAGCGCCAGGTTACCGAAGCTGAAACGCTTCAGGATGGGGCTGAGCAGGTGCACGACGACGAGTCGGGTGAGGGGTCGACAGGCGGCGAGAAGCGCGAGGCGGAGGAGAGCGAGGGCGAGCGAGAGGAAGATCAGGTCTTCCGGGATCCGGACCTCGGCCAGAACGTCGACATCAGCGGGTGAGCCGGCATGAATTCGATTCTCGTCGTCGTGATGAACGTCGGCCTCGCGGCGGTAGTCTATCTTTTGCTGGTACGGCGCATCGACCGTAAGCTGGAGCCCGGCCGGGTTCTGGACAATATTCGCAGCGAGATTGACGGCATCATCGTGGAGCTGAACCAGACCACCGACCGGAATATCGGGCTGCTCGAGGATCGCGTGAACAGGCTGAACGGCCTCCTCGAGCAGGCCGACCGGCGATTGGCGGTGCTCAAGCGCGAAATAGAGTCGCGAAGCGGCAGCACGGAGCGCTACAACGATATCGTCCGCCGTGCGCCCCGCACGCAGCAGCCGCACGCGGCTCCCGCCGCGGAGAAAACCGCTGCCTCGGATGGCGAAAAGACGGGTGATCCGCCTGCGAACGAAGCCTCCGAGGGTAGGGCGACACGGAAGAAGCAGATAGTCGAGCTCCATCGCAAAGGAATCGCCTCCAATATCATCGCGAACCGGACCGGCACCACCGTCGGGGAGGTGGAGCTGATCATCTCGCTTGCCGACAGGAAAGAGTAGGATGTCTCAGATCATAGGTATCGACCTTGGTACAACGAACTCCGTTGCCGCGTTTATGGACGGTGACCAGCCTCGCATCATTCCGAACGATCGCGGTGCGCATCTTACTCCTTCGATCTGCAGTATTACCGAAACCGGCGACGTGCTGGTCGGCGAATCGGCGAAGAATCAGGCCATTGTAAATGCCGAGCGGACCGTGATGCACGTGAAGCGCAGCATGGGTGACCGCGAGAGCATTCGCATCGACGGGCACAACTATCGCCCCGAGGAGATCTCGGGTTTCATCCTTGCTCACATTAAGTCCTACGCCGAGCACTATCTCGGCCGGCCGGTCGAGGACGCCGTGATCACGGTGCCGGCACGTTTTTCGGAAGCCGCTCGCCGTGCTACCCGGGAGGCCGGCCGTCGTGCGGGGTTTACGGTGCATCGCATCCTCAACGAGCCCACCGCTGCGGCCCTCGCCTACGCCCGCCGTGATGCCGACAGGCGGCGGATTCTCGTCTATGATTTCGGTGGCGGAACCTTCGACGTGACCTGTCTGCTGCAGCACGGCACCGACTTCACCGTTCAGTCGACACGCGGAAACGAGTACCTCGGTGGTCTTGACTTCGATCAGTTGATTCAGCAGAAGGTGATCGAAAGCTTCGAAAGGGATTACGGACTGTCTGTGGCATCTGACGCAATTCTTCTGCAGCAGGTCCGCGATCTCGTCGAGCGGGCAAAAATCGAGTTATCCTCCCGTGATTCGGCCCTCGTTGCGCTGCCGTTCATCGGTGGCGAGGGTAAGCCGATGCATCTGCGCTACACTGTTACCCGGCAGGAGCTCAACGATCTCATTGAGGATCATCTGGACCGGACGATAGAGCTGACTCGTGAGGCCCTCCAGGACTCCGGTTTCGAGGAAGGAAAAGTCGACAATCTGGTGCTTGCCGGCGGCTCCACGCGGATTCCTCGTGTGAGAGAACGTTTGAAGGAGGCGCTCGGGCTCGAGGAAACCGCCCTCGTCAATCCGGATGAGATCGTTGCCCTCGGTGCCGCCGTGCAGGGGAGCATGCTCACCGGGGAGGACGATCGCTTCCGCCTTACCGACGTGATGTCCCACGCCCTCGGCGTCGAGATCGATGAAGACCAGTACGTCACCGTCCTCGATCGAAACTCCCGTCTTCCCGCGCAGGCGAAGCGTGTGTTTACAACGGTGAGCGATAATCAGAAATCCGTCGAGATAAACATTCTGCAGGGAGACGCTGAACGAGCCTCCGACAACCTGTCGCTCGGGAAGTTCATGCTGAGCGGTATTCGGGATGGTAGTCGGGGTGATCCGAAGATCGAGGTGAGCTTCGATGTCGACGCCGACGGAATCGCCCATGTTTCGGCCCGCGACGTAGATACCGGGGTTGCTCAACAGGTGACTGTCACGACGAGCGACGATGAAGAGCTCTCTCGCAGCCCAAGAGCGCTGCAGTTCCGTGTCGCAACGCTGGTTGAGCGAATATCGGGGCTGGTAAGCCGATCCGACGCCTACCTCGACGAGGAGTTCCGCAGTGAGATCGAGGAGTTGCTGCGACATGCGAAGAAGCTCGCCGAGGCCGAGAAGGTAGCGGATATGGCGAAGCTCCGGGAGTACCGCGTGGCCCTCGAAGCCGTGATGGCGGAGCTGAACGCGCTCTATCAGGATATGGAGGTGGGAAACGAAGGTGCGTGAGCTATATCGCGTGCTCGAAGTCGAGCCGACGGCTGACTTCGAGACCATCCGTGAATCATACCGGCGCCTGCTCAAGCGCTACCACCCGGATTCCGGCGGTGCGGCGGCCGATCCGGCGAAGCTCGACTGCGTCATAGAGGCGTTTCGCCGGGTCAAGGCCGTGCATCCATGGAGGCGGGCGTCCACCGCCCGCACCACGGGTGCCGCCCGCACGACGTCCGCCGCCGGCCCCACGCGCCGGGCC
>CAZVXU010000196.1:0-4751 GCA_964631585.1 uncultured Spirochaetaceae bacterium | reverse complement strand
GAACGGAAATCAAGCTCGATCCCAAGATGGCCAAGGCCGACCTGAAGACAGCGGTCATAAACTACGAGAAGGAAGCGTTCTATCGCCAGACCGGCTGGCCTCAGATCATTCCCCAGTATGACCTCGTGTTCACCGAAATCGGCCGATACGACGAGCTCCTGCAGCATGTCGAGGGCCACAAGTACTTCCTCAACCAACGCTTCTCGGGCGAGCTCTCTTTCCGCGACGCGCTGCAGAGCTGGTTCAACAACGTCTTCAAGCCCATCGTCGACGTTATCGCCTACGAGCGCATCCTCGCCCGCTTCCCCGGACGTACGGCGGCGGATCTCTACATCTGGATCGTGAAGCACTGGGACGAGCTCAAGCGGGAATGCGGAGAGGACTATCCGGTGCAGCAGGCGGCGCGTGATTTCTCCTCGCGCTACGGCAAAGGCCTCTGGCGAAGATTGCGCGAGTGGGTGGCTCGGCGCCGCGCACGGCGCCGACCTCAGTAAGGCCCCCGCTGGACGTCGAGACCCGTTTCGGGGTCGACGGCCGAGAGGACGAGTCCGGTTTCCGCATCCCCCTGTCGCAACCAGCCGATCTCCGACACCGTCCGCTGCTCCCCTTCGCTAATCCGTATCTCCCCCACGAGGCGCCCGCCAACGTCGTAACCGCGCAGCACCACGAGGGGAAACCCGCCGGTAACCGAAAGCGTATCACCGCGCATCTCCAGGCGCGGAAAGCGCAGTGCTCCCTCCCCGGGCGCAGATCCTGCCACAGTGGTCGTGAGCTCGGCACTGTGCCCCGCGGCGTCGACGGCGATAACGCGGTATCGACCCCGAGGAAGGGAGCGACCATCGGTGGTGGCAAGCCCGGTCAGGGCGAAGACCTCGGCCCCACCCTCCTGACGCCGCATCCAGCGCTCACGGGGAACCGTCCACACCAACCCGCTCGCGTCATGGGCCACGTACAGCGTTTCCACATCGTCGATGCCGTCGGCGTCCTGAACGTGAACGTCCAGGCTCAGAGTTTCGTACACCGCATTCAAATCAAGATCATCGACGTAGACGAGTGTCGTCTGCGCCCGTGTGACCTCAGGCGGGGCTCCGGTGCACGCACCGAGCGAGACAAGCAGTACTACCGCGGCCGCAGCCGCGGCCGCCACGGTAGCCGCCACCGGGCGAGTCCTACGACGAGGGCGTCTCCGCGACTGAAGGCCCTTCATCTCTCAGCCTCCGGTGCGCTCGTTCCCTTGCCCCGTGCCGCAACCGCAGTCCGGGGCGAGGTCCGCCGCATGAGCCCGTCCGCGACCAGCCGGTCCATGAGCTCCCGCGCCGTGTTTCGAGAAACTCCCCACTGCCCGGCTGCGCGGCGATCGTCCACCTCGCCGGAGACCGACGCGAGGGCACGATACACCTCGCGATCGTAGATCCTGCCGTTGGGAAGCTTCACCGCGAGGCCGAGCTCGAGAAGCCGATCGACGATACCCCGCGCCGCGCGCATCCGCTCCGACTTGATGTGCTCGCCCTGTCGACCGGCCGCCGCGATCACCCCGAGCACCGAACGTTCGGCCGGGGAGAGATGCGGCGCGGGGCCGCTCGCAGTGTCCGCGGTGTCCGGCGCATCCGCGATGTCCGGAACATTTGCAGCATCGGCGGCGCCGGCGCGACGCCTCGCCGGCCCGCGGCGAGCCACCATCCCGCCCCGGCGCTCCAGCCCCCGGCGCTCGGACACGACGCCGAGTAGCTCCCGCCAGAGGGTGCGGGGCACGAAGAAGCGATGACTCTCGGCAAGCTCCCGCAACGCGGCAACCGGAAGCTCACCCTCCCCTGAGAGGACCTCCGCGAGTATGCCGCCAATCTCTTCGACGTACTCCGCACTCACGAGCCAGTCGGCAAAGCGGTGCACGTCTTTGCCCACCGCCGCGTCCTGAGGCGCAAGTCGCGGCGCGATGCCGTAAACCCTGAGAAACAGCGATTCCACCGCCGGCGCGTCGAGCGGGTCGACTCCGTTGGCCAGACGGGCGAGCTCCGCAGAAGCGATGTCCGGGGGCTGCGGACCGGCGAGGACCACGACCCCGGTGCCGGCCTTCGTACCGGCCTTCGTACCGGCCGCCGCACCGGGCCGGGCGTCGAAGCAATAGTGGCGCCCCGGGATGAGCGGAAGCGGGCGTTCCGCCTTCAGGAGGTAGAGCGCCGGGGCCGCGTTCCCGGCCCCCCCCGCGTTCCCGGGGCCCCCCGCGTTCCCGGGGCCCCCCGCGTTCCCGGGGGCGATGGGGAGGCGCTCGAGGGTGCAGCGTACCGCGGCGATGCGCGCGTCGGGCTGCTCGGGTCTGGGTATCCCGGTTAGCGTCCGGGTGCCCTCGAGGCCGGTGCCGCACACGAGGGCGCGGCGCGCTGTGAGGAGCTCGGCCTGGGGGGACAGCAGGAGGGAGCCCGGTTTCAGCGCCTGGCGGGCGGCGCCCCGGATAGTCAGGCGGAGCGCGGCGGTGCCGGCCGCATGGAGCGCGCGGACCTCGACGCTGTCGCCCGCCGGGTAGAGAACGGCGTCTCGCAGTGCGGGAGGCTCTCCCGGTGCGCGGTCAACCGTCACCTCCACGCCCTTGGGAGGACGTACCCTGCGGTCTGCGGATCGCTGCGGTTCGGCGGTGTTTCGAACGGTCAGAACGTGAATCATATCGTCGCGGCCCGCCGCCGGTACGGCGGAGGAAACGGCCACCGCAGCGGCCGTCGGCGCCGCAGCGGCGGGCAAAAAAAACCCTCGGATCTGCGCGCATAGTGCGCGCGGCCGAGGGTTGTGCGAAGTCCGTATCGAGAAGCGCTAGTAGCTGCGGCTCTGCTGAGCCTTCCGCGCCTTCTTGGCAAGCTTTCGTTCGAGTGACTTTCGCTTTCTGTTTCGAATAGTGGAGGGCTTTTCGAAGTATTCCCGCTTCTTCCACTCACGGATGATGCCCTCTTTCTCAACCATGCGCTTGAAGCGCTTGATGGCCTTCTCTAGATTCTCTCCGTCATCTACACGAATATAGGCGATTGAAATCACCTCCCTTACTGTGGAGTCCCATCTGTGCCCCTAATATTCTCTGAAATCGCATCTATGTCAATGAGTCCCGAGGAAAGCAGCACTTCCGGCTCGATCGGCACACGCGAAACCCGCACCTCCCAGTGCAGGTGGGGGCCCGTTGAAAGACCGGTCGATCCGACCGTACCGATGATATCCTCGGCGTTGACGGCATCACCAACCGCGACCCGCGCCTCATCGAGGTGATAGTGCAGGCCGTAGACACCCGGCAGGTGCTCGATCACCACGGTATTGCCCGAGATTACACGGTCGGCGACCATGACTACACGACCGGCGCCGCCCGCGCGAACCGGCGTGCCGGTCGGGGCGGCAATGTCGATACCCCAGTGAACGGCGTTTGCCGAAGCGCCGTCGACGTAGCGGTAGGTGCGCCGGTCACCGAAGTGGGATGTGCGCCTGCCACCAGTAACCGGAATCACGAAGGGGCCCGAGTGATAGACCGCCTCGGGATCGAACCTCGAAACCAGGCTCCACATCTGCTCGGCCTCCTCGGCCCTGCGCTCATTGGGCTCGGCGCGAATTTCGGTGAGGGCACGGCTGAGGGAGATGGTTTCCCGAAGGAAGTCACGCTTTACGATTTCCATCGCCCGTTGGAGCTCCACGGTACCGCTTCCGGAGCCGAGCATGATCGAAACCTGGTAGGGCCCCGGTTCCATGGTGCTCGAAATACCGGTCATACACGCCCACCGGGACTCCGCAACGGGGAAGCAGCGGCTGCTGAGAACGCGTCCGCCCTCGTTCGACTCCAGGGTCAGGAACGCCTCGCGACCCACGCCGTTCTGCGCGCCCGTGCCCGCCTCCTCGCCGGCGGGCCAGTCGATGATGAACACCGCGGGCTCGCCCTGCTCGACCACCTCGGGAGCCTCAACGAACTCCTGCGCCGCGGCCGCCGCCGATACCATCAACAGAGCTGTCACCGCGATCCCCGTGACCGCCCATCGCATATGATCCATGAGCTACTTCTCCGATCGTTTCATGTCGAGCACCTTCAGCTGCACGCGCTCGCGGTTCTGGTAGAAGTTCTTGCCGAACTCGAAGAGCACATCCACCCGGTCATTGAGAGAGAAATCTACGTCGACCCGGTCCGCTGCGTTCCAGTACACCGCCGGCCATTTGTAGCGACCTGTGTCGAGCAGGAGCCTGCAGTGCGTCTCCTCTCGCCCCATGAATGAAACCTCCCGGACGATCACACCGCGAGAGAGGAATACCAACGGCGGGTTTCCCTGGCCGAACGGGGACATGCGCTGCACGACACTCTCGAGCTCCGGTGTCAGATAGTCGAGCGGAAGCTCCGCATCGATACTGAGCTTCGGCTCCTCCTGCTCCTCGAGCTCGAGCTCCCGTACCACTTCGGCAAACCGCAGAAGAAAAGAGTCGAGGTCGGCGGCGGGCAGCGAGAACCCGGCTGCCGCATCGTGCCCGCCCCAGTCGGAGAGCATGGATTCGAGCCTGCCGAGGAGCGCGGTGGCACCAAGGCCGCGGGCGCTCCGGATCGACCCCACCGCCCGACCGTCGAAGGCGGTTATCACCGCCGCCGGAACGTTGAAGGTGCGAGCAAGCCGTCCGGCAAGAAGACCGGTAATACCTCGATGCAGCTCCTCGTCCCGAATGACGATGAACTTGCTCTCAAGCTCCTCGTAGCTGCGTCTCGCCTCCGGAAGCAGGCGGTCCCATGCGCTCTCGCCGAGCTC
>CAZVXU010000195.1:0-4793 GCA_964631585.1 uncultured Spirochaetaceae bacterium | reverse complement strand
GCCCTCGAAGGCGAGGGGCTTCGCCTCCTCATGGTTGCCCGCTTCAGTTCCCAGAAGGACCACGCGACGCTGCTCGAGGCGGTGGCGCGCCTCGCCCGGGTGTCGGCGGCCGCCGAGACGGGTGTGCACGTCGTCGGCGGCGGGGCCGGGCCTGATGGGGCCGGTGCGGATCGGGCTCACGCGGGCGGATCACCCTTCGAGCTCCTCCTTGTCGGCGACGGGCCCACCGAGTACGCGGTGCGGCGCCGCGCCTACGACCTCGGCATCGAGGATCGTGTGCGCTTTCTCGGAAGCCGCGACGACGTTGCTGAGCTCCTCGCCGCGAGCGACATCTACGTGCTTGCTACCAACTGGGAAGGCCTTCCGCGCTCCATCATCGAGGCGCTCCGTGCGGGGCTTCCGGTCGTGGCAACCGACCTTGCGGGCACGCCGGAGCTCGTCACCCACGACGACAACGGCTACCTCACAGAGCGTGGCGATGTCGACGAGCTTGCCGAGATGCTCGGGCGGCTGGTCGCGGATGCTGAGCTTCGCGCCCGCATGGGGACACGCTCGCGCGAGCGCTACGAGGCTGAGTTCACCTTCGAGCGGATGTACCGGCGGACGGTCGGGGTGTACGAAAGCGTGCTTGAATCCGGGCGGGGTGGCGCGGTCTAATCTGTCGGCAGTTTTTCCAGGGCGGCAACCGAATCCACGACAATCGTTTTGTCTTCGGGCTGCCCCTTGAGGTACTCCCGCTGTCCCTTGCTGAGGTCTCCGTTGAACTTGCACTCGATGAGAAGACCATCGTGGGTGCGGAAGTCGATTTCCACTCCGTCCTCGTAGACATAGTGCAGGTCGCCGCGCGGGCGCAGGAGATGATACACGTAGTTCTCGAAATAGCTTCCAAGATCCCTGTCGCCGATGAACAGATGCTGTATTCCCAGGTCACAGGCGTAGAGCTTCTTCGGCGAAAGTAACCGTTCGTTCGTTTTGCCCCACCTCGGCACGAGGTGAACCAGGTAGGCGTCCCGGAAGTACCCGAGGTACCGGCGGGCGGTATCCGGGGCGATGTCGAGGATTCTCGCGACTTTATTAATGCTGACCTGCTTGCCGCTTCGTTCCATGAGAAGGGTGAAGAAATCCTGTGCCACTCGGGGGTCGCGGATGCCGTGGAAAGCAGTGATGTCCTTCTGGATGATGTCGTCCACAAGCGACATGAGATACTCACGGCTCGGCTGTAGCACATTCTCCGGCATGCCGCCGTCTCGCATGTAGTCTCGAAAGTAGCTCTCCAGAAGCTGACGGTCTCGTCGCTTCACCGTCATCCCCCGAAAACGAAGGTACTCCTCCAGCGACAACGGCTGCACCTCGACCGTCGCCGTCCGCCCGGTCATGAGCCCTCTCTGGTCCGCCAGTATCGTCGCCGAGGAAGAGGACGCAACGATGATGGCATTTCGATTGTCGACGAGGTTCTTGAGTTGTTGCTGAAAATCGGCCTTGAATGCGATCTCGTCGAGAAAAAGGTACACCGTCCGGTCAACTGAATGTTTGTGGATCTTTCGAAACGCGGAGACGATATCGAGTATGCTGTTATCGCGTAGCATGTAGTCGTCGAGACTCACGTACAACACGTCCTGCGCCGACGTGCCTTCCTGAATCAGTTGAGCGAGGAGCCGCTTCATGAGGGAGGTTTTCCCGACCCGTCGAAGGCCCGTCAGGAGAACGGCTCGTTTCGCGGACATCTCGTCCCGGATTCGCGTCTCATATCGCGGGCGAGCTCGTATTGCGTCCGGCTCGAACGGGGTTTCCCACCATGGATTGAACTGGTAGAGTATGTCGTCCACAGATAAACTGTACGTTACAATCGTATGAAAATCAAGAAAGTTATACGATACTGTCGCTTATGCTCGCCGCCGCCCACGGGCTCGAAACAATTTGATACTATCGCTATCGTGATACCATCTTCGAACACATAGCACGAGAACCCAAGGAGAACCCATGGCAAAGCGCATCACAGTGATCGGAACGGGATACGTCGGACTCGTCTCGAGCGTCGGGCTCGCCGACTTCGGAAACTACGTCACCGGCGTCGACATCAACGAATCGATAGTAAAGCAGCTCAACGAGGGGAAACCTCACATCTACGAGCACGGGCTCGCCGAGTACCTCGCGCGAAACGTGGAAGGGGAGCGCCTGTCCTTCTCCACAGACGTGGCCGGGGCCATCCGGGAGGCGGAGATCGTCTTCCTCGCGGTCGGCACGCCGTCGACGGCATCCGGTGGGGCGGACCTCAGCCAGATCGAGTCCGCCCTCGCTACCATCGCGGAGAACCTCAACGGCTTCAAGGTGATCGTTACGAAGTCCACCGTGCCGGTTGGCACGAACCGCTGGATCGGCGATCAGCTCCGCGAGAAGACAGGTGGCGACAACTTCGCGGTGGTCTCCAACCCCGAGTTCCTGCGCGAGGGCAAGGCGGTGCAGGACTTCTTTCATCCCGACCGCATCGTCATCGGCTACGAGCGACCCGAGGCGCGCGAGTACATGGAGGACGTCTACCGCGCCCTCTACCTCATCCAGACGCCGATCGTGTGGTGTAACCTCGAGACCGCCGAGCTCATCAAGTACGCCTCCAATGCCTTCCTCGCCACGAAGATCACCTTCATCAATCAGATGGCGCACCTTGCCGAAGCTGCGAAAGCCGACATCCACGAGATCGCCAGGAGCATGGGTATGGACGGGCGCATCAGCCCGAAGTTCCTCCATCCCGGTCCCGGCTACGGCGGCAGCTGCTTTCCCAAGGACACCAAGGCCATTGCAGCCACGGGTGATGAGTTCGGCGTGGACATGAGCCTCATAAAGGAGGTCATCCGCGCCAACGAAAAGCAGAAGGAGTGGATCGCCGACAAGCTCGCCTTTCTCACCGGCGGCCTCCCCGGCGCCGTGGTCGCCGTGCTCGGCCTCGCCTTCAAGGCGGAAACCGACGACATCCGCGAATCGCCCTCCATCGCCATCGTCGAGCGACTTCTCGAGGGAGGGGCGACCGTGCAGGTTCACGATCCGAAGGCCATGGAGCAGTTCCGCAAGCTCTTCGGTGACCGCGTCAACTATCTCGACAGCGAGTTCGAGGCGGTCACCGGCGCCCACGCGACGGTTATCCTCACCGAGTGGAACGAGTATCGAAACCTCGACCTCGAGCGCACGAAGAAGCTCATGGTCGGAAACCTCATCCTCGACTCACGAAATGTGCTCGAGCCCGATCGGGTGAAGGCGCTGGGCTTCATTTACTCGGGAGTGGGGCGGTAGGCGGGCCGCTGAGCGAAACGGCCGCTCACCGAGGCGGGTCGCTCAGCGAAACGGGTCCCGAATCACCAGGCCCTCGATCTCCTGTCCGTGCTGGAGATCCTCGGTGAGCAGCTCCCGGCAGCCGGCGAAGAGTGCGGCGGCGATGATGAGGGAATCGTAGAACGAAAAACCGGTGGTCGCGTGAATGCCAACGGCGCGATCGTAGAGTTCTGCAGAGGGCCACACGCGACACATTGGAAGCAGTACCGTGTGCGCGTAGCGTCGGGCGTCCGCCGGCGAAAGAGGTGTGTGGAAGCGTGTGAGCGCGACATTCAGAAACTCCTGAACCACCTGATACGAGATCGCCGAATTGCTATCCCTCGCGACCGCGTTCCGGATAATCTCCCGGGCCCTCGAGCGCTTCTGAGGAACGGTTTGGTCGAACGCGTACACGAACACGTTCGTGTCGAGGAAGCTATCGGGCATTCAGCTCGTCCCGACTGAAGTGCCGGCCGGTGTTGGCGTAATCGAGCTCCCGGCTGAGCTCTTCGAACTCCTCAACGCGGTTCGTATCTTCCACATACTCCCTCAGCCACTCCCGAAAGAGAGAGTTCAGGTTGGTGTTCTCTTTCTCCGCCTTCACTCTGGCACGCTCTATGACTTGATCGTCGCCACTGAATGTTATGTTTTTCATCTTGCGTCACCCGTAAATAGTGTACACGACGTTCGTGTTATCGACAAGTCGGTACCTCCCCTCCGCTCCCTTCCTTTCCCCCTCTCCCCCCAAACAGTATTCTTTCCCCGTGACTGACTACGATGTGATAGTCGTCGGTGCCGGCCCGGCCGGCTCCACGGCCGCCCGCGTCGCCGCCGAGGGCGGCCTGCGCGTCGCGATCCTGGAGCGTGCGGTCTTCCCGCGAGAGAAGCTCTGCGGCGGCTTCGTCTCGGCAAAGGCTCTCGCTGCTGTCGGGCTGCGGGTCCCCGATGACGTCATCGAACGGCGGATCACCTCAATCGAGATCCGTGACGGCCGCGTACGGGCGCGCTCGGGTTCGCCCGGCGAGGCGGCCCTCGGCATCACCGTGCGTCGGGCGGCCTTTGACGCGTTTCTCCTCGATACGGCCCGGGAGGCCGGGGCGGAGGTATTTCAGCCTGCTCACGTGCGCCGGATTCACGCGGGCGAACGTGACCACCGGACCGTGGTTGAGATCGCTGGGGTGGGTGCGGCGACGGCAGGCGCCGCCGCGCAGGACGCGGCCGACGGTGGCGGAGACGCCGGCGGCGGCTTGCCCCCGAGCCGCCTGACGGCGTGCGCCGTAATAGATGCCCGCGGTGTGGAGAGCCTCGTCGGGCGGCGCGGCCCCCTCTGGCGTTTTCGCCGCTACTCCCTGGGCTTCGCCTACGGCGCGATCGTGCCGACCGAACCGCTGGATCGACGCCCGGGCCGCCATACCGGGGCGTCGGCGTCGCCGGAGGGTCGCGTGGCGCTATCGGCGGACGACACCACTGCGCCGCTTGAAGCAGGCCCC
>CAZVXU010000194.1:0-4864 GCA_964631585.1 uncultured Spirochaetaceae bacterium | reverse complement strand
ACCCTGCTCGAGGAGGGGGAGATCACCGAGGCGGATATAGAACAACTGACACGGCGTGTTCTCACCTGGCCCGAGCCCTACGAGGACAGCATCCTCTCAGCCGATTTCCGGTCCACGCAGATTCTCGTCACCCTCGTGGAAGACGCCGAGACCGCCGAACGGGAGCAGTTCCACGCCGATGCCACGGAGATCATCTCCGGGTACGACGAGACCGGCCTCGATTTCTACATGGCGGGCGACCCCGTCATTACCGTGTTGCTCAAGGAGTACATGCTCGGCGATCTCCTCTATCTCATCCCGATGGTTACCGTCGTCGTGCTGCTCGCGCTGTTTCTCTCGTTCCGTAATCTCGGGGGCGTCGTGCTTCCCATTATCACCGTGTTGATCAGCACCGTATGGGCGCTCGGGGTGATGTCCCTCCTCGACATCTACTTCTCGATGATCTCGACCGTAATCCCGGTCCTTCTCATCGCCGTCGGAAGCGCCTACGTCATTCATATCTTCAATCACTACTACGACAGCGTGCGTGCCGCCGAGGACCTGACACCTGAAAGCCACCGGGACATCGTCTTCGAGACGCTTCGAAAGATCGGCGCACCGGTCATCATGAGCGCCCTGACGACCGCCGCCGGCTTCGCCTCCATCGCTACGAGCACCATCGTACCCATGCGGCACTTCGGCATTATCAACGCGGTCGGTGTGGTTAGTGCTCTCATCGTTACCCTTACCTTCGTGCCGGCACTGCTTCTCGTGCGACGTACCGCGCTTCGCGGACAGGGCGTTGCGCGCGATGCGAAGGGCGGCGGGCACGACGGCGGGTTCAGTCGCGCCCTCCTGTGGTTCTACGGGTACTTCTCCGGCCGCAGCCCTCGCATCATATTCCTCGGCCTGGTGATTGTCGCCGTGTCGATCTTCGGGTTAACGCGGATCGTCGTAGACAACTCGATGATCGAGTACTTCCAGCGCGATTCCGAGATCCGCGTCGCCGACCGCTTCATCCGAGAAAACTTCAGCGGCACCAAGACCTTCAGCATCGTCGTCTCAGGCGAGGAGCCCGCGGCCCTCACGAACCCCGAGGCGCTTGCCGCCATGGATGAGCTCAAACGCTACCTCTCGCGCGAGTACGACGAAGTCGGCAAAGTCGTGAGCTTTTCGGACTTCATCCGGCGGATGAATCAGGTGATGAACGTCCCGCCGGCTGCGCCCGAGTCGGACGGGAACTCCGGGGAGCCCGCGGGTGCCGGCGCAGGCGAGTCCGAAGGCCGGGACGCGGACGGCGCCGGCGGCGGCGGGGACGACGCCGGAAATGGCGGCCCCGGTGACGGCGCGGGGGCGGAAACCTCGGACGGCGGTGTCGGCAGCTTTTTCAACGGTGAGGGCAGCATGGAAGGCGGCGGCGCCCCGGAAGCCGGCGACGGCGGTAGCGCCGGCTCCGCCGCCGCCCCCGCCACCGCGGACGACGCCCGGGCCGAGCAAGCCGAGCCCCAGTCCGAGCTGCGCATCGACCGCAGCCCCACCTACCGCGACCTCATGGGCGCGGTCGCAGAGGCCTACGGGCGTGCCGAGGCCCTCGACATGACGACCCGGGAGTTCGTCGATCTCCTGTTTCGGGAGCTCAACTACGGCGGCGCCGCCTACGACGAGATTCCCACCGACCCCGACAAGTACCCGGTCTCCGACATGCAGGGCCTGCAAAACCTCGTCTCGCAGTATCTGCTCTTGTACTCCGGGAGCCTCGACGACTTCGCCGACGACTCCCTCGAGCCCCAGAGCGCCCGCATGTACGTGGTCCTCAAGGCCACCAACAGCCTCGTTGCCGAGGAGGTCTCCGAGGGCGCCCGCGAGTATGCGGCGGCGCACTTTCCCGAGGGGTACGACATTTCGATTGCCGGGTTCTCCGACATGGAGAGCGCGGTCACCAGGCTCATCGTGAACTCGCAGCTGTGGAGCTTGTTTTCGGCCCTCGTCGTCGTCTTCGTCATCGTTTCGCTGGCGAATCGCTCCGCGGTGGCGGGACTCTACGGGATCGTTCCCCTGAGTTTCGCGATCCTCATCAACTTCGGCGTGATGGGCATCACCGGCATCAAGCTCAACATAGCCACGGCGATGATAGCATCCATCGCCATCGGCATCGGCATAGATTACACGATTCACTTTCTCACCCGGTATCGCATCGAGCGGGCGGAGACCGACGATCTGCGAGAGGTGACCAAGCGAAGCATTCTTACAACCGGCAAGGCGATCCTCTACAACGCCTTTGCCGTGGGCGCGGGCTTTGCAGTGCTCATTGCATCGAACTTCAATCCGCTTCGCTACGTCGGTGTGCTCGTCGCCCTGACCATGCTCACCTCCTCGATCGCGGCCCTGACCATCCTTCCGGTGCTCCTCAACCTGTTCCGGCCACGCTTCATCGAGCGAGGCGCACGGTTACGGAGCGAGCCGGCGGGGCCCGGGCGGACCGGGGAGACATCAACACAAGGAGGCACAACATGAATATCAGAACACAGACCGTTGCGGTGACGGCGATGGCGCTCCTCGCCTTAATCGCGGCATCGCCCGCTCATAGTATAGACGGGCGGGAGATTGCAGAGAACGTTGTCAATCGCGACGAGGGCGATACGGGCCACAGCCTCATGCATATGGACCTCATCGATGCGCAGGACAACGTCAAGAATCGCATCATAGAAGAGTGGAGTATGGAGGATGACGCGGGTCTCGAGCGCCTGGTCATCGTGTTTCACCGGCCGGCCTCGGTGCAGGGAACCCGTTTCCTCGTCGTCGAGAAAGAGGACAGGGACGACGATCAGTGGATCTACCTGCCGGCCCTCGACCGCGTTCGACGCATCGCCGCTTCGGAAGGCGACCAGAGTTTCATGGGCACCGATTTTACCTACGACGACCTGGCAACGCGGGATGTCGACGAGGACACCCACGAGCTCCTGCGCGAGGAGTCCCTCTCCGGCCGTGAGGTCTACGTGGTCGAGTCCGTCCCCAAAGACCCGGATGACTCCCAGTACTCGCGGCGCGTGCAGTGGGTGGCCAAGGATATCTGGGTGCCCCTGAAGGCGGAGTTCTACGACAAGAGTGATGAGCTCCTGAAGGTTTTGACGGTGGAGGAGCTCGAAGAGGTACAGGACATCTGGACACCCATGGTGAGCGTGATGGAGAACGTCCAGTCCGGCCATGCCACGCGGCTCGATGTTCAGCAGATCCGATACAACGAGGACCTCAACACTGACCTCTTCAGTACGAACTTCCTCAGAACCGGCCGGGTGCGGTAGCTGCACGCCGTGACGCGCTACGGGTTGCACAACGCGCTTGCAGACATCCGGCTTTACAAGGAGGACCAGAATGAAACGAACGACAATATCGAAAACAGTATTGACATGGATTCCCGTAATCCTCGCAGCCTTCCTCCTCGCCGTCCCCCTTTCCGCCCAGGACAACGGCGGTGCTGACGGAGGAGGCGAAGGCGGAAACGGCGGCGGAACCGGCAGCTTTTTCGAGGGTGACTCCGGCGGCCAGTCGGCCTCGTCGACCAGTGTCGGCGGGGAGGTCGAGCTCGAGCTTCGTGCGTTCCCCGAATACGACGACTTCGACGCGTTTTCCGACTCGGAAGTGACCGCCGTGCCCCGGGTGAAGACGGAGTTCACCTACGAGGGCTCATCGAGCGAGGTCGTTGCGAATCTCGAGTACTCGAACCGCATGCCGATGGACAGCTTCGAGGAGCTCATCGACGAGGCATACATCCGGTTGTTCTACGATAACCTGGATGTTCAGGCCGGGTATCTCAAGACCACCTGGGGCACCGGCGACGCCGTCCACGTGGTAGACGTCCTCAACCCGGTGGACTTCTCCGATTCCATAAACCCCGAGTACTCCGAGAGAAAGATCGCCGAGAAGATGGTCAAGCTCAACATCTACACCGGCCCAAACGGCCTCCTCGAGCTCGCCTACGTGCCGACGTTGACGCAGGATCGCTACGCGACCGAGGGGCGGTGGGTGCCGAATGAGCTTTCGGCGCTCAGATCCGACGTCGAGGCGGCCTTCGACGCGCTGGTGTTCAGCCCCGGGGGGGCCACCCAGTACGAGGCCGACCAACTGAAGGCCCAATTCCTCGAAGATGCCCGGAACGCCCCCCAGCCGGCCAGTCTCGCCGACGGCCAGTACGGCCTGCGCTACTCGACGAGCGTCGGCGGTGTGGACATCGGGGGGATCTACTATTTCGGCTTCATCCGCGAGCCGGTCATCGAGATCCCCGAGGCCGACCCCGCAGACTACAGCATCCATTTCGACCGCCTGAACCTCTTCGGCCTCGAGTTTGCGACCGTGGTCGGCGGCTTCAACCTGCGCGCCGAGGCGGCCTACAACATGACAGAAGACTTCGACGGCGACGATCCGTACATCCATAACCACACCATCTCCTACATGGGCGGCTTCGACCGCGACCTGCCGCTAAGCAACCTGAACGTCAATATCCAGGGCCGCGGCGAGTACCTGCTGGCAAACGACGAGGTTTCCGACAACGGCGCGGCCGACGTCGACTACGACCCCGGCAAGAACGAGAACTACTGGACCAACACCCTCGTGGCAAGCGTGGAAGACAGCTACCGAAACCAGACGATCACCCCGTCGGTGGATCTCCTCCTCACCGCCGAGACGCAGGACTACGTGGTCCGCCCCGGTGTCGAGTTCGTGCTCGCGGACGATGCAACGGTCGACGTCAGAGGATCGATCTTCGAAGGTGATAAGGACACCGAGTTCGGTCAGTTCGACGATAACGACCATCTAGAAGTAAGCTTTGAATACGCCTTCTAAGCGGCGTCTTCATACACACCTCCCTGGGGGCGGCCTGCGGGTCGCC
>CAZVXU010000193.1:0-4885 GCA_964631585.1 uncultured Spirochaetaceae bacterium | reverse complement strand
TTGAAAGGGATCCCCATGACGCGAGAACAACGCATTTTAACCATCCGTGAGACGCTTCGCAGCCGCATCGTCTTCCTCGACGGTGCAATGGGCACGATGATACAGACCCACGCCTTGGAGGAAGAGGACTTCCGCGGGGAGCGTTTCGCCGATTTCACCGCCAGAGACGGCAGCCCCATCAACCTGCGGGGTAACAACGATCTTCTCAACCTCACCCAGTCCGATATTATCGGCGGCATTCACACTCAGTTTCTCGAGGCCGGCGCCGACATCATCGAGACGAACACCTTCAACAGCACCGCCATCTCGCAGGCCGACTATCACATGCAGGAGGTCGTACACGAGCTCAACGTCGAGGGCGCCCGTATCGCCCGCGCCGCCGCGGATGCCTTTACCGAGAAGACGCCCGACAAGCCGCGCTTCGTAACCGGCGTTCTCGGCCCCACCAACAAGACGCTTTCCATATCACCCGATGTAAACGACCCGGGGTTTCGCGATGTGACCTTCGAGCAGGTTGCCGGCGCCTACGGCGAGGCGCTGCGCGGCCTTGTTGAGGGCGGGGTGGACCTGGTGCTGATCGAGACTATCTTCGATCCCCTCAACGCGAAGGCCGCCATCTACGCGGTGAAAACTTTCGAGGAAGAGACCGGTATCGAGGTTCCCATCATGATCTCGGGGACCATCACCGACCAGAGCGGCCGTACCCTCACCGGTCAGACGGCAACTGCGTTCTGGTACTCGATGGAGCACGCCGATCCCATCAGCTTCGGGCTCAACTGCTCCCTCGGCGCCGATCAGTTGCGAGAATACGTTTCCGAGATCGGTGAGGTCGCGCACGTGCCCGTCTCGACACATCCGAACGCGGGGCTGCCGAACGAGTTCGGCGAGTACGACCACAGCCCGGAGTTCATGGCCCGGGTGCTCGGCGGGATGGCCGAGGAGGGGCTGCTGAACATCGTCGGTGGATGCTGTGGGTCGACACCGGAGCACCTTCGGCAGATCGTTTCCGCCTGCGAAGGAACGCCGCCACGGCAGGTGCCCGAACGCCGGGCAGGCGTGACCTTCTTCAGCGGGCTCGAGCCGCTCACGCTCGCTTCGGACAGCCTCTTCGTGAATATCGGAGAACGGACGAACGTTGCCGGATCGCGGAAGTTCAACCGCCTGATTCAGTCGAAGCAGTACGAGCAAGCCCTCGAGGTCGCCCGCGACCAGGTGGAGAACGGCGCGCAGGCCATCGACATCAACATGGACGACGCCATGCTCGAGTCGGCCCGCGAGATGGAGATCTTCCTCAACCTCGTCGCGAGCGAGCCGGATATAAGCCGCGTCCCCGTCATGATCGATTCCTCCAAGTGGGATGTTATCGAGCGCGGGCTGCGGTGCGTGCAGGGAAAGAGCATCGTGAACTCCATAAGCCTCAAGGAGGGCGTGGAGCCCTTCCTCGAGCAGGCGCGAAAGATTCGAACGTACGGCGCCGCAACGGTCGTCATGGCCTTCGACGAGGAGGGGCAGGCTGACAGCATGCGGCGCAAGGTAGACATCTGCGCCCGCGCCTATCACCTGCTCATCGATGAGGTCGGATTCGCCCCCGAGGACATCATCTTCGACCCCAACATCTTCGCCGTGGGAACGGGCATCGAGGAGCACGCCAACTACGGCGTCGACTACATCGAGGCAACGAAAGAGATAAAGCAAACGCTTCCGGGCGCGCGCATCTCCGGTGGGGTCAGCAACGTTTCCTTCTCCTTTCGGGGCAATAACACCGTGCGCGAGGCCATGCATGCGGCCTTCCTCTACCACGCCATTCACGCCGGTATGGACATGGGTATCGTCAATCCGGCGCAGCTCGCCGTCTACGACGAGATTCCCCCCGATCTGCTCGAGCACGTGGAGGATGTGCTGCTGAACCGCCGCGCGGATGCCACCGATCGCCTCCTCGACCTTGCAGAGACCGTGGAGCAGACATCGGGCGGGAAGGTGCAGGATCTCTCCTGGCGCGAGGGAAGCGTGGAGGATCGCATCAGCCATGCCCTCGTGAAGGGGATAACCACCTATATCGAGGGCGATGTCGAAGAGGCGCGCAAGGCGCGCGAGTGGGCGCTCGACGTCATCGAGGGCCCGCTCATGGGCGGCATGGGCATCGTCGGCGAGCTCTTCGGTTCGGGGAAGATGTTCCTCCCGCAGGTCGTAAAGAGCGCACGTGTCATGAAGCAGGCGGTCGCCTACCTCGAGCCGTTCATCGAGGACGAGAAGCCGACGGAGGGAGCTCCCGAAAAGGGAAAGATCCTCATGGCGACGGTGAAGGGTGATGTACACGACATCGGCAAAAACATCGTCGGCGTGGTGCTTCAGTGCAACAATTACGACGTGATCGACCTCGGCGTGATGGTTCCCACCCCCGACATTCTGCAGGCCGCCCGGGACAACAAGGTCGACGTGATCGGGCTTTCGGGGCTCATCACCCCGAGCCTCGACGAGATGGTGCACGTGGCGAAGGAAATGGAGCGGGAGGGCTTTTCGGTCCCGCTTCTCGTGGGCGGTGCGACCACGAGTCAGGTCCACACCTCCGTGAAAATAGCACCACAGTACTCGGGACCGGTTGTGCATGTGAAGGATGCGAGCCTTGCCTCCGGGGTGGTCTCCAGGCTCTTGAGCCGGGAGAGCCGCGCGTCCTACGCCGAAGAGATATCGCAGCTCCATGGAAAAACGCGCGAGAAGCGTAAGGCCCAGAGCGCCGATACCGAGTATCTGCCCATCGGGGAGGTTCGCCGCCGCCGATTCTCACCCGACTGGAGCTCGTACGAGCCGACGGTGCCCGAGTTCCTCGGTACCAGGGCCTTCGAGAGCTACCCCATAGACGAGCTCGCCCTGTACATCGATTGGGGTTTTTTCTTCTACTCCTGGCAGATGAAGGGGCGTTTCCCCGAGATCCTCGACGATCCCAAGCTCGGCACCGAGGCTCGAACGCTCTACGAGGATGCGCAGGCTCTCCTTCGCCGGATCATCGACGAGAAGCTCCTGTCTGCCCACGGCGTTCTGGGTTTCTGGCCGGCAAATGCCAGCGACGACGACAATATCGAGCTCTACACCGACGACTCACGTGCGGAGATCCGCGGCGTGGTTCAGACCCTCAGGCAGCAGAAGCGAAAGTCCGAGACTCCCTACTATCTCTCGCTCTGTGACTACATCGCTCCCAAGGCAACGGGCGTGCGCGACTACATGGGTGCGCTCGCGGTGACCGCGGGCGACGGGCTGGACGCGTTGTCGGGTGAATACAAGGCTGCGGGCGACGACTTTCGCGCCATCCTCTCGAAGGTTCTCGCCGACCGCCTCGCCGAAGCCTTTGCCGAGCGGCTCCACGAGCGGGTGCGAAAGGAGTTCTGGGGCTACGCTCCCGAGGAGAACCTCGATCTCGAGCAGCTTCTGCAGGTCAGTTACCAGGGCATTCGCCCGGCGCCCGGATATCCGCCCTGTCCGGACCATGCCGACAAGGCCATCCTCTGGGACCTGCTGGACCCCAGGCGCTACGGGATGACGCTCACCGAGAGCTACATGATGGTCCCGCCTGCAAGCGTTTCGGCTTTTGTGTTCATGCATCCGGAGAGTAAGTACTTTTCGGTGGGGCGGGTCTCGCGCGATCAGGTCGAGGACTATGCGGCGCGCAAGGGCTTCACGGTTGTCGAGGCCGAACGTCGGTTACAGTCGGTCCTCGCCTACGAGCCTGAGGAGTAGGGCCTGTGGGTGTGTCGCGGAATCTGCGGGCGAGGTAGAGGCGCGGCCGGGCGCCCGACTGCTCGAAAGACCAGTCGGAACCCGCAATACCGCTACTGCGCGTGGGCTGGTGCGATGAGCCGTCTACGCGTAGGTGTCGACGCTCTGGCCGAGCATCGCGTCCTTCACCGGCTGTGTGGAGCCGGAGTCCGAGCTTGCAAGGAGCTTCATGAGGCCCTCTCCCTGCGCTTCCTGGACGTTCATCGCCTGCTTGAGTACCGCAGTACCGGCCTGCTGGGCCGTCTGCGCCTGATTCATCGATGTGTACGCCGATGTGATGGAATCTACCATAGCGCCAATATAGCGCATCGACGTGCTCCCATCAAGGCTCGGCGAGCTCATCGCGGACGACACCCGCCTGCATCTTCAGATCCTCGAGTTCACGGATCCAGAACTGCTTCGTTCCCCAGTCCGGAAACTCCCTCAGGAACCAGTTGTCTCCGCGCTGCCGCGCCTGCCAGGCGAGAAAATGGATCATTCGCATGAACCGCAGCGGTTCTATGAGCTTGAGGCTGCCGCGGGGGAATTCGAGAAAGGTCTCGTAGCCGTCGAGAAGCATCGTGAGCTCGCGGCCGCAGTCCGCGGCGTGGCCCGGCAGGAGCAGCCAGATATCCTGGACGGCAGGTCCGACCATCATGTCGTCGAAGTCGATGATGAGAAGCCCCTCGCCGGGTCGATCGAGGAGATTACCACGGTGACAGTCGCCGTGGATGCGGTGGAAGGCGACCCCGTCAAAGTGGGGTGAGGCGAGGGATAGAATCTCCTCCGCGGTGTCCCGGAACTCCGCGGCCATGTCGGGGTGTATGAGATTCTGGTCGGTGAGCTCGTCGACAAAGGGCGCCGTCCACGTTTCCGGCCGGCATACGCTCCGGTGTCTCGCCTCGCGCCGGCGGCCGGCGAGATGACAGCGGGCAACGATACTCCCCAGGCGATACCATTGATCGTCGGTTTCCGCATCGAAGTTGCGACCGCCGCGTTTGGGAAAGAGGGCCACGGGGAACTCGGTCACCTGCGTCGCGCCGGTTTCGGTTTCGCCGGTGACCTCGAGCGCCCCGAGGGTGTCGCCGTCGGCGTCGGGAATGGGGGCGACCACGGGAATCTCCGCATCCGCGCA
>CAZVXU010000192.1:0-4906 GCA_964631585.1 uncultured Spirochaetaceae bacterium | reverse complement strand
CGAGGCCGAGTTCTTCGATCATGTGGGCAATCTTCACGGTGATGACACGCGTCTTTCCCGAGCCGGCGCCGGCGAGTATCAGAAGCGGCGCACCCTGGTGCAGCACCGCGCGGCGCTGCTCCTCGTTGAGGTCTGCGAGATATCCGGGAATGTGTGAGGACTCCGGCATAGACCGAAGCTACACTATTCGCCCCGCACTCGTCGAGTTGTGGCCCGCGCCTCAGCGGCCCGCCCCGGACGCGGCCCGCGCCTCACGGCGGGTGAAGGCGTAGATGCCGATGAGGATCATCACGCCGCCCACCAGCGTCCAGATGGTCGGAAACTCGGCGAAGAGGAAGATCGCGAGGATGGTGGCGAAAACGGGCTCCCCGAGCACCGACGTGGCGACGAAGGAAGCCCGCACGTAGCGAAGCGCCCAACTGAAGACGCTGTGGCCGAGGATGGTCGGAAAGACGGCCAGAAGGGCGAAGATCACGTATTCCCGGGGCGCGAAGGGGCCGAGCTCGACGCCGGCCGCCAGAGACAACACGAGCAGAAACACCGCGCTTGCGCTGTAGACGATGAACGTGTAGGTGCCGGCGTCCATGTGCTGCCGCAGCAGGCGCCCGATGAGCATATACCCGGAAACCGTCACCGCCCCGGCGATGGCAAGCAGGTTCCCCGCGGTTGCCGTCTCGCCCACCGCGGTTCCGCCTGCGGCCAGCACGATGCTTCCCGCCACGCTCACCAGGACCCAGAACACGCCGCGCAGGGTGATCCGCTCGCCGAGAAAGACCAGGCCGAGGACAACCACGATGATGGGGTGGAGATTCACCAGTACCGTCGCGCTCGCCACCGATGTCAGGAACAGAGAGGATATCCAGGTGGCGAAGTGCGCCGCGAGAAAGACGCCGCTGAGAAGTGCGAGGGCGAGATCCCGGCGGGAGAGTCGCAGCAGTCGTGAGGGAGCGGAGGAGAAAAACCGCGGCGCCGTCAGCAGCGCCGAAAACGCCATCCGGTGGAAGGCGATGGCGAGCGGCGGCGCGGTGGAGAGCCGGATGAGGATGGCGGAGGTGCTGACAAAGAGGACGGCCACGATGACCGCCGCACGCGGGTCGACGGCGGGAGCGGCGACACCCGCTGCATCGTCGCCCTCGCGGTCGGCGGCGCCGGGGGCGGCACCACGCTCGCCGTCGGCGCCGGGCTCGCGTTTACCCCTCACGAGTCCTCGTCCGGTATCCAGGCTTCGAGGTCCACGCCGTTTCGCCGCAGGATACGCGCCTCGACCAGCGTGCCCGGCTCGAGCCTGCGCCCGGCGGTGCGAAGCACAACGAGCCCGTCGACCTCCGGGGCATGGGGAAAGCCGCGGCCGATGGCAAGCTCCTCACCTTCCACCTCTTCCTCGATGAGAATGTCCATCCGCCGGCCGATAAAGCGATCGAGGCGTGCGTAGGTGATTGGAAGCTGCGCCTCCTCGAGGAGCGATTTGCGCTTCTCGGCAGCCGGCTCGACATAGTCGCCGTGGCGCCGGTGCGCCGGCGTTCCCTCCTCGGGGGAGTAGGTGAAGATACCGAGCCAGTCGAATGCGGCACGCGACTGAAACTCCAGTAGCCGGTCGAAGGCGGCGTCGGTCTCGCCGGGGAAGCCGGTGAGGAGGCTCGTGCGGAGCACCGCATCCGGGAGTGCCCCGCGGATCTCGTCGATGAGCCCGAGGTAGGTGTCGGCGGTGCCGGTGCGGGCCATGCCGCGGAGCACGTCGCCGTCGGCGTGCTGCATGGGCAGGTCGAAGTACGGCAGAAGCCGCGGGTCGCTCGCGCAGAGGTCGAGGAGCTCGCGCGGAAAGCGCTCGGGGTGGATGTAGAGCATCCGCAGACGGAAGTCCTCCTCTACCGAGAGCAGGCGCTTCAGGAGCTCGAGGAGGTCCGGGGTGGTGCCGTCGCGACCGTAGGAGGCAAGGTCCTGCGCGATGAGGTTTACCTCACGCACACCGCGCGAGACGAGGTGGCGCAGCTCGGTCTCGAGGTCGGCCGGGGGGCGGCTGCGATAGCGTCCGCGGATGAGCGGGATGGCGCAGAAGCTGCATCGGTTATCACAGCCCTCGGCGATCTTGAGGTAGGCGCTGCCGCGGTAGGAGAGAAGCGTATTTCGCAACACCAGCCGGTCGTCGTCCTGCGGAAGCGATACCGAGCGCCCCTCCCAGGGCTGCGTTTCGAGAAACTCGCCGATTGCCTGCGGAGCGCGATTTCCGAAGAAGGCGTCGACCTCGTCGAGATCACCGGAGAGCTCTCCCGCGTAACGCTGGGTCAGACAGCCGGCCATCACGATCCGAGAATCGGGGTAGTCGGCGCGGAAGCCGAGCACGCTGTCGATGGACTCTTCCTTTGCCGGGCCGATAAAGCCGCAGGTGTTCACGATGATGACGGAAGCCTCGCCCGGGTCCGCCGCTCGCGTCCATCCGCGTGCCTCGAGAGAGGAGACCATGACCTCGGAATCCACCTGATTCTTCGCGCATCCGAGGGTTTCGATGTAGAAGGAGGCGTCATTCACGGGCGAAATCAGTAGACGGGGACGAGCTCGAGTCGCGGTGTCCGGCCGTCTCCGGCTGTTCCCCACGTAATGAGGGCGGTTACGACCTCGCCGGGGTCACCGAGGTCCACTTCACTCCCGGCAACCCGCAGGGCTGCAACACCGCCGTTAGAGAGCCAGAGGCGGAACTCCCCCTGCACCGTGGTGCGAAAGGTGTCACCCTGCTGGAGGTACTGCTCCTCGCGCTGATTACCATCCGCGACGTAGCGGAACCAGGAGTACCCGCGAAACTCGATCTCCACGGAGAACTCATCGCGCTCGTCGAACTCAGAGATTACACGAGCACTGCGCTCGCGCTCGGGAATGTTCGTTTCGCCGATGGGCTCGGTGTCCGCCATAGCGGCCTGTCCGCCTGCGGCTCCACCGGAGGCGACCGGAGACTGGACCACGCGATCGAGTCTCATGACGAGGGTGGGCGGCGAGCCCGCGCTGTCGACCTCGCGCAACAGCACACGTATGTCGCCGCGACCGTCCTGATTGACGTCGAGCATCCGCTCGACATTCGGCTCGAGCAGTGTCGATCCGCCGATGGTCGTCACGTTCACCGTCCCGTCGCCGACTTCGCTGAGGGACAGGGGATACTCGTTCTCGTCCACCGGTATGCGTACCACATCTCCCTGGGCAAAGCGTCGCTCGAGAATCTGATCCTGCAGCACGAACTCGCGTCCGGCGGCCTGCCGCCCCTCTTCCTCGAGCTGCTGCTCCTGCTCGGCGGTCCGTTCCGCGGTTGGCCGCCCGTTCTGCCCTGAGAACACGCCGGCCTGAAAGAGGAAAAACCCACCGACTGCGAGTCCGGCGAGCACGAGCACCGCAAGCCCGGCGATCACGTAGGGGCGGGGACTCTTCTTTACGATGAGCTCGTCGATGGGCGCCGGTTGCTCCTGGATCTTGAGGTTCTTGTAGAGGGTGACCATTTCCTGGGAGTCGAGACCCAGGAACTCCGAGTACGTTCTCAGAAATCCCAGGAGATAGGGCTCACCGGGGAAGACGTCGAAGTCCTCCGACTCGAGGGCCTCTATGAACCGCTTTGCTATGTGCGTGTCCCGCGCAACCTGCTCGAGACTATAGCCTTTCTGACTTCGCGTAGTGCGTAGTTTCTCGCCGATTGACTCCATCAGCCGTCCCGCTCGAATAGGAAATCGCTAAACAGGTTTGCGGATGCCGGTGCCTCGTAGTCGAAGCGCGCGGTCGGTATGTTCTGGTTGACCCGGACGTCGAGGAAGTCGAACTGTACCTCGTCGTAGTTGATCGTAACCCCGACAATCCGCCGAATCAGCCGGTCCTCGTCGATCGAAAGGATGAGCTGTCGGAACCCCTCACGCGTCGAGCGCCAGGTGAGCCGAAGCTTGGTTACCATTTCGTCCGCACCGACCGCATCCGCCTGTACATCACCATCCGCCGCCTCGGCCGGCTCCTCGTTCAGGGAAACGGGCTCGGGGCTGTCGAGATAGGCGATGCTGTAATTCTCACGCATCAACCGCAAGCCGTCGCTGCTGGCGAGCCCGGTCACCGCGTTCCCGCCGGAGCCGGAAAGCGCCTGCTGCAGGACCACGTCGTACCGAGGAATGTAGACCTTCAGTACATCACCGTCGGATACCAGAACCTGGTCCTCCGGCTCGGTGAAGTCGATGCGTACGAGGTTCGGGCGCCGGTAGTAGAGCGTTCCCGTGAGGGATTGCTCGGGCGTGGTCATCTCCACCTCGGCAATGTAGTCGGTGATGGATGAGTATCGCTCCGCCACCGTAGCGAAAAACTCGGGAGCGGTCTGAATCTCCTGCGAAAATGAAAACGGCGCCGCAAGTGCGACGATAGAGAGAAATAGAGTGAAGCGTTTCACGCGTGTGTTACCCCGGCAATTTGTGAACCCATACTTGTCCATGCCTTCGCCGTTTGTCAAGGTCGATTTCTAAGAGCCCAATTCGCGGATGCGATCCCGAAGCGTCGCCGCCCGTTCGTAGTTCTCTTCCTCTACTGCCTGCTCGAGCTCCTGCTCGAGAGCGGAGACCTCACCCCGGTCGTTCTCGCTGCCGCTCTCGCCTTCACCCTCGATATCGAGCTCGCCATCGGCAAGCCGTGACAGCGTCGAGCGCAGATAGTTCGCCGAGCGCACCTTCTCGAAGCGGAAGGCCGGCGAGTCGATATCCGGCAGCCCTTCGATCTCCGCGATGCCACCTTCAAGAATCTGGCGAGCGACGCCGCCCATCCCCTGCTTCACCGCCGTCATGGCTCGGGCCATGGCGTTCATGCGGAGGATGTAGGGTTTGAACTGAAGCACGGCGTTGCGGTCGTCCTCGTCCGGACAGTAGCGCTCGAGCAGCCTGCAGAGCCGCAGGTTATGCTC
>CAZVXU010000191.1:0-4941 GCA_964631585.1 uncultured Spirochaetaceae bacterium | reverse complement strand
ATAATCGGAGGGCGCTGTGACCGGCAAGGGAATCATGGGTTTCCGGCTCAACTGGCAGGGCATCATTTTGTTCCTGTTGCCTATCCTCATCCTCTACGGGACATTTTTCATCTATCCTCTCATCTACGTCTTTTCAATCAGCCTGACCACGTGGAACGGGGTGGGTGCGCCGGAGTTTATCGGATTCGGTCACTACGTGAAAAACTTCGGCAGTGAGAACTTTCAGCTTTCGCTGCGTAACAATTTTATCTGGGCGTTTTCACTCGGATTCATTCAGATCGCGCTCGCGGCGACCGTTGCGATGATATTGGCTCGTAAGCCTCCCGCATGGAGAGTGCTGCGCACCATTTACTTTCTACCTAATGTCATTTCGAAGGTCGCAATTGCCATGCTCTGGCTTGCCCTCTACAACGCCGAGTTCGGCGCGATAAACGCCTTTCTCGAAGCAATCGGGCTTGAGTCATGGACACACAACTGGCTAGGAGAAGTCGCAACGGCTCTCCCCGCTGTTATCCTGCAGGAGCTCATATACATCGGTTACTTCATGATCATCATCCTTGCGGGGACGATGTCGGTGCCGCGCGAGTTCTACGAGTCGGCTCAGATGGACGGAGCCAACGTCTGGCAGCAGGAGCGCTACATCACCCTGCCCATGATCCGGGGGGTGATGGTGACCGCGATGACGCTGGCCATTGCCTTCGGGCTGAGGCACTTCGAGGCGACGTTTCTCATGACGCGGGGAGGGCCGGCTAACACAACCTCCGTGCTGGCGCTCATGCTGTACCGCAAGCTCAGTGGCCTGGAATACGGCGTCGCAAACTCCATCGGCGCCACGCTGATTGCGGTTGGCGCCGTGATCATCGTGTTCGTGCGGCGATTCATCGGGCGCCGTGACCCGATGGCCGAGGCCACGCAGTAGGGGGACCATGGTGAAAAGAGCTCCAAAAAAGCTGACGGCTACGGACATAGTCGCAAAGACCGCCAAATGGGTGGTGCTCATCGTTTTTCTCATCAGCACCTTCATACCGCTGGTGTGGCTCTTGGTCGGGTCGCTCAAGACCAATCTGGAATTGCAGACCGCGCCCTTCAGTCTTCCGGCGGTGCCGCAGTTTTCGAACTATGTCGAGGCGGTGCAGATCTCAAGCCTCCACCTTTTGTTCCTGAACTCGGTGTTTGTCTCCGGATTATCAACCGTCGTCAATCTGCTGATAGTCTCGATGGCAGCCTATGTCTTTTCCCGATACACGTTCCGGGGACAGAACGCGCTGCTCAACCTGATGCTTGCGGGCGTTCTCGTGCCCATCGTTGCACTGATGGTGCCCTACTTCAGAATCATCACCGGAATCGGTCTCTACGACTCGCTCTGGGCGCTTGTCGTCACCTACGCCGGTATAAACGTGCCGATCTCTCTCTTTCTGGTGTATGGATTCATGAAGACTATCCCCCGGGAGCTCGAGGAGGCGAGCATCATCGACGGTTGCGGCTTTTTTCAGCGCTACGCACGAATCGTGCTTCCGCTTTCCAAGCTGGGGCTGGTGACGGCCGGAACCTTTGCCTTTCTCTTCTCGTGGAACGAGTTCGTCTACGCCCTGCTCTTGACCGCGTCGGAGCGATCGCGCACCCTGCAGCTCGGCATCCGGTTTTTTACGAGCCAGTTCCGTACCGACTATACGTCCATGTACGCGGCAATCATTATCGCGATTATTCCGATGATCATCGTCTATGTCCTGTTGCATGAGCGCATCATCTCAGGGCTGACATCAGGTGCCCTCAAGGGTTGAAGTTCTATGTATGACACCGCCATCGACGCGGCTGACGGCACGACGCCGCTGCCGCTCGAAATCGTTGAAACCGAGCCCGACCTCTACTGGCATATCGCACATGCCATGTACTTCGAAATCGAGGAACGAAACCGTGCCGGGAAAGGCACCGTTTTCATCGCGCCGGTGGGGCCTGTGTTCCAGTATCGGCGCTTCGTCGACCTGTGCACGAAGCGGCCGCTCGACCTCTCGCGGGTGCACTTCTTCTTCATGGATGAGTACATGCCGGACGCCACGACGCTCATTCCCGCCGGGGACCCTTTGAGCTTTCGCGGGTTCGTTGCGGAGGAGCTCGTCGAGGCCATGCCCGACGAGATGGGGCTCACACCGCAGCAGGCGCATTTCCCCGATCCGGCGGACCCCGGCTCCTACGATGCCGCCATCGAAGACCTTGGCGGGGTGGATACCTGTATTGCCGGCGTCGGCATCAACGGGCATCTTGCATTCAACGAGCCGCCGGAGCCCGGGGAGGCAGTCTCCGATGAAGAGTTTCTCGAACGGTCGACGAGGGTGCTCGCGATCTCTCGTGAGACGAGAACCATCAATTCGAATACAGCGCTGCGCGGTGCCATCGACCGCGTGCCCCCGTATGCAATAACGGTGGGCATCAAACAGATCATGGCGGCGCGCAAGCTGCGAATATACCTCAATCGCCCCTGGCAGAGCGCGGTGGTACGCCGCATCCTCTACGGTGAGGTCGGTGCGGCCTTTCCCGCAAGCTTCGCCCGGCGCCACCCTGATGCGCGCATCGTGCTGACGAAGCTCGTGTCGGAGCAGCCGCGGTTCGCCCTGAAGTGATCGAATAGCGCGGTACGAGCAATGCACATAGATGGCCACATCCATTTTTCCCACTATTCCCGTCTCCCGGAGCTCCGCGAGTACATGCGGCGACTCTCCCTCGACGGCGTCGGCATCGTGTCCCTTCCCGACCCCGCCCGCACGAACTACAACCCCGAGGCCTTCGGCGCGAAGGCAGCCCTTCCGGAAAGCTGCTATGTCTTCGGCGGCCTCGACTACGGGCGCGAGCTCGGGCCCCAGGTTGCGGAGCTTTCCGCCCTTGGCGCCGACGGCATCAAACTGTGGGACGGAAAGCCCAGCTACCAGGCCCACACCGGTCTCGCGGTGGACGCTCCGGAGCTTCTCGCGGTCTACCGGGAGGCGGGACGGTTCGACCTGCCCGTCTTACAGCACGTCGCAGATCCGCCGGTCTTCTGGCAGGGTGCCTCAGGCGGCATGAACCGAGAAGTCGGTATCGACTACGCATCAGCGGAGATCCCCGGTTTCGATGAGCTCATCGAACAGGCGGAGAACGCGGTGTCCTCCGTCCCCGAGTGCAGCTTCATTCTCCCGCACCTTCTCTTTCTCGCCGGCGATCTCACGCGCCTCGATGCGCTGCTCGACCGTTACACAAATGCCACGGTCGACCTTGCTCCCGGGCTCTATTACTTCGGTGATCTCGCCGCTCACCGGGACGATGCCCGTTCTTTCTTCAAGAAGCACGCCGGTCGGATGATCTTTGGTACCGACGCCTTCTGGTTTCCCGAAACCCAGAAGGGGCTGCCGCAAGGGGGGCTCGAACGCAATCTCACCGGCGCGCGCCGGCTCATGACGTTTCTCGAAACCAGCGAGGAGATGGAGAATCCCTTTGAGCCGGGGCGCAAGACGTTGCCGCGAGTTGCCGGGCTCAAGCTTGCAGACGGCGCGGAAAGCACGGGGGCTGAGGCGACGACCGCCGAACAGGGGGCCGCAGGCGGCGGCGGGTCCCGCGATGTGCCGCCGACCCTCGACGCCGTCTACGGCGGCGCATTCACCGCGCTCCTCGGCGCGAAGCCGCGTCCGCTCGACCACGAGCGCCTGGGCGCCTACCTCTCCGACTTCGAGAACACCCTGCGTGAGCGACGCGGTCGGGTGGCGGATGCGGCCCTCGAGGTCGATCTCGCTGACGTGCACGCTGCGCGCGCCGCCGTTCGGGAGGCGGGGTTATGAAGCGTAATGCGGTGGTGGTTGGCCTCGGGATCGGGATGGCTCACTGCGCAGGCTACCTCGACCATCCCCACGTCCGGCTTCACGGCGTAAGCGACCTCATCCCGGAACGACGGGAGACCCTTGGCGGCACCTTCGATCAGGGGAGCATGCTCGACCTCAAGCCGCTGTTTGATGCCGACATGCTCGGGCGCAGCTGGGAGGACCTGGGGGTGCGCGTCTACGCTGACCTCGAGGAGGTTCTCTCAGACCCCGCCGTCGACATCGTGAGCCTGTGTACGCCCGACCACCTGCACGTGGCCCATACCGAGGCAGCTCTTGCGGCGGGGAAGCATCTCCTACTCGAGAAACCAGTTGCCCTGCGCCCGGCCGAGGCGGCACAGCTTCTGCCTGCGATACGTACGGCCCGCGAGCGCGGCACCATGGTCGCCGTGGGCTACGAGTTCCGGCGCAACCCCGCGGTGCTTCGGCTTCGCGAGCTCGCCGTCGACGGCACGCTCGGGGAGATAGCGGCGTTTTCGCTCTACCACTACCGCACGCCCTTTCGCCGGGATAAGTGGGAGCACTGGATCGAGCGGGAGGAGCTCTCCGGGGGCCTCATCGTGGAGGAGACCTCACACTGGCTCGACCTCGCCCGTTTCGTACCGGGGAAAGAGATCAAGCGCGTGCAGGTTGAGACTACCGATCGTATTCATGCGGACTTCGATTACGAGGACATCGCCTACATAAACGGGCGATATACCGACGGCGCCGTCTTTCAGATTTCCCACGCATTGACCGGCTTCGATTTCTCGATTGTGATGCAGCTTCACGGCACATCGGGCTCCGCGTGGTGCGGGCTGAAGGATGCAGCGTACTCGGCGCTGGATGCCGGGGCAAGCTCATATCTCGGCGTGCTCGCCTGGGGAGCACAGAACGCGCGTCCGGCGGATGCACACGTGGAGACCTTCGACGAGTCGGTCACCGAGCCCTTCAACATCCGCGATTTCACCCGACATGTTGCCACCTGCGCCGTCGATGGGACGGCGCCGCCGGTGTCCTACGAGGACGGAATGCGCTGTCTTGAGGCCGCGGTTGCGGCGCGCCACGCGGCGAAAACCGGTGCTGCGGTCGATATGGAGGAGTTCTATGAGTCGGA
>CAZVXU010000190.1:0-4986 GCA_964631585.1 uncultured Spirochaetaceae bacterium | reverse complement strand
AGGCCGTGCAGTGGATCGATCAGGAACGCCTCATTGACGGATATGTCGGCTACCTCGAGGACCGTCGCTCCTTCCGCGGTCTCGTCGAGGACGGCATGGAGCGCTACGAGGAGGACGATGTCGAGGCGGCCGAGGAAGCCTTCGTGAAAGCCCTCACGCTGCGGGACGACAATCACGTGCCCTACTACTATCTCGGCCTCATCAACTACGACCGGGCCAACAACTCACTCGCGGAGTACTACTACCGCCAGGCCCTCGAGCACGGCGCCGAGGAGGCGTTGACCTACTACGCACTCGGAGTGAACGCCTACGCAAGCGATCGATTCGAGGATGCCACCGAGTATCTCGAGCGCGCGATAGAGCTCGACCCGGAGGAATACGGCGAGCAGGCGCGGCAGCTCATCTCGCGGATGGAGTGACCGCCGCGGGCGGACACGCACCCCGGCGGCGACGGGCCATGGCGCCCGCGGCGACTGCGGGCCGGCCCGTTCAGATGTGTGAGGTCTTCCGGTACGTCTTTCGCTTTCTCAGCAGGTAGACCAGCGCGCGCTCGACGTCCTTGTTGGGCGGGCTCGCGGGGCGAATGAACTGCTTGATCTCGGTAAAGGCTTCCTTAAAGGGCACGCGCTGCTCCTTCCCCGACTCGCTTATCAGAAACAGGAAATCCGCGGTCAGATGGGCGATCTCGATATCCCGGCCGAGCTCTTCACCGGCACCGCGACGCTCGTCGAGACGACCGAGGTTCTCGAAAAACCGATTCTGAAACTCGCTGAACTTGCGCCCCTCGAGAAAGAAGGCCACCGACGGCAGCATGTATTTCAACAACCCGAATTGATGGAGTTGCTCGAAGATCGGTCGCGTCGCGCCTGAAGAAAGGATCTTGAACAACTCTTCGGTGAGCCGTGAGGCCGGACATTGCTCCATGAGCTCACGGTTGCGCTTTATCTGTCGCTTCAGGGGGCCCTGTATCTTGAATCCGCCCGTCTGTGCGTACTTGATGGCACGGACCATCCGCACCGGATCCTCGGTGAAGATGCGCTCGATGGGAATGACCGGCTTGAGCTTGCCGCTGCGGATATCCTCGAACCCTCCGACATAGTCGAGGATGGTACCCTCGTCGGGCTCGAAGTAGAGGGCGTTGATGGTAAAGTCCCGCCGCTTCACGTCCTCCTCGATGGCGCCGAAGATGTTATTGAAGCCGCCCGATTCCTCCGCGCGAAACGTCGAGACCTCGATGATCTGATCGCGGAAGAAAATGTGGACGAGCCGAAAGCGCTTTCCGATGATGCGGGAGTTGCGAAACAACTTGCGGATGCGTCCCGGCGGAGCGTCGGTGGCGATGTCGAAATCCTTCGGCGTCCTGCCGAGTACAAGGTCGCGGACGCCACCGCCGACGATGTAGGCGTTGTGACCGCCGGCACGCAAACGGCGCAGTACTTTCAGCGCCTCGACATCGACGTTCTTCCGATCGATACCATGTTCGTCACGCGTGTAGATGTAAGCCTGTTGGACGGGTTTGCCGTCCTCGGATGTCGAATAGCGGATGCGCAAAGAACTACCTCTGGAGAAGCTCGGAGGGGTGTCTCCGGCACGGACCCTCTCCGCTCCTTACTTATAAAGAGAACCCGATCGGTACGTCAAGCGAGCGCAGCGCTAACTAATGGTACTCATGGCCCTAGTGGTATTCATGGCCCTCCACTATGCCGCGGTAGCGAAAAAGGGAATGCAGGATCTTCCGCACACGCGTGTTGAAGAGCTTCGGCGCCATGTAGCCGGAGGCGGCTTTCTTGTGGATTTCGCCGAGCGTCGGATAGGGGTATATTGGCGACATCACCTCGCCGAGCTTCCAGCCCTTGCCGACCGCGAAGATAGACGGCAACAGCAGATCCCCCGCGTGAAGACCGGCAATCTGGGTACCGACGACCCGATCTTTGCGGTCGAGGAGGATCTTCGCCATACCGCCCGGCTCGCCCTCCGCCTGGGCCCGATCATTCGCGGAAAGCTCCTGCCGTACCACGTGATAGTCGATACCCGCCTCGGCGGCGGACTTCTCGTTGTAGCCGATCGAGGCAAGCTCGGGATCGGTATAGGTGACCCAGGGCACGTTTCGGTAGTTCATGGTACCGCCCACCCGCAGGGCAATACGCCGGACCGCCACCGAGCCCTCGGCACCGGCCACGTGGGTAAAGAGATACTTCCCGTTCACGTCGCCGACGGCGAGAATGTGGCGCTGACTGGTCTGCAGCTTCGAGTTCGTCGTGATAAAGCCCCGCTCCACCGCGACCCCCGCCTTTTCCAGATCCAGACCGTCGGTGTTGCCCGTTCGCCCCGCGGCAACGAGCAGCTCATCGGCGTTTAGGCTGATCGCCTCGCCGTTCTCCTCGAGGTGTATGCGCTTCGCGCCGCCGCTTCCCTCGACGTTGGTGATCTTCACACCGAGCTTGAAGGTGACCCCGTCGGCCTCCATCCGCTGCTGCACGATCTCCGCCATGTCGGCGTCCTCTCTCGGCAGCATCTGCGGCGCGACGTCGAGCACCGTCACCTTGCTTCCGAGACGGGCGTAGGCATGCGCCATCTCGGAGCCGATCGGACCCGCGCCGATGACGACGAGGCGCCGCGGGAGCTCGGGCAGATCGAACATATCGAGATTGGTGATGTAGCCGGCTTCCTCGAGCCCGGGAATGGGCAGACTCCGGGGGGAGCTGCCGGTCGCAATCACTATTGATCGCGCGGAGATGGTCCGTCCGTCTACCTCTACCTCGTGGGGGCTCACAAAGCGCGGCTGTCCCAGGAAGACCTCGGCGCCGAGGCTCTCGAAGCGCTCGACGGAATCGTGCTGCGCGATCTCTTCGATCACCCCCTGGACGCGATGATTTACGTCGGCCATGCGCACCGGCGGCGGATCGACCGGCGGAAGCCCAAACCGTTCGAGCTCCTGCGCCTGGCGGTAGACGGAGGCGGTGCGCAGAAGCGCCTTGCTCGGTACGCAACCGTGGTAGAGACAGTCTCCGCCGAGCCGCTTGCGCTCCACGATCGCCGTCTTGAGGCCGAGCTGCGCACATCCGACGGTGGTCACGAGGCCACCTGCCCCGCCGCCGATAACGATCACATCATGCGTAAACCGCGCCATAATCACCCCTTTCGTTTCCTCGGTGTATATCCGAACAATATTCGTACGTCAATATATAGTTCTGTTTAGTTGTATTATCAAGTTTTTTCGGTTAAATAGCAACGCTTTGACCAGGTGGACAGCCTCGTAGTACCGTTCCATGTCACATGATGAGCCTGATGCACCCCGAGGGGAAACCCCGCTCCACCGACCGCTCGCTTCCGCCTCGCACACAGGAGGACCTGGGTCTCGATCTGCTCGCTCGCGAGCTATCCGGGGGCAGCCTGACCCAGCGGGAGGCGAACGGGGCGCTGGCCCGGCTTCCCGCGGACATCGACTCAATCGTCTACCGCCGGCAGGTGCTTGCCGACATCGCGCGGTCGGAGGAGCTCGAGGAGGCCCTTACGGCTCTCCTGCCGAAACTCCGCGAGCTCACCGCTTTTTCACGCTCGGTACGCGACGCCGACGCGCCACTGCTGCAGGCTGTGTGGCGTATCGGAGAGCTCGAGCTCTACGTGGAGTGCATCGATGATCTCTGTGCGGCCTTCGATGCCGCGGAACGCGACGTCGGGGCACGCGAGCGCGGGGAGGAACTGTCGGAGGGATTCCGGGCCCTTGCACGATACGCGCGCGAGGCACGTGCGGCCGATCACTTCGCGCCCCTCAAAGAGGAGCTCCCCCGGCTGAAGGAGGGCCTCAAGCAGAAACAGAGCGTCACCATCGGCATCAACCTCGATGAGCGCTTTCGCCCGGTCGAGGCGGCGCTCCTCTCGGTGAATCCCGAGCGCTTCCGGCAGTCCGGCGTTCTCGGTCGTTTTCTCGACTCCCTCGAATCCTCGCCGAAATACCGGGTCGGCGCTCCCCTGCACAGGATGCCGGCACCGGAGAATATCCCCGAGCGAAAGATCCCGCTCACGCCGCTGTTCCGTGATCTCGACGACGTGCTGCGCTCCCTCGGGAAGTCGCTCCACCGCGGCCTGAAGGAGTTCCTGTCGGTGGAGACCGCCCCCCTCGCCGGGCTCGAACAGGAGCTCTCCTTCTATCTCGGCGCGCACCGGCTGAAGAGCCGGCTCGAGGCTGCGGGTCTGCCCACCTGCTTCCCGCACATCGCCGATACGTCGGAGCGCCGCCTCGGTGCTTCGGGCTTCTATAACCTCCAGCTCGCCCTGCGTTCGCTCGAGCGCCACGGTGCGTCCGGAACCGCCGCCGGAACCGCCGCCGGCACGGCTGGCGGCTCCGCAGGCGAGATCGTCATGAATGAGCTCGAGCTCGGAGGCGACGTCGGCATTCTCGTCATAACGGGGGCCAACCAGGGCGGCAAGACCACCTTCGTGCAGGGAGCCGGAATCATTCAGGTGATGGCGCAGGCGGGGCTCTTCGTGCCGGCGAGTAGCGCCACGGTCAGTCCGGTCGACACGGTCATTACCCACTTTCCCACGGGGGAAGCGGGAAACATCGAGACCGGACGCCTCAGCCAGGAGCTCGGGGACCTCGCGGGCATGTTCGATGAGGCCACGGACAAAAGCCTCCTGCTGCTCAACGAGTCCCTCGCCAGCACCAACGCCGCGGAGGCCCTCGTAGTCGCCGAGGAAATGCTCGCCGCTCTCCGCCGGGTGGGAACGCGCACCCTCTACGCCACCCACCTCCACGAGATCTCAGAGCGCCTCGGGGAGCTCAACCAGCCGGCCGACGCCGGCCCGAAGGTCGGCGGGCTCACCGCCGAGACGCAGTGGGACGGCGAAACGGTGCGGCGAACCTATCGCATCGTCCCCGGCTCGCCGCAGGGCAGAAGCTTCGCCCGGGACCTCGCCCGTAAGCACGGCATAAGCTACACGCAGTTGATCGAGAAGTTCACCGAGCGCGGGCTGCTCTGAGGC
>CAZVXU010000189.1:0-5027 GCA_964631585.1 uncultured Spirochaetaceae bacterium | reverse complement strand
GTCTCCATGCAGGAGGCGCGCGGGCGCTTCGTCTACGTCATCTGGAACGACATGAAAGTATCCGGACTGAGTGACGCGATGCAAAACGCGCTTCGGGCGCGAAACTATCTGTGTACGGCGCCGCTGGTTCGCAATCAAAAGTCGGAACTCCTGCCGACGGCGATGGCGCCCGCCTTTTATCGTTCCAGACTGAAGGTCCTGCCGCTGGTCCCCGCCTACACCGGAACACCTACGCTTTACCCCTACGATTATGTGGGCATATACAACCGGGAGCAGTTCGTGTTCTCCGGAGGCTATGACCACCGCATTCCCTCCGCGTACTGGCAGAAGCTCGATTTCGGCTTTCGAGCGCATATGTGGGGCTATACGATTCATGTTGATCCACAGATTCTCGTCTCCAGCGCGAATGAGCCGGTGGAGGATGCCACCCCCAACGAGAGCTACAGGCGATTCTTCCTCAAGAACCTCTCCGTCCGATTCAGCGCCGACCAGGCGGACCTTCCGGTGTCGCGGTTTCCAGGATTTGCGCTGAAGACCGGCGGTGGGCTCTACCGTAGCTGGCGGCTGTTCCGCGAAGTGCAGAACTGGGTGCGAGAGAACCGCTACCGCTTCAAGCAGGATGCCCGCCGGGTGACGGAGCTCTGGGAGGCGGAACGATGACCGCCATCTTCCTCCAGGTTCGCCTCGGTTCCTCTCGTTTTCCGCGAAAAGCGCTGGCTGAGCTGGGCGGTCGCACGGTGATAGAACATGCCATGCATGCACTCAGGGAGGTTGCCGTCGACCGCCACGTGATGCTGACAGACGCGGAAAGCGCCGGCGCGCTCGCGCCCTATGCCTCGCGCTCGGGGTTCGGGCTCTTCGTCGGTCACCCCCACGACGTGCTTGCGCGTTTCGCCGCAGCCGTCGAGGGCTACGAGCCCGCGACCCTGGTGCGCGCCACCGGCGACAATCCCCTGGTATCCGCAGACGTCGCGCGGGCCGCACTGGAGGCTCATGCCGAAAGCGACACCGACTACACCGCGCTCACCGGTGGCCCCCTCGGGACGGGCGTAGAGGTCGTAAGAGCGCAGGCTCTGCTTCAGGCGGCCCGCGAGGCACGTGATCCCTACGAGCGGGAGCATGTGACCCCCTTTCTCTACCGGCGTCCCGAGCGTTTTCGCCTCCGTATCGAGTCGGTGCGCGAGTCCTGGCGAGGGGACGACGCATCGGTCACGCTCGATACGCCCGCGGATTACGCGCGGCTCAAAAGAATCTTCGGGGAGCTCTACGCGGGTGCTCCCATCGATATTGAAACCCTCGTCGCCCACCTCTCGCAGGCGGCCCGCGAGGACCAGGGGTCCCGCAGACACAGCGCATGAGGCCGCCGGTCATTTTTCTTCCCGAGCATAGACGAGGACACGGTCTCGGCCACTTCTCGCGGGCAGCGTCACTTGCAGCGGAGCTTGGTGCCCGGGCCTTCATCTATCTGCCGGCCGACCTCGACTCCGATCGGCGTGAGGCGCTTCGGGCTATCGCGGCGGGCCGGGGAGTGGATCATCGCCTCGTCGAAGAGCTTCCGGGGGAGGGTACGGGCCGGCGGCGCTTCTTCGTGGTCGACAGGCGAGACGTCACCGGTGAGGAGCTGCAGCGGTTGCGCCGGGCGGGATTCGTGGTTGCCCTCGACGCCGCCGGGTCGGGGAGGCAGCACTGCGATTACCTCGTGGATGTGTTGCCCCGCGTTGACGATGCCCCGGCGAACGTGCGTGATCTGCGACTTCTCGAGCTTCCGGATGCCGGTCCGCCTGCGGGCGGCCTCCCGAATATACCGACGCAGCCGTCGGACCCCGTCCCGGCCGCCGCCTCTTCGGTGGCTGGAAGGGTCCTTGTCACTTTCGGCGGTGACGACCCTCGCGGGGTAACCGCGCGGGTGGTGGCGGCCCTTCTGTCTACGGGGCGATACACCGGCGACGACATCGATGTGCTCCTTCCCCAGCTTGCGCCGAACGCGGCGACGGCGGCGGAGACGGCGGAGAGGAGGAGCGTCGACCCGGGGAGCGACGTTCGTCTCATCAGTGGGCCAGTGGACCTGCGGGAGATCATCGTGGGATACGAGACGGTGGTAACCTCCTTCGGACTGACAGCCTTCGAGGCTGCATGGGCCGGAGCCGAAGTCTTACTCGTCAACGCAAGCCGGTATCACGAGCAGCTCGCCCGCAGAGCGGGTTTCCGGAGTGTCGCCGTTGGCCGTCCCCCGCTGCGCCGCCTGGCCCGGCTCCTCGATCGCCGCATGCGCACGGGAGGCGGGGCCGACAGGGCCCGAGAGTGTCTCTCCGGCGCCGAGAAGATCTCTCTCGCCTCCCTCATCTCATCCCTCGATCTCCCTCCTGTGCACGACTGTCCCGCCTGCGACGCGCGCGAAGGACGTATCGTCGCACGCTTCGAAAAGCGAACCTACGTCCGCTGTGCAAACTGCGGGATGATCTACCTGCGGAGCTTCGAGACGCCACGCGACTATCCCGAAGACTACTTCTTCGAGGAGTACCGCCGGCAGTACGGGAGGACATATCTCGAGGACGCTCCCTACATCAGGAAGACGGGGCATCGAAGGCTCGAGGAAATCGAGCGCGCGGGCGCGCACTCCGGCGCTCCGCGCCTCGTCGACCTCGGGTGCGCCTACGGCCCCTTTCTCTCCGCGGCCGCCGAACGCGGCTACGACGCAGTCGGCGTGGATGTCAGTGGAGCCGCGGTGGCCTATGTCGTGTCGGAGCTCGGACTCCCGGCCTTTTGCATGACCCTCGAGGAGCTTGCGTTCCCTGCAGAGCGTCCGCGGGAGCTCGAGAGCGAAGGGGCGGCGGTTGTGACGATGTGGTACGTGATCGAGCATCTTCCCGATCTCGAGGGCGCCCTCTCGGCGGTGTCGGAGCTCCTCGAGCCCGGCGGTGTGTTCGCCTTTTCGACCCCGAACGCGAAGGGTATCTCCGCCCGCAGCAGTCTTCACGCCTTTCTGCGCCGGAGCCCGCCCGATCATTCCACGGTCTGGTCGCCGCGGACGGCCAGGCGAGTGCTGGCGCGATTCGGTTTCGATGTCTCGCGGGTCCGCATCACCGGCCACCATCCCGAGCGCTTTCCCGGCGCATCACGCCTCCACGACAGTGGATTGGGGCGGCGCGCGCTGCTCGCGGTGAGCCGTGCGCTGGGACTCGGAGACACGTTCGAGGTGTATGCAGTGAAACGGAAGGGGAGCAATGAGTAGATACGGAATACTCGTCCTCGGCGCCGGGGTTATGCAGGTTCCGGCTCTCGAGGCGGCTCGACGGAACGGGTGGTATCTCGTGGTCGCGGACGGGAATCCCGAGGCGTTCGGACGGGAGCTTGCGGACGCCTTTCATGTGGTGGACCTCAAGGACGTCGATGGTCTCCTCGCCCTCGCACGCGGCTACCACGACGCAGGAAGCCTGCACGGGGTGTTCACCGCCGGCACCGACTTCTCCGCCTCCGTCGCCTATGTGGCCGAGGCCCTTGGACTCCCCGGCATCCCCTACGAGACCGCGCTCAATGCCACGGACAAGGTTCGCATGCGCCGTGTACTCGCCGACGCCGGCGTTCCATCACCACGATTCTGCGAGGTTTCTCAGGCCGAGGACCTCGACGCGGCCGCTGTACCTCCGTTTCCGGTCGTCGTAAAGCCGGTAGACAATATGGGGGCCCGCGGTGTGAGACGGGTGGAACGTGAGGGTGCGCTTGGTGATGCGGTGGCTGATGCGATCGCGTTTTCCCGCACCGGACGGGCCATCATCGAGGAGTTCATCGAAGGGCCGGAGTTCAGTATCGACGCACTCATCATCGACGGTGAGATGCATGTATGCGGTATCGCCGACCGCGACATCCGGTTTCCGCCCCATTTCATCGAAGTGGGCCACACCATGCCCACGGTGTACGGCGAGCGCGAACAGAATGAGCTTTCGGATGCCCTGTCGGCGGCCGCTCGCGCCCTCGGCATTCGAAACGGTGCGGCGAAGGGCGATGTTTTTCTCACCGACGACGGTGCGATCGTGGGGGAGGTGGCCGCCCGGCTTTCCGGGGGCTACATGTCGGGCTGGACCTATCCATACGCGAGCGGCGTTCCTCTCACCGAGGTCGGCATGCGGATTGCGCTGGGGCTCGATCCCGGTGATCTCTCGCCACGGCGCCGGTGGACCTCCGCCGAACGGGCCTCCGTGTCCATTCCGGGGCGGGTTATGCAGGTAACCGGTTTCGACGACGCGCGGGCGCTTTCGCGTGTCGAGCAAGTGTTCGAACGATGCCGTCCCGGGGATGTGGTGGTTTTTCCGCGAAACAACACGGAGAAGACGGCGAACGCCATCTCCGCTGCGCCCTCACGTGATGAGGCTACCGGCGCGGCCGAAGAGGCGATCGCGCACATCGTGGTTCGCCTGATGCCTGCCGATGAGGGCACCGGCAGGTTTCTGGCGGATCCAGGCCTGCCGGCAGCTTTCGATTTGAGCGCTGGTGTCAACCGTGCGGCGCTGGACGCCATGCCCGATGAAAGACCCGGACCGGGGTGCACGGTGTATCGGCCTCTGCCTGAGATCGCCGCCGAGCACGGGCGCGACTGGAACTACCGCACGATTGCACGCAGCCTCTCGTTGCTCGGAGAATTGACCGGCGCGAGGCCTGCACGTGGCGGGGAAGCAGCACATGGTCGCTCCTTCTGGAGGGCGCTGTTGAAAGGGGGACTACAGGGCGCTCTCTTCTATCTCGATACTGTAAATGGAGGGAGCCGATGACAGTGAAGCGTATCCTGATCCTGTTCGTAGCGTTCCAATTTGCCTCATTGCTTCCCGCGGCAGACGCCGTTTCGCTATCCCAGCTCCTCGACAGAACCGGCGCGCGTCTGGCGTGGGACGCGTATCGAGATCACGGTACTCTCTCGCGCGGGACGACGATCGTGAGTTTTGCCCCCGGGCGAAGCTCGGCCGTGCTGAACAGTACGGAGAATCTCTTCATCGGCGAGGTCAGCATGCAGGACGGTGGCCTCTACTTCAGCG
>CAZVXU010000188.1:1303-5043 GCA_964631585.1 uncultured Spirochaetaceae bacterium | reverse complement strand
TGAAGGGGAGCGGGCCGTGGGTGCAGATCGACACGGGCTACCGCGGGGACCTCGGGAAGCGGGAGCGGCGGATGGCGAGGCTGGGCGTTGATCCGGCGGAGGTTGGCTACCTCATACTGACGCATCACCACGACGACCATGCGGGCTATCTCGCGGAGCTGGTGCGGCGGACGCCGGGGGTGCGGGTGATCATGGGGCGCGAGACGGCGGCGCTGGTGCGCGCGGGGGTGAACAACACGGCCAACGGCGGCGGGCTGGTGACGAGGCGGGTGGCGCTGCTCTTCGCCCTCATGCGGCGGCTACGCCCGGGCTGGGACCTGACGTTTCCGCCCTACGATGTGCGGGAGGCGGACATCGTGGTGGCAAACGACGAGTGGCGGCTGCCGCCTGAGCTCGGGCTCGGGGCGAGGCTTGTTTGGACGCCGGGGCATAGCTCGGACTCGATCTCACTTCTCACCGACGAGGGGGACCTCTTCTGCGGCGATGCGGCGGCAAACATGCTGCGCTTTGCCGGCACGCGGCACGCGACGGTGTTCAACGAGGACATGGCGGCGGTGTACGCCACCTGGCGTTGGGTGCTCGAGGCGGGGGTGCGGCGGATCTATCCGGCGCACGGGAGGCCGTTCGGGCCGGAGGCATTGCGGCGGAATCTGGATCGGATTCGGACGGAGGATCTGGTGGCGCTGGGTGTGTGACGGACGGGGCCGGCGGAGGCACCGCGGGGCGCCCAGGCGCGACGCCCACTGCGACGGCCCCCGGGATGCGCGGGACGCTCACGTGCCGGGAGTAGTTGCCTCCGCCTGCCGCGAGAGCACCCGGCGGATCACGAGCCAGGCGAGGGCGCCGGTGGCGATGTAGCTGACGCTGACCGCGGCGAACACGCCGACGATGCCGAACAAGTGTGACCCGAGGAGTGCCAGGGGGACGGCGAGGCCGAAGAGCTCGAAGACTCCGAGCCCGGCGGCTTCGAGGGGGCGCTTGAGGACGTTGAGGCCGGCGCTTACCACGAGGTAGAAGCCCTGGGCGGCGTAGGCTATCGAGGCGATGCGGATGTAGAGGGCGGTTGTCCGTACCACGGCTGGGTCGTCGTTGAAGATCGAGGCGATCGTCCCGGCCAGAAACAGATAGACGACGAACAACCCCAGACCGACTGCGAGAGAGAAGTGCCTGCTGACGGTGAAGCCGCGTTTCACGCGCTCGACCTGGCCGGCGCCGATGTTCTGTCCGACAAACGGCCCGATGATCGAAGACAGCGCATTGAGTGCGGCAAGGGAGAAGAACTCGATGCGCGTTCCCGCACCGTAGCCTGCGACGGCGGCTGCGCCGAAGGAGGCGACGATGCGGGTTATGATCCCTTGCCCCACGGGAACGATCATCTTGGCGCCGGCGTTCGGAATGCCGACGTGGAGAATCTCACGCCAAGAGTGCCACACCTCCCGCACTCGAGGCATCTCCGCGGTGAGCAGCTTCTCTCGCACCACGAGCACGTACATGGCAATGGCGAAGGTACTTCCCCTCCCGATGAGAGTTGCCAAGGCGGCGCCGCGGATGCCGAGGGCGGGGACCGGCCCGAGCCCGAAGATGAGCACGGGGTCGAGCACGAAGTTCGCCAGCGCGCCAAGCACCATGATGAGTCCCGGCGTCTTCGTGTCGCCGGTGGCTCGCAGAACGTTGTTCCCGATCATCGGAACGACGACGAACATCATGCCGATGTACCAGATGCGCATGTAATCCCGGATGTATTCGAGGACCACTCCGCGGGCGCCGAGGAGGGTGAAGAGCGGGTCGATGGTCAGGAGGCCGATGAGTGATCCGGCGATAATGATCAGAAGGCCGAGGACGAGGCTGTCGGTGGCAAGCCGTCGCACCCGGCGGTAGTCCCGCGCACCGATCGCCCGGGATACTGCGGCCGAGGTGCCCATCCCGATGCCCTGGGAGAGGCTTCCGATGGTGAGAACGACGGGAAAGGTGAAGCTGAGCGCGGCGAGCTGCTCGGTCCCGAGTTGTCCGACGAAGAAGGTGTCTGCGAGGTTGTAGAGCACCATGCTCAGGATGCCGAATACCATGGGGATGGTGAGCCGCGCGAGGGTCGGGCCCACCGGCCCCTCGAGCACTCGCGCCCGGTTCTGCTCGGTAGTGCTCATGCCGGGTTCCTCATGTGATGTCCTGTTCCTGTTTGGCCCGGGCGATGTGGGCTGAGGCGGCGGCCTCGACCCGATCGAGAAGGTTGAAGAGTTCCTCCAGCTCTTCGGCGCTGAGGTCGGCTGCGCAGATGTCTGTGACGAGGCGCAGGGTGGCGTAGACCGCGGGGATGAGCCGCTTCCCCTCATCGGTGAGATAGAGCCGCCGGGCCCGCCTGTCTTCGGGATCGGCCTCGCGCCTGACGAATCCCGCCGCCTCGAGCTCCGCCACGCCCCGCGCGGCGGTGCCCTTGTCGATCTGGGTGCGGCGGCTGAGCTCCTTCTGGGTAATTCCAGGGCTCAGGTGAATGTGGCGAAGGAGATGGTGGGTGCCACTTCCCACGCCGAGTCGCCCGAGCTCGTGCTCCACAATCCAGCGCACGCAGCGGCCAATGTAGCTGATCTGTCTGCCGAGCGAGCGATGCACGGATGCGCGGTCCTCCGGCTGCGATTCACTGCGGCAATTATAGGAGGGCTCGCCGGCGCCTTCGGGGTCGTAACTAGTTGTCATTGCAACTAAATTAGCGAAGTGTTGGCGGGTGGTCAAGGGCTGTGTCTCGAAAGGCGGAGGGCGGACTGCGTCGCTGTCTTTCATGACCGCGGCCTTACGGAGTAGAATGTCGGTATGCCCCGGATAAGTGAATTCTTGGGAATCTACATTTACATGTACTTCTCCGATCACAATCCGCCGCACTTTCACGCGATCTATGGGCAGTTCGACGCGGAGTTCGCGATTGAGAACGGAAAACGACTGAAAGGCTTCTTTCCTCCCGCTCAGAGAAATCCCACCGTTGGAGTAGTACGGATGAAAGAAACTATACTTCACGTTGACAGTGCTCGATATGTTCGTGATTACCTGGTGGAAATCGTCTTCGACGATGGAACTGAAAAGACAGTCGACGTATCGCCTCTGCTCAGTGGTCCGATGTTTGAGCCGCTTCTCGATCGCCGGATGTTTGCCAAACTAACCATTGATCCGGTGTCAAAGACAGTCGTCTGGCCCAATGGGGCAGACCTGGCGCCGGAAGCACTGTACGACTTACCGCCAGTGAACCAAGTTGCGTAGTGGGACCTCTACGCGCGGTGCGGGCGGCGGGGGCGCGCAGTGCCACCCTATTGCCGGGTGGGCGAGGGTGGTCAAGGGCGGGAGCGCTAACGCCCGAACCGAGACACCACGCAGACATCATGTTATCCTCCCCGTGCGATGAGAGTCGGACGAAACGATCCGTGTCCCTGCGGGAGCGGACGAAAGTACAAACACTGTTGCCTGAGGGCGGATGAGGAGCGCGCCCGCGGCGGCTCCGAGCCCGGCGGCGGCTTTGGGTCCGGCGCCCGGCCCGGGGCCGGGTCGGCGGCCGGGACGACCCGGGCGGGCATGGAGTCCTTCGACCCGGAGGAGATGCTCATGGCCCAGGCGGGGGTGAGCTCGCGCGAAGAGCTTCACCGGCTCATGCGGGAGTTCGAGGCGCATTGTGAGAGCCTTCCCGACGGTGCCTCCGCGCCGACGTTTATGCAGTATCTCGGCCGGGCGAACGAAGCCTCCGGCGTGCAGAATCGGCT
>CAZVXU010000188.1:0-1203 GCA_964631585.1 uncultured Spirochaetaceae bacterium | reverse complement strand
TACGACAAAATCTATGGAGGCTCGTAATGAGTGATAAACTGACGCCTGATGAGCAAGAGATAGAAGATAACATCGAGCATGCCACCCCGGCTGACGATGAGACGCGGGAGCGCGTGGAAGGAATCCTTGCGCGCGCGCGAAAGAACCAGGCAATCAGCTTGCGGCTTCCCAAACGGGACGTGGAATTGACCAAGAAGCGTGCCGTCGAAGCGGGGCTACCATACCAGACACTAATATCCTCGATCATTCATAAGTACGTCACCGATCAGTTGTACGAGCGTAACGAGGTCAGGAAGATTGTCCGAGAGCTGAAGGAAGAGCAGGTAGGCCCGACCGACTGACTCGATCACTAGGCGATGAGAGTCGGACGAAAAGATCCGTGTCCCTGCGGTCCGGCGTAAACCGGCCGCCCTCCATCGTTATTTGGTGAAGAACTTCGGCGGGGTCTCCTGTCTCTCCCCGTCCACATACACTTCGAGCTTCTCTTGCTGAAAGCACACGGTTTCCGATACCGGCTTCGCGTCCTGCAGGGGCTCGGGGTAGGCCCATGCTACGTCCTCGTGGACTGTGTCTCCCGCCCGTACGGACCAGTATTTCGAGCGGCCCTTGTAGGGGCACTCCGTCGTTGTCTGCGACGGCTCGAGGTACTGCCAATCTACGTCGTCGTTGGGGATGTAGTAGCGGGTGCTCAGTCCCGTCTCGACGAGTACCATCGGGCGGGATGAGTCGGCCACCGTCACCCCGTCTGCCTTGACCTCCACGTGAGCAGAGCTGCGACGCACGTCGATTCGGGTGAAGGGATCTCGGGGATGGCCGATGAGCTCTTCTTCTTCCTCGTACCACGCGTCCATTGCCCGGAAGTCGATGAAGATGTAGCCGCGAAGATCCGGTCTGCCATCGGGAACTTCCGAGAAGGCGAACGCCGCGTTCTCCTCTCGACTCTCCCCCGCTCCGACGTGCCAGAAGACCTGCTCCCCCCGTCGTTTGGATCGACGCGTCTTCTCGGACCGCTCCAGCTCCCCTTCGGCTATGTCGGCCTCGGGAAAGCCGTAGGTAAGCTGCGCGGGCGACTCACGAAGCAGTACGGCGTTTCGACTGTCTGCGAGAATACGCCCGTCGTGTTCCGCGCGAATTCGTGTGCCCGTCGTACCGAACGCGGTCGGTGTCACCAGTCGTGCCATAGCTCCTCCTTGCCGAGTGTCC
>CAZVXU010000187.1:0-5101 GCA_964631585.1 uncultured Spirochaetaceae bacterium | reverse complement strand
CCCGTTCTGAATGTTGCGCTGGCTGACATCGTTTGCGCAGGTGTATCCGAAAATGTACTCGGGCGCGTTCTCCACCGCCACATCTTTCGCCTCGCGACCGATGATGATGGCCAATTCCGCCTCATAGTCGGTGCGCTCGTCCTCGAAGGCGTAGGATTCGAGAATGCGCGGCAGGACGATAGGCTGCTCCGGACCCTGCAGCGCGTTCGGCGTCTTGGCAAACAGGATGGGCTCTTTCGGCGCCTCTTTGCTGAGTCCCTGCACCTGAATGGACAAGCTCTCCTCGATGTGCTCGTGGTAGTTCAGCCCGAGGCAGATGATTTTCCGGGGGTCCACATTGTAGACTTCGTCGCTACCCCTCACAGGCAGTGTCAACATGTACGTTCTCCTTTGCACCTCGTGCGCTATCTATTCGAAACCGGCGTCGTAGTCGAACGGATGAAAGAGCCGGTAAAAGCGCTCAGGCACGAGGAACCTCAACGCGCCCGGCACCACTGAGACCGACACCCGGGCTGCTCCACCTGCCACCGGCACAGCCCGCAGCAATTCACCATCGACATGGTAGTCGAACGAGACCGGACTCTCGATATCGACCCGCTTCACCTCGTATCGCTCGATCATCCCCTGGCGACGGGCTATGAGACGTCGGTTGAGGACATCATGCTTACCCCGCCACAGCACGGACATGTTCATTGCGATCGCTTCTTTTCCCCGTATGTCAAACACGTAGAGATCGAGATTTCCGTCGTTACATACCACATCCGGGCAGACTTTGAACAGTTTCCCGTAGTACGGCCGCGTTCCCAGCTCGATCATCGGCGCGTGAGTCGTGCGCGATAGGTGCTCGAAGCTGTACTCCGCGTTTATCCGGGGCCCCCGATACGCATATTTGCCGTCCGAAAGCGTAAGCTGTACCGGGTGCCGCTCGTCGAAGCCCCGACCGAAGAAGACCTGAAGGCTTGCGAGCAGATACCCGGCAAGCCCGGTGCTTCGCCGCCGGCGCAGGTCCCCCCGCTCCCGAAGCGCGAGGACCTGCGCATCGAAGCCGAAACCCACCAGCTGAGCGAAACGCGTTCCGGAGCCGTCCTCCACGCGCAGGAGGTCAACCGATACAGTACGGGCCCGGGAGATACTTCGGGCAAAGGTGCCGACCTGCCGCGAGATGCCGTAGGGAACGCTGTAGGAGTCCTGTATGCCGTTCCCGCTGCCGCCACGCAGAAACCCGACCGCTTTGGCGGAATCGCAGTCTGCCTTCATCATCGCATTTATGGCGAGGTGAGCGGTGCCGTCGCCGCCCCACACCAGGAGGTACCGGTAGGGCCCCCGGCAGAACTCCCGCACCGACTGTGCAAAGTGCTCGCGGTCACGGGTTTCGACGATTTCGGGAATTCGGCGACGCTTTGCCAGGCGCTTCAGCATCCGAACATACCCCGGATAGCGTGTCGGATTGATGACGAGGACAGCGGAGTCGATCGGCCGCTGAGTGCTCATGGGAGGAGTGTCGGCGCAGGCGGGAGGCTACTGGGCCTGCGCGTCGGGGCCGAATCCTGCAAACATGAAGAGCTCGCACTGGATCCAGATGAAGTTCCCGTTTTCCGAGGGGACGAGGAAACGGGCAGACTCGGATTCGTCGCCGTCTTTGGTAAACACCGTCACCCTCTCCGTTGCGAGCACCGGGTAGAGCTTGTCCTTGCGAAAGAGGTTACTCATCCCGATGTAGTGGGAAGACATATGCGGGAAGAAGTCCTCGAACGCCTTCTTGAGATCCTTCTTGACCTGTACGTAGAAGATTCCGTTCTGCATGTCCCGACTATAGCACATGGCGCGCCGGGATGACAGCAAGCAGGCTTCCCATACCGCGAGCAATTCGCAATAATGCCGACCTGTCATGAACCTCGATGCCGTCAGGGTGGTGCTCGTGCACCCTAAGACCTCCGCAAACGTGGGCTCGGTCTGTCGCGCAATGAAAACGATGGGAGTCTCCCGTCTATCCATCGTGGGGCGTCCCGCGAATCTCGACGAACAGGAGGTTTTGACCGTGGCGGTCCACGCCGGAGACGTGTACGAGACCGCTTCCTTCTACGCGAGTCTTCCCGCTGCTCTGGCCGAAGTATCGCTATCAGTCGCCGCCACCCGCCGCACAGGTGCCCGGCGCAACAAGCTCCATCTCTCGCCGCGAGAGCTCCCATCTTATATCGAGGAGAGAGGCGACGAGGCCGTGGCGGTCGTCTTCGGAAGCGAGGAGCATGGGCTTACCACCGGCGAGGTAGCATCCTGTTCGACCATGGTTTCCATCCCCTCCTCGCCCGACTTCCCCTCCCTCAATCTTTCTCACGCGGTGCAGATCGTCACCTACGAGCTTTTCGCCCACCATGGCCACCTCAAACCACGCCGTGCTGTTGCGCGCACCCGCGACGTGAACGAGCTCGTGAACACCGTCTGGACCACGCTTGACGAGCTCGGCTTTTACCGCAACACCGACGGCAGCGAAAGCGCCGGCTTCTTCCGCGATCTCTTCGTGCGTGCCGCACTACGCAAGTTCGAAATGGATTACCTGCAGCGTATCTTCGAGAAGATTCGCTTCATGGCGCCGAGATCGCGAAAGTAAGCCTGCAGCGCTTACTCGAAGTTCGCCACGATGCCGCGGGGCCGCGGGGCGCAGCCCGACTCGTAGAGGTGAGAGATATCGGAGACGTTGAGACAGCGGGGAACTGCGTGCTCCTGAGAGCGCTGGTCGAAAAGCACGGTCGTTACCGAGCTCGGCGCAAGCCAGAAACCCGCCCAGGCAAGCGGCAGGGGAATCTGAAGCAGCAGCGCGATCCACGTCATGCCGAATCCTCCGTGGCAGAAGATGGCCACGCGCTCAGTGTTTGCGGATTCCACCCGGTAGCGGTGTCCCTCCCGCCGATACCCCAGCCCGGCCAGAAAGCGGTCGGAGTGCACCCGGATTCGGTCGACCGTCTCCGCAAGCGGAAGTCCGGCCAACTCGGGGTAATCGAGGTCATCCTCATGTGCACGCCTGCGCTCGGGCTCGAGGAGCCGCTCCGCGGCCACATCCCAGGCCGGGACGTAGCCGCGAGAATCGTCCGGTACCCAGAGGCCTCGCAACTCTTCGGCCCACGGAAGAATCACTGGTCGCAGGCCGAGCCGGCGCTCGGTATACTCTGCGGTATGGAGGGCGCGGTTGACCGGCGAGGAGTAGAGCCTGGTTACGCGCTCCCACTCGAGCCGCCGCGCGAGGGCCAAGGACTCCGCGTGCCCGTGAACGGTGATCGTGTTTTCGTGGTAGTCGGGGTCTGCGTGGCGCACGATGTAGAGTCGCATGGCAGACCTACCCTTTCCCATGTGCGCGGCCTTCGTCAAGCCACGCTTTACACACGCGCGCGTGTGCGCATACTGATGCAATGACCGAAGACCGCGTGCTGTACCTCGACGACTGTTTCGCCTGCGTCAATAAGCTACCCACCGAGCTGGTCGAGTGGAACGAATCCGGTGATGCGCCTCTCGCCGAAGATTTGCGCCGTTACCTCGGAGGCGCGGAGGAGACCTTCGTGGGTATCGTCCATCGTCTCGACAGACCGACCAGCGGCGCGGTCATCTTCGCCAGGAGTGAAAACTGTCTGCGCCGCCTCAACGAGATGCTGCGCGAAGGAGTCATCGGGAAGACCTACTGGGCGGTGGTCGACGCCCCGCCGCCGGAGGAAGAGGCGAGACTCGATCACTACATCCTTCACGAACGCGACCTCAACAAGTCCTATGCGCTCACCGGGCCGCGTCCCGGAGCCAGACCGGCGTCCCTGGTCTATCGCCACATCTCGTCGAGCGATCGCTACCACCTCCTCCAGATCGATCTACTGACCGGGCGTCATCACCAGATTCGCGCACAGTTACACCGTATCGGCTGCCACATAAAGGGCGATCTCAAGTACGGGTTCCCCCGCTCCAACAGGGGCGGCGGCATTCACCTCCACGCACGGCACATAAGTTTCGCCCATCCACTGACCGGCGCTTCGATAGCCATCACCGCACCCGTGCCTGATGAGCCGTTGTGGCAGTTCTTCGAGAACGTGATTGATTCCTGACGTGTGCGCGCGAACAGCGGCGCGAATCAGGCGCCGGGAAACGCAAGCACCGCGTCGCAGACGTGGCGGTCGTCGGTCCGGTTGACGATGGAGGCGTAGGCGGTTCCGATGGAGTCGTGCACCTCGGTGAGCACCTCGAGCTCCTCGTTCCACCGCGCCTCCCCGGTGAACTGCACATTCAATCGGGTGAAGGGGACCGCCATATCCGGTCTCGGCGGCAGTGCGTCAAAGAGCCAGTCGACGTAGCGCGCGTTGTTCACATGCCGGTTCACATCCAGATCGGAGTATCGGGCAACGCGGCTGGCCGCGTGGTAGAGGTCGGTCGGCATGGCAATCTTTCCCGGGAACTCCTCGATCGCGTGATCGTCCTCGAGCATCACGCTCCTGTCCATGATGTTCTCGGGACGGCGCGGCCTCTTGCTCTCGAGGTCGAGGGTAAGCCAGGCACTCGTCGCCCGAACGGCCTCCGTTCCGTCGGCGCGGCGCACGATGAAATCACGCAGGGCAAACAGCTTCGTCACACCCTTCGGCCAGGTCTCCACCGTGATCTCGTCGCCCCACCGAAGCTCATCCGCCCACTCCAGCTGAATCCGCGAAATCACCCAGAACAGATCGTGCTCCAGCAATGCCGCATATCCGAAGCCCAGCATCTCCGCGTGCCGCCATGCTGCCTCCTGGAAGTAGTTGAAGAGCGAGCTGGGCTTCAGACGTCCAGCCTGATCCGCGTCGTACGACCGGACGCTTACCTGATCCTGGTACCGTTTCATGATTGGGTACAGTATGTACGGGACCGCGGTGCTCGCTCAAGCCCGTCGGCCCGGGGCCGGGGCCCGGGGCCGGGGCCCGGCGGCCTGTGGGCGCTCAGAGATCACACTCTGCGCAGCCGGCGGCTCCGCTCTCGAACTCGAGCGTCACATGGTGGATGCCCCACTCCGCGAGCGTCGATTTGATGCTCGCCTTGAGTTCCTCGAGCTCGCTCAGGCTCAGATCCTCGTCGATCACGACATGGGAGGAAAAGA
>CAZVXU010000186.1:0-5168 GCA_964631585.1 uncultured Spirochaetaceae bacterium | reverse complement strand
CGCCCTGGAACCATGCCGCGCCATCGACGCCCTCAGAAATGCCCTGCTCGCCGAGCTCGGGAGGGAACCGGCGGAGTGGGATCTGCTGCTGCCCGAAGACGGGGGCCTTGATCGTGGCGCCCGTCATGTCCGCGACTTCTTCGTCTATCTCGAAGACCTCAGATCGCCCTACAACGTGGGCGCCGTCTTTCGCACGGCGGAGTCTTTCGGCGTTCGGGCGGTCTACCTCTCCCCCGATACGCCCCGGCCTGACCATCCTCGCGCTGCGCGCTCTTCCATGGGGGCTACCGAGGTGATCCCCTGGCGGGTGTGCTCGCTCGAAGCTGCGGTTGAGGAGGCCGGAGCTGCGGCGACCGCGGGATCGGCGGTGCCGATCTTTGCGCTGGAAACCGGGGGCCGGGTGCTCGGTGAGGTGAGGCTGCCGGAGCCGGGGCTGGTTGTGCTTGGCTCCGAGGAGCTCGGGGTATCGCCGGCCGCGCTCTCGCTCGCCGAGCAGTCGGCGGGCCGGGTGAGCATTCCGATGGCGGGAGCGAAGGCCTCGCTCAACGTGTCGGTCGCGTTCGGGATCCTTGCCTTCGCGTGGTGGAGCGCATAAAGCCGCGGATTACTCCGGATTCAGTACGATCTCGTAGTCGACGTCCGACACCTGCTTGAGCATCGCCGAGACTCCGCAGTATTTCTCCTGCGAGAGCTTGACCGCCTTCTCGATCTTCGCTTCATCGAGCTCGCTTCCGGTAAAGACGTAACGGAGGCGAATGGCGCTGTAGGTCTTCGGGTGACTCTCAGTCGTGTCCCCCTCAACCTCCACTTCGAAGCTGTCGTACGGCATCTGCATCTTCTGGAGGATGGCGGTCACGTCCATGCCGGTGCAGCCCGCGAGGGACGTCAGTAACAGAGGCTTGGGCGTCGGCCCGTAATCCTTCCCGCCGACCGACGGGTCCGCGTCGAGCGGGATCTTGTGTCCCGCAAGTTCGCCGTCGAATGACATGCCTTCGCGATGCGTAACCTTCGTGTGATGCGTCGCCATACTATGCCCTCTTCAGTGCCCGTTCGAGTTCGGGTCTGTTGAACCCTACAATGACTTTACCATTGACATCGATCACCGGGACACCCATCTGTCCGGACTTCTTCACCATTTCATCGGCCCGTCGCATGTCGCGGGCCACGTTATACTCGGTGAAGGAAATTCGGTTTTCCCGGAAGTATTTCTTTGCGGCGTTGCAGTGGGAACAGGTCGGTGTGGTATAGATCTTTATCGCCATCAGCTTTCTCCATATGTATTGAATTACATATGAAAATTACTATATAACGTGATCGCCGTCAAGCTTTGGCGTGCGAAACGTGGCTACGCACTCTGGCTCGCGCTGCCTGAGCTCACCCTCTCGTACATGCGGGCGTTCGCCTTTCCGAACATCGAGTCGAGCTTCTGCTCGATCTGCCCCAGCTGTGCCTCGCTCCCGATACTGAAGTACTTCAGCACGGCGGGCTCGAGCTGATCGATACCCAGAGTCTTTTCCCCGTAGTGGGTGAGGCCGTTGGCGAGGTATACCGTGAACACGACATCGCGAAACTCCATCGGCGAGGAAGTCGGGGTGTGGTGGTACTTGATGGCGGCAACGAGGGCGTCGGGGAAGTTCCACTTCTCGGCAATCATCGAACCGATTTCCGAGTGATTGAGCCCTGCTGCGAGGTCCTCGAAGATCTCTTCCTGTATGCCCTTCTCCCGACAGAACCCGTGTATCTTCTCGATGAGCTCTGGATGGACCGAGGAGAAGATGATCTTCCCCATGTCGTGCAGAATTCCGCCCACGTACACGTCGTCGAGGATCTCCTTTTTGCGCGTCACGCTACGGGCGAGCTGGTAGGCATAGAATGCGGTGCGGTAGGAGTGCTCCCACAGCCGTTTCGTCTCCGCGGTCTCGTTACCGAGGATTTTCTGCGTACCGTGGAAGAACAGGAGGTTGCGCAGACCCCGCATGCCGACCATTTTTACCGCCTCGACGATGTTGTCGACTTTCTTCGGCAGCATGAACTGCGCGGAGTTCACCAGCTTGAGGAGGTCGGCGGTGAGGGAGGGGTCGGTGCTGACCTGCCGCGCGATCTCGGCGATCTCGGAGTTGGGGTCCTCGATCATCTTCTGGAGTGCGACGATGTTCTCGGGGAAGCGCGGCAGCGCCTCGATTTCCGAGACGATGCGCTGGGAGATCATGTCGAGGCTCTCGAGGCGAACCTGCGACATCGGGATACTGACGCGGGCAACCGTCTCGCCGTCGCGTGCGTCGATGTCGAAGGCATCCTCGTCGAGGCCGATCTTCTTCAGCATCAGCACAAGGATGACGATGCCGAGTCCGGCACCCTCGGAATCATCGAGCACGGTCGTCAGCGCCTCCTCGAGGCTGTTGAATGCCCGCGAGCGCGCGATACGATCATATACCCGGATCTGCTCCTTCTTGGTGATCATCGTGTTGTTGATCACGTAGAGATGCAGAACACGTCCGCGCGCATGGAAGACGACCTTGACGTAGAGCCCCTCCTCCTTCTGCCTCTGCAGATAGTGGGAGATGTTCTCGAGGGTGTCCTGCTTGAACTGCTGCATGCCCTCCTGATAGTCAGCATCATCGAGGAGATCGAGGCCACGTTCGTGGAAGTACACCCGCTTGGTGTTTGCCTTCTTCGCGTTTACCGCGATCTCCCGCAGGCAATAGGAAAGGGCGTCTTTGAGCTGCTCCTGCCCCATCTCCCTGAGAAAGAGATAGAGGATCTGTTCGAGATACTCTTCGGTTTCTCGCGGAAGGGTGTATGACTTCACGGTGAGGGGGATCGAACTGCGGGCTGCCTTGAGGACTTTCTCTTCGTCGGCTTTCTGGGGCATGCTGCAACACTCCGGCGGCACTATTTCTCTTGCTCCCAGTATATGAGCCAATCTATCAATGTCAAGAAACAGACGGCGACCCCGGGGTAGACGCGTCGGCGCCGACTCCACCGTGGTGCGGCGCCGCGGCGGGCCGACCCGGCCCGGCCCGGCCCCGGGCAGGCTTACTTGTCGCCGAAGTTCTTGACCTGGTGGGCCATCTCCCGCAGCCGTCGCGACACCCGGACATTTATGCTGCCGGCCTCGAATCCGCCGTCGTCGGTGGGACGGCCGGAGGGCAGGCCGGTGAGAATCTCCATCCCCTCATCGATGGTCTCGATGGAGTAGATATGAAAATCCCCCGCCTCGACGGCGTTCTGCACCTCGCGGTTGAGGACGAGATTCGGCTGGTTCTGACGGGGCATTATGACGCCCTGGCGGCCGGTGAGGCCGACCTTCTTACATACCTCGAAAAAGCCCTCGATCTTCTCGCTGATACCCCCAACCGGCTGTATCTGGCCCATCTGATTCACCGACCCGGTAACCGCAATGTCTTGTCGCAGCGGTACCTCGGCGATTGCCGAAAGCAGCACATAGACCTCGGGAGAGGAGGCGGAGTCGCCGTCGACTTCAACGTAGGACTGCTCGAAGGCGACACTCGCATGTATGGACAGCGGGAAGGTGCGGGCGTACTTGGAATGAAGGAACCCCTCGAGGATGTAGACACCCTTGTCGTGAATCTCTCCGGAGAGGCCGGCCTCACGCTCGATATTCACGATACCGGCGTCGCCCGGCGCCGTGCGGGCGGTAATGAGGATGGGCCGGGCAAAGGAATAGTACCCGCGATCCACGATGGCGAGTCCGTTGATCCGTCCGACCGCACGGTCGCTCACCGATATCAGAAGCTCCCCGGAAACGATCTGATCGTCGATCTTCTCTTCGGGCAGGTTCGAGAAGTACATCCGCTTGGCGACGGCCTGTTCCACGGCACCCCGGTCGATCTCCTCCCGCGAGGCCTTGCGGGCCCAGTAGTTCGCCTCACGGAGCAGGTCGGCCACCAGGGAAAACCGCGTGCTCAGTCGATCCCTGAACTCCGACATCCGTACCCCGTACTCCACGACGGCGGCAACCGCGTCGCGAGAGGCTGGAAGCAGTTTTTCTTCCTTCTCGATGAGGCGGATGAAGCTGATGTATTCCCGGGTGGTGTGATCGTTGCGAGGCATTGATGCGTCGAACTCGGCGGGTACCTTGAAGAGTTTGCCGAACTCCTCGTCGTGGTTAAAGAGCAGGTCGTAGAGGTGCTCACTGCCGAGGATGATCACCTTCACCGAGATCTTCACCGGCTCGGGCTTCAAAAAGCCCGACGGCACGGGCGTGCCCCCGGACCCGGATCGCACTTCGGTGGTTCCCGTGTCGAGCGCCCGCTTGAGGGTGTTCCACAACTCTTCCTGTGTCAGCAGATCGTCGCCCCGCAGGATGAGAAAGCCGCCGGATGCCTGCAGCATAGCGCCGGCTCTGAGGTACATGAACCCGCTCTTGATCTCGCCGCCGGATTCCTGGGCGTACTCCTGGGTGCCGAAGAGGCGGTGGTAGTCGGGGTTGGTCTCGTAGACCACCGGGGCGCGGTTGGTATCGCCATGATCGACGACGATGTTTATCTGGTAGCGCTCGAAGTCCGAGGGGTCGCCGTGGTCCTCCTCTCCGAACCCGGTGAACCAGTCGAGATGGCGCAGGATGTCCTCGCGCAGATCGTCGAGATAGGCGGTGATGCGCTCATCGGAGTACTGCTGTTTGAGCTCCCGGATGTCTCTATCGAGCTCGGGCGAGACTTCCCGGACGCGGAGATCGCGCAGGCTGTCCTCGACCTGATCGCGCTGGGAGTCGAGGCGCTGGAAGATCTGGTTGAGCTCGTCGAGGTAGCGATAGTACTTCTCCCGCATGCGGTGCCAGGAGTCGTCGTCGAGCTCACCGAGCTTCACCCGCTGCTGGAGATCCTCGAAGCTGGTCGTCTCCCCCTCGTAGACCGGCGCGAGATCGGTTTCCTCGGTTTCCTCCCCGCGTCGCTGGACGATGTTGAAGCCCTCCTGCTCGAGCGTGCCTTCGAACTCGCGCAGGGCGGCATTCGCCTGGCCTTCGGCCTGTGTCACGAGGCGATCGCGCTTTCGCTTGAAGTTGTGGCTGTCGGAGAGCATCATGAGACGGCGGCGGACGCCGGCGACGATATCCATGAGAGTCTGCCGAAATACGCGGCTCTCACCAGGGTCGAAGTAAAGCACCCGAGGCCGGTCGGGGTTTCTGAAGTTGTACACGAAGACGA
>CAZVXU010000185.1:0-5189 GCA_964631585.1 uncultured Spirochaetaceae bacterium | reverse complement strand
ATCCTGTGGACTTCAACACCCAGCAGGCGATCAACGCGCTCTACATGTCGGAGCTTGGCGATGTCCTCAACGACAAGGAAATCAGCTTCAAGTACAAACGCCACTACTTCTCGTTGAAAACCCGCATCAACAACCTGATGTGGAACGAGGAGGACGGCCTCTATTTCGACCTCGACGGCGAGCAGAATCAGGTGCGCCGAAAGACCATCGCCTCATTCTGGCCGCTCCTCGCCGAGCTTCCCAACGAGGCGCGGATGGAGAAGCTCCTCGACCACCTCAAAAATCCCAACACCTTCGGAATCGAGAACCCCTTTCCGACGCTCGCGGCGGATGACCCCGACTTCAGCGAGAAAGGCGAAGGCTTTCGCGGGTCGGTGTATCCTCCCTTCACGTTTATGGTGATAAAGGGCCTGGAGAAATACGCCGCCTACGAGCTCGCCCGCGAGTGCGCCATCCGACATCTGTACTACATCCTCGATACGCTCCATCCCGAGGGCAAACAACGGGGTAACGTCTGGGAAGCTTACGCGCCGACCCGCGACGGCCCCGCCCGGTGGGAGGGACACGACGAGTTTCCGCGGCCACTGTTCGTACCCTATGTCGCGCTCTCATCGGTCGCGCTCATGATAGAGAACGTCATCGGGCTCTACATCAGCCTTCCGCGAAAGACTGTGGACTGGATCGTCCCGACGCTCGAGATCATGGGGATCGAGAATCTCAGCCTCAAGCGCAATATGATCACGATCCTGAGCAACAAGAGCGGGCGCGGCTGGGAAATCCGGCTCGAATCCGAGAAGCTCTACTATTTCACGATCGATATCCTTCGCGAGAAGAAGAAGACCCTGCCCATTCCCTCGGGCAAGTGCTCGATGCTCATCGACAAGCTCTGAGGCCGGCGGCCCGCAAGACGGCCCCAACTCGCCTATGTCACCTCGGCCCTCGCCATGAGCCGGTCGAGGAGGCCGGGCGCGCGACGCTGGAGAAAGAGCCCGAGGCGGGTGCGCAGATCGGTCGGAATGAGAATCTCCCGCCGGCCTCGCTCGATACCCGAAATGATCCGACGAGCACAGACCTCAGGCGACATCCCCTTCTCCTGGGCGGGGTCGAGCCTGCCGTGGGTGCTCCCGTCCGCGTTCAGTGCGTTCAGCGAAATCTCGGTCCGGACAAAGCCGGGCAGGGCAACCGTCACCCCCACACCGCTTTCCATGAGCTCGCGCCGCAGCACCGTCAGGTAGGTCTCGAGTGCCGCCTTTGATGCGGTGTAGGCGGAGCGCTGGGGAGTCGGAACGCGGGTGCTCAGAGACGAGACGGCAACGACACGTCCGCTCCCTCGTCCCATCATTCGAGGAACGACCCGGCGGATGATGCGTACGGGAGCGAGGAAGTTCACCGTATTCACGCTGTATACCACGGCCGGCTGGGTTTCCACAGCCAGTCCGCGCTGGCTAATGCCGGCATTGAGAACGAGCATGTCGATATGGCCGAAGGCAGCTTCCGCGGTATCGGCGAGAGCATCAATCGCGTCGAGGTCGGAGAGATCGCCGGGGACGATCACGCTTGGACCTTCTCCGCCGCAGAGCTCGCGGGTCTCCCGCAGGGCATCCTCGCGACGCGCGGTAAGCACCGTTCGCGCGCCCCGTGCCGAGAGCTGCGCAGCAAGCTCCCGTCCAATCCCGGAGCTTGCGCCGGTTATCCACACGACGGTGTTTTCAAAAGCGGTTCGCGGTGCCATTGACGGGCAGTATGCCCGAAGGCCGGGCTGAAAGAAAAGAGGCCGCCCCAGGAAGGCGGCCTCCTACCCGAACCAAACATCGGCGCCTGCGCGCCCCTGGTTTCGTTCAGTTTGCAGTCAGGTACCCGCGGAGACCTTCGAAGCGATTTCCGCCACGTAGCTACCCTGAACACGCGCGCCCTCGAGCTCGTTCTCGCTCGGCATGCGGCTGCCGTCGCCGGCGGCAATGGTGGAGGCCCCGTACGGAGAGCCGCCGGTTATCTCGTCGAGGGTCATCTGCCCGGGGAACCGTCCGTAGGGCAGGCCGACAATGACCATGCCGTGATGAAGCAGGGTCACGTGCGTGGTAAGGATCGTGCTCTCCTGCCCGCCATGCTGCGTGGCGGTCGAGGTAAACACGCTTCCGACCTTGCCGATGAGAGCGCCGCTTGCCCATAGCGGGCCCGTAGAATCGAGGAACTCTCGCATCTGTCCGATCATGTTGCCGAAGCGGGTCGGTGTTCCGATGATGATCGCATCCGCGGCTTCGAGATCCGCGTGCGTAACCACTTCGTATTTCTCCGCAAGCGCCTTCTGGGCATCGGCGGCGCCCATAGCCTGAATCACATCATCGGAGAGGGTCTCCGGTACACGCTTTATCTCTACCTCCGCGCCGTCAACCGCGCGGGCTCCTTCCGCAACTGCTTCCGCCATCGTCTGAATGTGTCCATACATCGAGTAGAAGACGATCAGAACCTTCATGAGACCTCCAGTGAAAAGTATAGTATTTCGCTAATATAAAGGCGAGCGGCTCTATTGTCCAGTTTCGCTCGGATCAGGCGGGTCGTCATCGCTGCCCTGCTCCGGGGTCCCGCCGCCGTCATCGGCGCCGGTGCCGTCGTCGCTGCCGTCACCCGCGTCGCTGCCGGTGTCGCCGGCGTGCATGGCGAAGGCGAGCTTGAGAACAGCGGCCGGCACGAGGTCGACGAGGGTGTTCTCGGAGACCTTCTCGGGGTTCTCCGATTCTTCGAGGATCTCTGCGGTGCGTTCCGGATTGGCCAGGGCGTAGAGGACACTGAAAGCACGGACAGCAGCCTCGTCGAGCCGTGACTCGTCATCCATCCCGCCTGCAAGGCGAAAGCCGCGCAGAAAGCCCGCCGAGAGCTGCCGGGCGGTCTCGATGGTTTCGGCGTCGGCGCGGTCTTCGAAGTGATAGCCCGCAGCAGGGTTTCCGCCCGTTACCTCCTCGTAGGCCTCGTTGAAAGCGGCCTCGCAGGTCTTCACGTATTCCCGCAGGTGCGGAAAGGACTCAAAGCTCGGCGTGCTTTTCGCGCTCTCCGCGTCCCGATAGAAGAGCTCGGTCAGCCAGACGTTCTCCTGCACTTCGTCGGGTCCGGCCATGAGGCCGAGGAAGAAGCCGTGGATCTGCGCGGGGACCATGGGATCGACGCAGAATTGCTGCAGCGAGGTATTTATGCTGCGTGCAGTTTGTTTCAGCATAGCGTCAGAGAGCCCTCGACCATTCGGTCCACAGAGAATCTTCCTTCTCCAACTCGAACCCGAGCGACCTCATGAACTCGGCCCCACCCTCGTTGCGCTTAGCCAGCCGGGCATTCACCGTTCTCACGCGGCGGGAGCGGAGCTGATCGAAGAGATCCTCGGCGAGTCGCCGCCCATGGCCCTGTCCACGGTAGGATTCGCGCACCGACACGTCAAACAGGAAGGCCGTCTCGCTTGTCTCGGAATCCCGGGGAAACGGCGCAGCCCACGCGCATCCCATCACCCGATCCTCGGGAGAGGCAAGCACGCGCAGGACATCGTGATCGAGGTGCAACTCCTTGCTGACATCGCTGACATATCTCTCGCGGGATCCGCCGAAACCGGACTTCACCGCACTCTCATAGAGGATGGAGAGCACGGCCTGGAGGTCGTCGCGGCGCAGGTCCCGGATCTCCGGTTGTGTGTCTTCCATGTCGCTATTGTGTCTCTGCTTTCGCCTTCGATCAAGAGGGACGTCGGCGACCCTGCTGCGGGCTTATTCCTCTTCGAGGGTCTTCGTGTATTCCTCGTAGTCTGCAGCGGACATGAGGGAGTCGTATTCGGAGACGTCGGTCGGCTTGATCTTGATCATCCAGCCGTCACCGAAGGGGGATTCGTTTACGGTCTCCGGAGTGTCGGTAAGGCTGTCGTTAACCTCGGCGATCTCACCGCCCACGGGCATGAACAGGTCGCTCGCCGATTTCACGCTCTCTACCACGCCGAAGCTCTCTCCCTGCTTGAGCGTTGCACCGACCTCGGGAAGCTCCACAAACACCACATCCCCGAGGCTGTCCTGTGCGTAATCACTGATACCGACAACGACGAGATCCCCGTCCTTGCGTGCCCACTCGTGCGACTTCTGGTACTTCACCGAATCATCGAAGTTCATCCTCTTTCTCCTTTGTCACAATCTGCGGTCAAGTTCTATACGCGGGTCGGTACAGCGGGCGCTTCACTACTTCCGCGCGCCACGTGCGACCACGAACCACTATATCGAGCTCGGCTCCGGTCTTCGCACACCTCCGATGAGCTGTCCCTCCGGAAACCGGACCTCGTAGCCTTCGCGTGTAGCCGAACGGTAGACAGAATCTGGGTTATTTCCTTTAAAAGCAATGGATTAGTCGCATTTATGCCGAAGTTATCCACAAGCAGTCCACAACGTCTCGCGAGGAGCCCCTCGACCCGTACGTGCTTCGATGAGCGTCCTATGCCAACCGAATCCCGAAAAAAGCCGGAAATTCGGCTGATTTTAGAACTGTGGAGCCGACCGCCAGCCCTATTCACGGAGAACCATCGATGTGCAGCCGAGAACGGGGCCGTTTTCACCGTTCTTCTCCACAATTTATCCACAAGCGCGTCGTTTATCGATCCCCCGCGCCCTGGTAATACACCCGAACCTGCTTGTAGAGCCCCTCTCCCTCGCTCCGTGTTGCAATGCCGGCCACATCATTGAGGGTGGTGTGAATGAGCCGACGCTCGAACGGATTCATGGGCTCGAGTAACTTTGACCCGTGGGAGCGCTTGACCTCGTCCCCGACCTTTTGGGCGAGGCGAATCAGGCTCTCTTCCCGGCGACTGCGGTAGTTCTCCGCATCCACTACCACCTTGATGTCATCATGCCCCAGCTTACCCGCAACCACATTTGCGAGCAACTGTAATGCGTCCAGATTCTTGCCCTTGCGGCCGATAAGGATGTTCGAGTGCGGGGATTCGAGCCGCAGACCGATCTTGTTGTCCTCACGGTATGCAATGCGGACTTCGGCTGGATACTCCATTTTCTCGGTGACATTCTGAACGAAGTCCACGAGGGCATGTTCGAAGTCGTCCTCGGCCTCGCCACTTCTGACGGCCAGGGGACCACCGTCGTAGTGAACGCGGATTTTCACCTTCTTTCCCATCCCCAGAAAGCCGGCTTTCTGCGTGTCCACTATCTCTACGT
>CAZVXU010000184.1:0-5200 GCA_964631585.1 uncultured Spirochaetaceae bacterium | reverse complement strand
GGCCGAGCTCGCCGGCGCTGGAGTTGGTGCCCAGGTAGAGCTCGCCGCGATGAATGATTCCCGCGGCCACACCCGTTCCGACGGTTACGTAAATGAGGTCCTGCACCCCTGTGGTTGATGCGTACCAATACTCGGCAAGAGCGGCCACTTTGCTCCGATTGGCGACAATTGCAGGGACAGCAATCTGCTCCTCTACCAGTGCACCGAATCCGACGTTGCTCCAGCCCATGTCGGCAGCACTCACGATCACGCCGGAGCGCATATCAACCAGGCCCGGCGTGCCGACTCCGATACTCGGAAGCAGGCGGGCCCCGGCCGCTCTCCCTCGAAGCTGCCCGACGCAGGTCGAGATGGCATCTACCGCAGCCTCCGGCGAATGGTTGGACATCGCGCAGGTCTCACGGTCGACGATGTCTCCGTCCAGGTTGGTACGCACGACAGTCCATTGATAGTCCTGCATGCTTGCGCCCAGCGCGAACGCGGCATTCGGGTTGAACTCCAGCAGGGTGGGGGGGCGTCCGCCGCTGGAACTTCCGGGACCGACGGCGTAGGCCAACCCCCTCTCGAACAGCTCATCTACCAGCACGGCGATGGTCGCACGACTCAGGCCGGTCTTCTCGGCGAGCTCGGGTCGCGAGACGCGGTGACGCGAGGCGAGAATCGAAAAGATGCGAGAGCGGTTGTGATCTCTACCCTGCTGGAGAAACCGGCGTTTATGTGCCAAAACGCCCACATTGTACGAGGTAGTCGCGACTTTGTCCATAATCTATCAAAACAAGCCGCATTGTGTGACCTCTTTGCCGCAAGAGCCGATCGATAATGGCCGCTGTCTCCTACTTTTTCCATTAAATTGACAAAGTGTCGGGGGCGTGTTAGAATCGCTATCGGATTTGCTACATGGCCAGACCATCTGTACGCATTATCGAAAGCGCACTCTACTACCTCCCTCTCAGTACGAGGACGCCCCTGAAGTTCGGCCGCGTCACCGTCAAGGAGCTCGAGTGTCTGCGCGTACGAATGACGGTGAAATCGCAGGGACGAACCTACGAGGGGTGGGGAGAAGCCCCCCTCAATATTCCCTGGGCGTGGCCGGAGCTGACCGAAGCCGTTCCCGGGTCTCCGGCCGTCCGCGCGGTGTGCAACCGAATTGCCGAGGCGTGGAGCGACTTCGACGCCCGCGGACATGCGTTGGAGCTCGGGCACCACTTCCTGGAGGCCGAGTTGCCACGGGTGTGGAAGGAGGCTCGCGCATCAGAGGCCCCGGGTTTTCCGTGGCTCGCAGTGCTCTTGTGCGCAGCACCCTTCGATCTCGCCCTGCACGACGCTTTCGGCCGTGCGGTCGGTCGTCCGGTGTACGAGACGTATTCGCGGGACTACCTCACCGAGGACCTTGCGGATGTGTATTCGGACGGTTCTTCCACACTCGGGGCCGGGAAACTCAACGCGGAGTTCCGCGGCAGATATCCGGATCACTACTTCCCACATCCGGCTCCGACCCTCATACCGGTGTGGCATCTCGTCGGCTGTGCCGACAGGATCGAAGCGGAGGACCACGGCGAATCCGACGCTTGCCCGGACTGTGAGCCGGCGGCAGGGCAGCGTCCAGAGGGTGCCGAATGGAGACATCCGACCTCGCTCAGGGAGTGGATTTCGAGCGACGGACTGCGTCGCCTCAAAGTAAAGCTCTGCGGCACCTCACAGTCATGGGATTACGAGCGCCTATCGGCCGTGGGGGATCTTGCCGCGGAGCTCGGTATGGAGGCGCTTTCGGTCGATTTCAACGGCACTGCGGCCGAGGCCGAGTACGTCATCACGCTGCTCGACCGATTGAAGACCGACGCACCGCGTGCCCACGGGCTGTTGCGGTACGTCGAGCAACCGTTTGCGCCCGAGGCAAAGGTTTCCTCACAGGAGATCGGCCGGATCACCTCGCGTATCCCGGTGTTGCTCGACGAGGGGGCGACTACGTGGCGTGACGTGCGCGCCGGATATGAGCTCGGTTACTCGGGCGTCGCGTTGAAGACCTGCAAGACTCAATCCGCTGCAATGCTCAGTCTCTGCTGGGCACGTGAGCACGGCATGGATGTTGTCGTGCAGGATCTCACCAACCCGATGCTTGCTCAGATTTCTCATGCCCAGCTCGGCGCGCATGCCGCGCCGGAGATCGGCATAGAGAGTAACGCCATGCAGTTCTACCCCCAGGCCTCGGAGTACGAGGCGCGTGTACATCCGGGACTGTACACAAGGCGCAACGGAATGCTGGACCTCTCCACCATCCGGGGACCGGGCTTCGGGTATCGGATAGAGGAAATGCAGCGGAAGCTGCCGGAGCGGGCTGCGTGAGAGCTCAAAGAAACACAGGACGGTTGCGAGCATGTACCTGACGGGGATTACCGACGAAGCTTCTGACTCACTCGAGCGCCAGATCCAGGTGTGTACCGAGCTCGGTTGGCGTTGGATCGACCTTCGCACCATCGACGGCGTAAACATCACGAACATACCGGAGCCCGAGTTCGACACGCTGCTCGAGAAGCTCACCGACGCGGGGCTTCGCATCAGCAGCTTCGGTAGCGCCATCGCCAACTGGGGACGCCGCGTTACTGATTCGCTGGAGACCGACCTGGAAGAGCTCAAGCGGGCAATTCCCCGCATGCACAAGGCCGGAACGAAGTTCCTGCGAATCATGAGCTATCGTCCCGAGGACGGCGGCAGCCCGCAAAACCTCGAGACCGAGGTAATCCGTCGCCTGCGAGAGATAGTACGCCGCGCGGAGGATGGCGGCATCGTTTGTGTTCACGAGAACTGTGACACCTGGGGTGGTCAGAGCTATGAGCACACGCTCCGCCTTCTGGAGGAGCTGGATTCTCCGGCGTTCTCCCTGGTTTTCGATACCGGCAATCCCGTGGAGACGCGAGATCACAGAGACACTGCGATGACAACCTACCAGGACGCCTTCGAGTTCTACCGCACTGTGCGCGACCATATCAGCTACGTGCATATAAAGGACGGCTACGTGAAGAACGAGCAAACCGTCTACACCTACCCGGGGGAGGGAGGGGCTCGCGTGCCCGAGATTTTGAAGGATCTCTACGAGTTCGGGTACGACGGGGGCTTCTCCATCGAGCCTCACGTTGCGGTGGTGTTTCACGATCCGTCCGTCACCGCGGATGAACAGGAGAGGTGGCACAGCTTCGTCGAGTATGCCCGGCGTACCGAGAAGTTGCTCGAAGAGGCGGGGTATGCGCCCGCGACATAGGCTTGCACGCTCGCGTCGGACGCCGTCGGCGATTCGCGCGAAGCGAATGCAGATATACCAAAGAGGAGGTGTGCTATGAAAAAGGCACTCACAGTCATCCTCGTGATGCTCATCGGCATCACCGGAATGACGTTCGCAAGTGGAGAAATGGAGGAGGAAGGCTACGCCTGGCAACCCCAGAGGCCGGTCAACCTCATCGTTCCGTGGGGCGCGGGCGGATCAACCGACCGATCTGCGCGAACCACGGCGGGCATCATCGAAGACGCGCTTGGGACCAGCATTGTGGTCGTCAACCAGCCAGGCGCATCCGGCTCGGTCGGGACCAAGGCCGCGCTCGACGCACAGAAGGACGGGCTTACCTGGACAGCAGGCGCCGTCAAGGACCTCGGCGTCTATAAGGTGCAGGGGCTTCTGGACACGACCCTGGACGATTGGCATCTCTACCTCAACGTGGCTATGCCGAATGTCGTCGCGGTTAATCCGGACACGCCTTATCAAGACTTCGGCGATCTGCTTGAGGCCTTCGAGAACAACCCGGGTGAGATCCCGGTGGCGACCGCAGGCGTAAACTCCGCCGGTCATACCGCGATGGAGCTCATCAGGAGCTACACCGGGATCGAGTACCGCCACGTTACCTTCGGCGGCGGCAACCCCGCAGTCGTGGCGACCGTCGGCGGCGAGACCGAGGTCGTCCCGCAGCTCTCGGTAGAGGAGGTCGACATGATCCGAAGCGGCCGACTGCGGCCACTCGCCGTGCTGGCGGACAAGCCGCTCGAGATCTCCGGATATGATGAGCCGATTCCGCCCATCACTAACTGGATCGACGACTTCCAGGCTGCCCCGATCTACTTCGGGATCTTTGTGCCGAAAGGTGTCCCTGAGGAAGTAGTAACGACGTTGAACCAGATCTGGGAAGATGTTGTGATGAACTCCGAAGTGCTGCAGAACTGGGCGGCAGAGAACGCCGTTGTGTTCGATCCGGCCTATGGTGAAGAGGCGGTCGACAAGTCTTTCCCCATGGTGCAGATTGACGCCTGGCTGAAGTGGGAATCCGGCGATGCGGAGGTCAATCCTTCCGAGGTCGGTATTCCGCGCCCGGAGTAAGTAGCCCCGAAGAACTCAGTAACCGGAGCACCCGGCTCTTGAGCCGGGTGCTCTCTCACAGTATGGAGCCGAAATAGCATGTCTGACGCGCAGCCGAAGAAGTCACGAACCCCCGAGATGCCGAAGGCGGATTTCGTCACCGCCCTCGTGCTGCTTGCCGCGAGCATAGCAATCATCGCGCTTTCCTTGAATCTGCCCCGTCTCGAGCACAGAGACATAAACCCTTGGACAATCCCCGGTCTCGTACCGGCTCTGCTCGGAATTGTCCTGGGATTGATGGCTCTCGTGCTTCTTGGCCGTTCGTTGAAGTATCGTGGCCACCGGCTCGGGCTGACCCGTGCAAAAATGCGCGAAATTGCCGGCATGACACAGGTGAAGCGTGTTTCGGTCACCATCGGCTTCTGCCTTTTCTACGCTCTCGCGCTCATCGGCTGGCTCCCCTATGTGCTGTCGACGTTCCTCTTCGTCTTCATCTTCATTCTGCTGTTCGAGTATGACAGAGGCACCGACTTCTCCGGCCAACGGCGGCGCATCGTCGTAGCCGGGGTGGAGGCAGCCATTGTTGCTGCGGCCATCGCGTCGCTCTTTCAGTACGTTTTCCTGGTGAGACTCCCGTAGGAGAGGCGGATATATGCTCGAAGGTCTTGGGTATTTCTTTCAAGCGATAGTGGAGTTTGCAACCCTCCGCACCATCTTCGACGTGTTGTGGGCGACCCAGCTCGGCATCATCGTCGGCATGCTCCCGGGTCTCACGGCGACCATGGGGATCGCGTTAATGACGACGCTTACGTTCAAGCTTCCCGCCAATAACGCCGTCCTCATCCTTATTTGCATGTACGT
>CAZVXU010000183.1:2820-5200 GCA_964631585.1 uncultured Spirochaetaceae bacterium | reverse complement strand
GGCGGGTCGGTAGATGCGGTATGTGGCTACATGGACTTCCCGGTGAGCACCATGCTGCCGCTCATCTGCCGGGAGTTCGGCGTGCGCTCGCCGAGCCTCGAGGGACTTCTGAAATGCGAGCACAAGTACTGGAGCCGCGTAGAGCAGAAGCGCATCGTTCCCGACCACATTCCGGAGTTCACCGCCTTCGACCCCTTCGACGACGAGGCGCTGTCGAAGATCGAGCTCCCGTATCCTTTCTGGATCAAGCCCATAAAGTCTTCGGGATCATTTCTGGGGTTTCGCATCAACGGCGAGGAAGACTTCGCGGCGGCGATTCCGCAGATTCGCGAGCAGATCGGTCTCATCAGTGATCCGTTTAGCTGGGTGCTCGAGCAGGTGGAGCTTCCGCCCGAGATCGCCGGGGTCGAGGCCCACTACTGCATGGCCGAGGACATCATCGGCGGGAGGCAATGCACGCTCGAGGGATACTCGCTCGACGGGAGAGTGGAGGCGACAGGCATCGTGGACTCCATCCGCTACGAGAACAATGTGAGCTTTTTCCGCTACGAGTATCCATCGAGTCTGCCGTACAAGATCCAGGACCGGATGGTTCGCATCACCGAAAAGCTTATTCCAGCCCTCGGGTTCGACAACTCGGCCTTCAACATCGAGTACTACTGGGACCGGGAGAAAGACCGCATCTGGCTTCTCGAGGTAAACACGCGGGTGAGCCAGTCCCACGCCGACATCTTCGAAAAGGTTGACGGCGCTTCGAACCAGGCCATTAGCGTGGACGTCGCGCTCGGCCGTGACCCCGCATTCCCCTACCAGCGCGGCGAGTTTCCCCGGGGGGCGAAGTTCTTCTGGCGCGTCTTCGAGGACGGGATCGTGCGCGCAGTGCCGACGCAGGCGGAGATCGAGCGGGTGGAGCGTGAGATTCCCGGCACGGTGGTGCGCCCGCAGGTCACCCCCGGCATGCGCCTTTCGGAGCTTCTCGAGCAGGACAGCTACAGCTACGCCCTGTGCTACCTCTTCATTGGCGGCGAGGATCAGAAGGATCTCCTGGATAAGTACATAAGATGCCAGGAGATACTCACCTTCGAAATCGAGGCGGTGGAGGCGTGAAGACGAGGCAAGAGTTCCCGCGCGAGGTAAAAGAGATCGAGCACCTGAGCATTCCCCTATCCGACGGCACGCGGCTTGCCGCGCGCATGTGGCTGCCCGTCGATGCGGATGCCGATCCGGTCCCGGCGATTCTCGAGTACATCCCCTACAGAAAGCGCGATCTCACCGCAGAGCGCGACGTCCGCCATCACCCATATATCGCCGGGTTCGGCTATGCCTCGGTGCGCGTGGACCTCCGGGGAAGCGGGGAGTCCGACGGCGTTCTCACCGACGAATACCTCGAGCAGGAGCTCGACGACGGGGTGGAGGTCATCAACTGGCTTGCCGCGCAGCCGTGGTGCTCGGGAGCGGTGGGGATGATCGGCATCTCCTGGGGCGGGTTCAACGGCCTGCAGATCGCCGCGCTTCGGCCGGAGCCGCTGCGGGCAATCGTCACCATCTGCTCCACCGACGACCGCTACTCCGACGACGTGCACTACATGGGAGGCTGCCTTCTCGGCGACAACCTCTCCTGGGCTTCGACGATGTTCGATCAGAACACCCATCCGCCGGACCCGGCCCTCGTGGGCGAGCGGTGGCGCGAGATGTGGATGGAGCGCCTTGCGGGGAGCGGGCTGTGGCTCGAGACCTGGATGCGCAGGCAGCGGCGTGACGAGTACTGGAAGCATGGTTCGGTGTGCGAGGACTACGACGCCATCACTTGTCCAGTTATGGCGGTAAGCGGGTGGGCGGACGGCTACTCCAACACGGTGTTTCGCCTCATGGAGCATCTCTCGGTGCCGCGGAAGGGGCTCATCGGGCCGTGGAGCCACAAGTATCCCCACGAGGGTGTGCCCGGACCGGCAATCGGCTTTCTGCAGGAGGTGCGCCGGTGGTGGGACAGGTGGCTCAAAGGAACGGAGAACGGTATCGATGCGGAGCCGATGTTTCGCGTGTGGATGCAGGACAGCGTCCCGCCGACCACGAGCTACCATCGTCGCCCCGGCCGCTGGATTGCCGAGGAGAGCTGGCCGTCGCCTCACGTGGATGCGCGAGCCTTTCGCCTCGACCAGGCCCGGCTGGTGCCGCTCTCTGAGGAGGTGACCGAGCAGGCCTTCACCATTCAGTCGCCGCTCTCGGTGGGGTTGTTTGCGGGCAAGTGGTGCAGCTATCAGGCGCCGCCCGATCTGCCGCATGATCAACGCCAGGAGGACGGCGGTGCGCTCATATTCGAGACCGGCGTTCTCGAGGAGGACCTCGAGATTTTCGGGCTGCCGCGGGTGACCCTCGAGCT
>CAZVXU010000183.1:0-2720 GCA_964631585.1 uncultured Spirochaetaceae bacterium | reverse complement strand
CCCGGCGAGGAGTCCTGGCGGGTCATCCGCGATCTTGCCGCCGACCGCTCGAAACTCGAGGTGATTCTCGACACCGGTACGATGCGCTACGACGACATCAATATGGAGATCAGCTCCCGGGCCGTGGAGACCTACACCTACGCCACCGACGAGTACGGCTCTCTCGAGGGGGAGACCCGCTGGGAGCGACGCTTTCGGCGCGGGGATTGGGATGTACGCACCGTGACGCGAACGCTCCTTACCTCCGACGAGACCAGCTTCCGCATCCGCGCCGACCTCGACGCCTACGAGGGCCCGAGCCGCGTGTTCAGCCGGAGCTGGGATAGCGAGATTCCGCGGGATCTGGTGTGAGGCGCGTGCCGCCGGCCGCTGCCTCAGTCCGTCGCGCCGCCCCCGGACGCCGCGGCAACGGGATGCGCGGGAACCTCCAGCGGCGGAAGCATGGACTCGATCGCGCTTCGCCGGCTCTCGTACCAGGGCGGGAGTACCAGGGTCTCGCCGAGGTGGTCGGGGTCCTCGTCGACGGCAAATCCGGGGCCGTCGGTCGCAATCTCACAGATCACACCCGCCGGGGCCTGGGTGTAGACCGACTTGAACCAGAACCGGTCGATGACAGGCGTGGGCGCGCCGCCCGCCTGAAGGATCTGACCGCGGACCCTCGCCTCGGCGGTATAGTCTGAAACCCGGAACGCCACATGGTGGGCCGACCCGGTTCCCCACCTTCCGCGAGGGGCTGAGGTGTCGGCTCGCATGTCGACGCGCTGACCACCGGCTCCCTCGCCGACCACGTAGCGTGTCCACTCACCTTCGCGGGCGGCGCGCGTGAACCCGTAGGCTGCTCCAAGAAAGTCCGCTGTGGCCTCGGCATCCCGCACTGTGATGCGCACCGACGACAGCGCCCGAATCTGATGCGCGGTCGGCACTGCAGACGCCGACCACGGCGTGAAGGGCTGCTCGGCATAGGTGCTCGTCTCGGTCAGCGTAAGGCTCATGCCGTGGGGGTCGGAGAAGGGCAGGACCTGCTCGCCGAACCGGGTCTCGCGCCCCGCGACCGAAGCGTCGTGTTCCCGGAGCCGTGACTCCCAATACTCCAGACTGCCGGCGGGGACGGCAAAGCTTACCTCCCCCCAGACCCCCGTGCCGCCGCGCCCGGCTCCCATATCGGGCCAGGGGAAGAAGGTCAGGTCCGTGCCCGGATGCCCCTCGCCGTCGGCAACGAAGAGGTGATAGGTATCCGGCACATCCTGGTTGATGGACTTCTTGACCAGCCGCAGGCCGAGAACGCCCACGTAGAAGTCCACGTTTTCCTGCGGATCACCCGCGATTGCCGTTATATGATGTATGCCGCTCACCTGTGTCATGTCGATTGCCTCCGAGTTCGGTTACTGGAAACAATGTCCGTGAAGTGGAGTGGAGATGTCAAGTTTTCGCGGGGGTGGCGTTCGGTGGGGCGGGGTGGTGTTCCAAAGCCCGGAGGGGAGCCGGGTCGCGGGTCGCGGTGCCGCTGTCGATCGGACCGCCCCGCCGCTACCCCCGAAGCCGCTCCGCCTTGCGGATCATCTCTCTGGTCTTCTCCCACATCTCGAGCTCGTCGAGGCGGGCGAGGGGGATCCATTCGGCATGCTCGGCATCGTCGTCCGCGGCGGGTTCGCCGGCCGCCCATTCGGCGAAGAAGTCGACGAGTGTGTAGTGAAATCGAATACTGCCTTCCGCGTCGGGGATGATCGCGTCTATGACCTCGAGAAAGTCAGGCTCCCCGATGGTGACACCGGTCTCTTCGAGCACCTCACGCGCGGCGGTCTGCCTTACCGTTTCGCCCACGTTCTGGGAGCCGCCGGGAAGGCTCCATTCACCGACCTTCGGAGGTTTGCCGCGGCGGATCATGAGGACGGAGGAGTCTTTTAGGACGACCACTCCGACGCCGACGAACGGACGGGTCGGGTATTCTCGGGATTCTTCCATACTCACTCCTTCCGCCGCAGTCGCCCGGCCCTGAACTCGATTGCAAGCTCCTCCAGACGCGGCAGCGCGTGCGCGTAGAACTGCTTCCAGCCCTCGCACAGGACGCTCGGCGTGGCGATGCCGGCGCCCACGGCAGCGGCGTCACCGGCCGCGCCGCCGGCGCCGTGGTGGCCGCCAGCCGCTGGGTTGTCACTGCCACAGCCGCCGCCGCTTTCAAGTCGCATCTTCGGACAGTCGCCCGCGCAGTATTCGAGGTAGGGGCAGCCTGCGCAGGTCTCGCCCCACCGCCGCTTCTCCCGCCCGAAGTCACGATACGCCGCAGAACGCCAGAGCTCGACAAAGTGATCGTGTGCCACATTCCCGAGTTTCCGTTCGGGCTCCACGTAGAAGTCGCAGGGGTAGATATCCCCGGAGTGCTCGACCACGAAGTAATGCCGACAGTCCTTTCCCATGTAGCAGACGGTCGCGTGGCCGTTCAGGATCTTCGTGAGCACCGAGTCGAAGAACCGGATGGACACCTCCGCGGCGTCGGCCGGGGCCCAGGCATCGAAGAGACCGCAGAGGAAGGCGCCCCATTCTTCGCCTGGAACCGAATAGTCGGTCAGCGCCCCCGCCTCGTCAGTTTCGACGCAGGGAATGTACTGATGATGGGATATGCCGAGGCCCTTCAGGTACTCGTAGAGCGCTTCGGGCTCGCGGACATTCGCCTGGGTGACGAGGGCGAGCACGTTGTACTCCACACCGTGGCGCTCGAGCGC
>CAZVXU010000182.1:0-5288 GCA_964631585.1 uncultured Spirochaetaceae bacterium | reverse complement strand
GAAGAGACGCTTCAAGCCTTCGAGCAGAGCCTGAACCGTCTGCAAATGGACTACGTCGACCTCTATCTGGTGCACTGGCCCGTCAAGGCCACGTACAAGGACACCTGGCGTGCCTTCGAAAAGCTCTACGAGGACGGCAAGGTGCGGGCCATCGGTGTGAGTAACTTTCTCCGCCATCATCTCGAGGATCTGATGGCGGATGCCAAAGTCGCCCCGATGGTGAACCAGGTCGAGTTCCATCCCTTCCTTCTGCAGAAAGAGCTCCTCGATTTCGACCGCGAGCACAACATTCAGCACGAAGCCTGGAGCCCCCTCACCCGGGCCCGATTCCTCGACAACGAGGTCATCCAGGATCTCGCCCGGAAGCACAAGCGCGCCCCCGCCCAGATTCTCCTGCGCTGGGACCTCCAGCACGGCGTGGTCACCCTCCCCCGTTCCACGAACCGCGAGCGCATCAGGGAAAACTCCGAGGTGTTCGACTTCGAGCTGTCGGTGGAAGACATGAAGCGACTCGACGATCTGGACACCAACACACGCATTGGTCCGCATCCGGACCAGATGAGTTAGGTGATGAAGCGATATCGCAGCCCGGCCCGCTTCTTCACCCGGGGCACGGTCGCAGCCGCGGCGGTTTCCCTGCTCGTGTTGATCACCGTGCCGCTTCCCGCCCAAACGGGAGACGACGCGCCCGACGAGGTGATCATGTTCGGCTCCGGCCTCTATCAGAATCGCGCCCACCCCGCCCTCGGGGTGGCCATTGAACGCGAGCCGGACGCATTCGTTTTTCTCGGGGACAACGTCTACGCCGACAGTACGAACCCCATTCAGATCCGCGGTGCATACGAGCGCCTTGCGCGAAGCGAGCTTTTCAGGGAGCTTCGCCGCACTACGGAGATCTACGCCGTCTGGGACGACCACGACTACGGCGCGAACGACGCCGGTGCGGGCTTCCCCGCGCGGGAGGCGTCGGAGCGCATCTTCGAGGAGTTCTGGGATATCGACGGGGCGGCAGCCTCCCGTCCCGGCATCTATCGCAGCGCCCGGCTCGCCGACGGGGCCATTCAACTCATTCTGCTCGACACGCGGAGCTTCCGAAGCCCCCTCACCCGCGCCCGGCCCCGCCCGGAGGGGAAAGGTCCCTACGCACCAGGCGACGACGGAACGATCCTCGGCGCCGAGCAGTGGGAGTGGCTCGAACGCACGCTCGAGCGGCCGGCCGAGCTCCGGATCATAGCCTCGAGCATACAGGTGCTTGCCTCCCACCACGGCTGGGAGAGCTGGGCCAACTTCCCGCATGAGCGAGAGCAGCTTCTCTCCCTGGTCGCCGCGGCTGACGGTCCCTCGGTTTTCATCTCCGGGGATCGCCACTTCGCGGAGATATCCCGCACGCCGGCCCCGGCGGGCCGCACCGCCGCCGGGGCGACCGACCAGCGATACTTCTACGATGTAACCTCGAGCGGCATAAACCGACGCTACCCCGACGAGGTCCCCACCGCCAACGCCAATCGCGTGGGCGGCTACTACCTGGAGTACAACGTGGGCGCGCTCGCCCTATTCCGCGACGGCGGCGAGCTCAGTATCCGGGCGCGGGTTTACGACGAAGCCGGCGGGGTCAGTCTCGAGGAAGTCATCGCTTTCTAGGGTCCGTCTAAGACAAACCGCGTGCCCGTCTCGAGCCGAATCGACGGCTCCAGGCTGACATCGCGTCCGGTACCGTCAGGCTCGGTCCAGCGTACGGTTTTGAGGCCGGGTGGTTCACCGAAGTGCTTGACCACGGAGAAGACTGCTTCCCCGGTGGTTTCGCTGAACTCAACGTTGAGCCAGAAGCGAGGAAGGAACGCCGGGATGCGATACTCACACTCGCCGGGGAGCAACCTCGGTGAGAACGTGAGCCGCTCGCGGAAACCGTCGTAGGAAACTCCTGTGAGCGCGGCGAACACGGACCACATAGCAGGGTGCGTCATGTATATGTGGCCCTCCGTTCCGTGGTGATCTTTGTCCCAGATCCAAAGGAGCGGATGCGTCATATATCTCCGTCCGCGCATGCCCCAATGGTCCATGTCCCACGGATAGCCCTCGTGCCACCCTTTGTCCCAGACGCGCTTGAGGAGCTCGAGGCCCTCGGAAGTTCGTCCCAGAAAAATAGCCTCGATACCCTGGTAGGCGATAGACTGCCACGGGTTATTCACGTGGTAGAGCTTGAAGCCGCGGTGGATAGCGGGCACCTCGTTTCCGGCGGGGTCTGCTTCCCGGTACACCAAAGGACGTGTTGCGCCCGCCCGAGAGCGCATGACGCTGTACGGATCCATCAGCACTCTTGTTTGCCACTCGCTGTGTCGCAGGGCCCGCTCATGGGAAACGGCAGGCTCGAGGCCGGCGTAGCGGCAGAACCAGTCTCCCGCAAGCGCCGAGGTGAATACCGTGTCCCGTCCGCGGCAGGTGCGGAAGAAACCCCGCTCATCCCAAAGAAGTTGTTCTACCGAGCGCGTCGTTGCCGCAAGCTGGGCCTCAAAAGCGTCGAGCAGCGCGCTGTCCGCGGGAAGCAGTCGTCCGAGCCTTATCATCATCTGCAGCGTGGCGCAGTGCAGGATGGCCGAGTAGACGAACGATGGTCGGTAATGCATGTAGTCATAGGTGGTGATCCCTTCGGGAATATCATCATGGAGCGAGGCAGCGAGGTAGCGCATCATCTCGAGCATGCGGGGCCAGGCGTACTCCAGAAGGGTTCGGTCCGCGGTCTGCAGAATGAGCTTTCCGAGCTGGAGGATGAGTGACTGCGGGAGATCCGTCCACACCTCGCTGTCGTTGAATGACTTTATCGGGTCACCGTAGGGAACGTCATTCGTCCCCAGGGCAATATCGGCATGACCGTTTCCGTGCGGAACCCTCCCCTTTTCTGTCCCTTTTTCTGTGAGCTCCGCGAAGGAACGGAGCTCCGCGTGGTCGATCTCGGTGAAGAAGGTGGCCGTGTAGGGATGAGAAGCCAGCCGCTGGTCCATGGTGCCGGTAAGCGCACCGAAGGGCCAGCCCCAGGGCACGCCTTCCATCGTGTAGAGCGTTCCATCGCGCGGCAGGACCGAGTTCGTGAGAACCGCGTCGGTGGAGTTAAGCACGTAGCGCTTCAGCCAGGGAGGAAGCGCAGCCCCGCGCACAAGGTCCGGGAGCTCTGCAGTCTCCCGCTTGAGCCGTGCATGGTTTCGAACCGCGTAGCGGGCAAGCTCGTCGGCAGACGAGAAGAAGTTCCGGCAGTAGTGGCCGACGTCCGTTCCGCGGTGTCTTCCGGTGACCTTTCGCAGGCGCTGCTTCTTCTCGATGACATGATGCGGAGTGTACCAGACAAGATACAGCGGCACCGTGCGCGAGCTGCCCCCTGCGAGAGAGAAGCTCAACGTGAAGGCGCCCGCGTTTCCTCGCCGCTCGGGGCACTCGGGCAGTACACCAGTGAGTCCGAAGCTCTTCAAGATCGCCGGTCGCTGCCTGGCGGAGTCCCATCGGGTACAGAAACTGACGGTGGCTGCGCCCGTGGGGCTCACTTCCTGTGCCCCTGAGAGCTGAGCAGTGTCCGTCACAAGGAGGTATTCGCCCACGACGCGCCGCCGCGGATCTCGGGGCGCATAGCTCTGGCGCGTTTTGAAGGAAAGCCCCGTGTAGAGATCATTCTCTACCGTCTCCGCGTAGTTCCCGCGTGTCCGGTTGTAGGTAACCGCCCCGTCGAGAGGATAGTACAACGGGTTGGTACCGCTTCCGCCGATACCGAGGATGTTCTCGAAGGACGCAAGCATCGAGACTTCGGCCGTCTCCGGCCCCGGATTCGAGACCTCGAGCTCGAAGAAGGCAATTGGAAGCGAAGAGTCCTTTACGTTCTGCGGGATGAGCGAGGTAAAGCCGGACAGTCGAACCGTGACCGGCAGGCTGCCACCCTCGTCCGGGGTGCCGGCGCGGTCGTCGTAGTCGAGCTCGAAGAATGGAAGCTCACCAAAGAAACGGGTATGATCAACGGCTTTAATGTTTCGATACTCTTTTCCCCCGCGGTAGCTTCGACGCAAGATGCGGAACGCCGAGCGCCCCCCGACCTCGGCGCGCACTGCTAAGAAGGTGCCTTTCGGGTGCTTGGCCCTCGGGGGAGTGTTGAACCAGTTGTTGTTGGTCCGAAACATGCCGAACCCACCGTCGGTGAAGACGCTGAATCCGCCCGTTCCGAGACCGCCGACCGGAAACCCCCGGGAGGTGCGGAAGTCGCGGATCTCCCCGGAGTGCTCGTCATATCCGATGTCCTGGTCGAACTCTGGTTTCTCAGACACTCAGCAGCCCCTGACTACGGAGATCCCGTCGCGCCGGCTTGACCCACCGGTCGCCAAACACGCAACGGAGGCAGGCTGCATTCGGGGCCACGGTGTTCACCCTCCGGGGTCAGAGCTCCAGCTGAAAACTGCCGCGGTCGGCGTGATAGGTATTGAAGTCATCCGCTCCATCGGGACCGTGCGAGGCAAGGGCGGTATACGTGTTCCCGGCGGCAAGCACTTTGTCCATCTCATCTCCCGAATCGAGGGGGATCGTAAAGCGGATAATCGTGGTTCCGCCCACCTCTCGCCCCTCGACCACGGTGACGTCGTTCGTGCCGCCGAGGTTCGTATCCCGATCGTGGCTGGTTGCGCCGGTACCGTAGTCGTCGGCAATGACCACCTCACCGCCCTCCACGTATCCGATGACGATGTTGGCATCCGCCATCATCCGTGAAGGATCGAAGCCCACCGACACCCAGCCGGTAGTATTTGCCGCCATTTGCACCTCGAGCGTCTCGCCGTCGACACTCCACTGCACGTCCACACCGCCCGCACTGCTGCGCGAGAACCCGTCGAGCGCCGGGACATCTGCTGTCTGACCGCCCTGGGCGACGACAAAACCGTTTGTCAGAAGAAGCAGAAAGAGGACCGTCATAATTCTCCTGCTCTGCATACAAAGCCTCCTTGGCTTTCCCGCGACGGTCACCGTCGCAGGTCTCGCTCTTTGTTTTCTCGTTTGAGCATAGTCCTGCCCGAACCGGCGTGACAATCGTCGCCGGCGTGCCGCGTTCCCCAATTAGAGCGAGGCGAAGTATCGCACCCAGGGCAGAGAGACGACTTCGTCCTTTGTGATCGCGGCGATGAGCGTCTCCAAAAGCGGCAGCTCACGATCGCGCAACAACTCCTGTCGTTGCAGTCTCGGGTAGACCCTCGACATGGACTCAATGATAGCCACCGTCTCCAGTGTTTCTCCGGCCATCATCTCCCTCGCCTCGCTGTACCTGT
>CAZVXU010000181.1:0-5362 GCA_964631585.1 uncultured Spirochaetaceae bacterium | reverse complement strand
CGCATCGTTCCGGGGGCAAGGAAGGCGCCGTCGACGATGCAGGAGTGGGCGAGCTTATCCATCACGACGATATCGTCTGGCCCGACGAGCGAGGCGATCGTCCCCATCACGCCGAGGTACCCATAATTGAAGAGAAAAGCGGCCTCTTTCTGGGCGACCTCCGCGAGACGGCGCTCGAGGGCGCGGTGATATTCGGTGTTGCCGGTCATCATGCGCGACCCCATGGGGGCGCCGGTGCCGAATTCCTCGACCGCTTGCAGTGCCGCCTGCTTGATGTCGGGATGATTGGCAAGGCCGAGATAGTTGTTGACCGACCACATGATCTTGGGCTCACCCTGGAAGTCCATGACGGTGCCGGGTCTGGGCGGCAGGATGGGCCGTGTGTAGTAGTGATCGTCTTGCACGCGCTGTCCGCCGAAATACCCGGCGTCGGTATCGCACTTGGCGAAGAGATCGACGTGGGTAGTGGTCTCGAGTATGGAACTGTCCTGTGGCGACATATGCCTTCTCCTATGATTGAAAGAGGTGATCAAGCACGCGACGAATCTTCGATTCGCTGAAATGGCGCTTGTCTATTACTGCATCTGCCCGTGCATGCACGAGATCGAGATCCGCGAACACCCGTGCATATCCTCCGCCGGTGATATTGAGCATCACGACGTCTTCGCGGCCGACCTCACCACGCCGACGCGCGTCGATGAGGCTCGCGACGGCGACCGAGGCGGCGGGCGCGACGTCGATGCCCTCGGTGTGACGGAAGAGGTGGAGCGCCCGGTCCGCCTCTTCGTTGCCGACGGCGAGAATCGTGCCGTCCGTGTCCGAAAGGGCGTCGAAGAGCCCGCCGTGTACCGAGTAGGGCGGGGTTCTGTTCGAGAGCACCTTTGCCCGGATGTCATGGATCTGCTGTTTCGCCACCGATTCGTCGATGTCGACGAGCTCCCGACTGCCGCGCTGCCACGAGTCATGCAGCAGCAGGAATGGGCTGTTCTGCGAGAGGATCAGCCGCATCTTGTGGCTGCCGAAACGGCCATCCTCGATGAACCGCAGGTTCGCCTCCCATGCGGCGATGGCACCGGTGCCGCTTCCCACCGCCTGGAAGTACGCATCCGGAACGCGCCCGATCTCCGTTACAGCCGAGAGGACGGTCGTAGCCATTCCATCGCGGCGTGCGACGTTTTTCGCGCCGCCCTCGGCCACAAACCCGTCTATACCGGCGACGAGGCCGGCAAGGCGAATTGCGTCGCTGTAGTCGGCGTCTCCGCCGGCGGCGAGCACTTTGACGCAGGAATCCACGGGCCCGACGCTCCAGAGTGCGTCGAGGTTTTCTTCGGGGATGGCGATGACGAGGGGGATCCGATTCTCCGAGCACACCCGCATGAAGGCGCGCGCGGTGTTGCCGGCGGAAGCTACGACGAGAGTGTCCGGTAGAGAGGCGCTCACACGCGCGGCGACGCTGTAGGCCTCGCATTCCTTGAAGGTGCCGGTGTACATCCGGGCGTTGCGCTCCGGCCAGTACCCGCTGAAGGTGATGTAGAGCTCGTCCATGTCGAGGGCTTCGGCGAGGCCCTCACTCTTGAACGTGACTGGCGCCGAGGATCCGGCGAGACGTCGCTGCACGGGCAACCAGTCCGAGAATCGGTACAGCCCCTCGGACGGTGCGCCGACGTCGAGACGACGTTTCGCGTACTCGGTGCGCAGAAACGAAGGTTGCGGTGCCTCCGGACAGGTGAGAGTCATGTTCTCGCCGTCGAGCGCCCTGTCCTGAACGCTGTGTCCGGTGGCAAGGCACCGAAGCTGGTAGTCCGTTTTTTGCTGCTTCGTGGCCGTAGCGCTGTTGTACGACGACATAGCCCCTCCCGGATTAAATGCGCGGTCGTCTTCCGCACCGCTAATGTCACGTGCAGTATAGTTTTGGCCTACTCATTGTCAACTTCGATCAGGCTATAAACGGAATTCTAATAGAAATCCCGGTTTGCGCCCCTCGATGGAGGGATTCCCGGCCGAAGTGTTGGTGAACATTTGAATTGAATATTCATTTCGTTTATAGTGCGGTTCCGGAGGCAGTCATGGAGGCAGACAAGCGGGCACTCCTTCTTTCAGTCGGCATGCAGCTGTTTGCGCGCGACGGCTATAAGGACGTCTCGATCAGCCAGGTCACCACGCGCGCGTCGCTGAGTGTCGGCACGTTCTACAACTACTTCTCGAGCAAAGAGGACTTCTACGGTCACATCCTCGATCTCGTGGAGCGAGAGGGTATTCGCAAGGCCGAGCGGATCATATCACGGCTTCGCTCGCCGATGAACAAACTCAAGGCCGTCTACCGCTTTGTGACGCTCGGTGTGCGCCACAACCGCATCCTTCGCGGTGTTCTTCTTCGCGACGAGAAGTACGCGTACCCAGGGCTCGACGCCCGGGAGGGCCGCTCGACATCACTCCGGCGACGGGTGGAGAACATGCTGCGAGAGATCATTCTCGAAGGCAGCAGGAAGGGGGTCTTTCGGACGAGTCTCTATGATGACCCCACGGGCCTGGTGATTTCGGTATTCAACATGCTCATCTACCACATCGAGGACGACGACATCGACATCCTGCTGCGGGACATGCTCACCTTTCTGCAGCGCGGTTTGCGGCGCACGCTGCGGCTCAGACGCCGGGACGAGCGACATGACAGGCGGCTCGATATGCCGGAGGAGACCCTTTCGGACCGCGACGTGTTGGACGACTACGCGGGCGATCTCGGTGGTCATCTCGGCGGCGACACCGCCACACGCTCCTGACCCGTTGCCGGCGCGGTGCCGGCCGCCTCGGGCGGTTCTCGGCGTTCGGGGAGGAGCTCCGCTCAGGTTCCGGCGAGGTCTTCATGGATGCGGAGAATCTCATCCCGGTATTCGGCCGGCGCTTCGATGTGGCCCCAGCCGAACTGCACCTGGAAGATCCCGTTGTAGGCGGTGTCGTGATAGCTTCGGATCACGTGTGGGATGTCCCGCTCCTCGAGGTGGGCATGCAGCAGCCGTGCCTCTGCGTCGTTGGTAAGCTCGATTATCTTCTCGAATTTCGCGTCACTCATGCATGTACTCCAGGGTGAGGTGGTGTATTATGTGACGGGGTCCACATTATGCATATGCGGAAGACGTCACGGTATCTACTCGTCCTCGCAGTCTACCTCATTGCCGCGGAGGCTATCCATGCGCAGGCGGTAGAGGTCAGGATACGAAATGAGACCGACTACCGGATGCAGGAGCTCTATCTCTTCTCCGATCCGGAGGGCGCCCGCGGTGAGAACCTCATCTCCACATCTCCCCTGTTTCCCGGCCGTGAAGTGGCGGTGGCCGCCGCCGGCGGGGATCGTTTCGTCCTTGCCGTCGACTCCGAGGGCGATCGCTATTTGAAGCGCAATCTCAATGTAGAGGAGAACCGTCTTCTCAGAATTACGCTTGACGATCTTTACTTCGGGGCGCAGGCGGTAGCTTCCGGGGTGTGGGAGCTTCGCGTGGTCAACGACACGAATTACAGATTGATCCGGCTCTCCTATCGCGCAGCCGGCGGGGGGGAGTGGGTCGCAGTGGACCTGGACTCCCCCGTCGGAGCAGGCGAGCTTGTCACGAGTACCCTACCGGTGCCCTCGGGGGCAGCAAGCATCGAGCTTCGGGCCGAGGACGAGGACGGGGACGTCTATCGAAAGTCCGGGATCCGCGTCGACGACAGGCGAAGTGTCCGTTTCACCTTTGACGACCTCCAGTGGTAGTATCTGTATAGTTATATATACACTCCATATTGACACCTCGCTCTATCTGGGTTAGGTTAAAGGCTCAATATGAACGCAGGAGGGTGCGTATATGCAGCTTGTGCTGATCATCGCCCTTCCTCTTGCGGGTTTGATTCTAGGTTGGACGATCCGATGGCTATATGCCAGATTTCAGCTTTCTTCCTCAGAACAGAAAGCCGAACGCCTGAAGAAAGACGCGATAAAAGAAGCGGAAGCGAAGAAGAAGGAACTGATTCTTGAAACGAAGGATGACTTACTCCAGGAGCGGAACGAACAGGAGAAAGAGCTCAGGGAGCGTAGGAACGAACTCCAGAAGTTCGAGAAGCGGCTACTGCAAAAGGAAGAAAACCTAGAAGAGAAGCATGCTGCGGTCGAAAAACAGCAGCAGGCCTTCACCGACCGTGAGAGGAAACTGGCGGACAGAGAAGAAGATGTGGGCCGACAGGAGGCCCGGTGGCGGGAAGAGCTCGAACGTATATCGGGGTTGACCGCCGATGACGCCAAGAAAATGATTGTTCAGTCCCTCGAAGACGAGGCACGCCACGAGGCCCAGGGACTGATAAACAAGATCGAACAGGAAGCAAACCTCACCGCCGACAAACAGGCGCGGGAGATCCTCGTTTCCACTATTCAGAGGAAAGCCTCCGAGATCAATGCGGAGGTCACCGTTACGTCGGTGAGTCTCCCCAACGACGAGATGAAGGGCAGGATTATCGGCCGCGAAGGACGAAACATCCGAACCCTCGAGACGCTGACAGGCGTCGATGTCATCATCGACGATACCCCCGAGGCGGTCGTCGTCTCCTGCTTCGACCCCGTGCGAAAGGAGATCGCCCGACGCTCGCTCGAGCGGCTCATCTCCGACGGTCGGATTCACCCGACCCGCATCGAGGAGGTTGTTCAGAAGGTCACCGGTGAGATCAGCCAGTCCATCTACGAAGAGGGCGAGAAGGTCCTCTATGAGATGGGCATCCATCACATGAAGCCCGAGGCTATTCGTGGACTTGGTCGACTTCAATACCGCACGAGCTACGGTCAGAACGTCCTTGCGCACAGCAAGGAAGTGTCGGTCTTCGCGGGCATGATTGCCGCAGAGCTCGACGCCGACCGGGAGATTGCCAAGCGCGGCGGCCTGCTTCACGACGTCGGTAAAGGAATAGAGAGCGATGGTGACTCGAGTCACATCGAGCTCGGAGTGGAGCTGCTCAAGCGCATTGGTGAGGACGATCAGGTGATAAACGCGGTGGCGGCGCATCATGGTGATGTTCCCCACAGCTGCGTGGAATCGGTCATCGTGCAGATCGCCGACGCCCTGTCGGCCTCCCGGCCGGGCGCGCGGCGTGAGACGCTGGACAACTACATCAAGCGTCTGGAGAATCTCGAGAGGATCGCGGAACAGTTCGACGGTGTGGACAAGGCCTATGCCATACAGGCGGGTCGCGAGCTCCGCATCATGGTCGACCACGAGCAGGTGTCGGACGTCGAGGCCAAGGACGTGGCCAAGAGCATAGCGCGCGAGATCGAGAATCAGCTGCGCTATCCGGGACGCATCAAGGTGACTATGATACGCGAGACCCGCATCATCGAGTATGCCCG
>CAZVXU010000180.1:0-5371 GCA_964631585.1 uncultured Spirochaetaceae bacterium | reverse complement strand
CGCCCTCCGGGTGCTTCTTTCGATATGCCTCGACGAACTGGCGGATCTCTTCCTTTATGACGTCGCGCACCTTCCGGGTTTTATCGAGGATTTCCTCGGGCGTACCTTCAAACCTCGACGGATCGGGGAACGGCCAGCTCAGCCGCCGCACCGGGCCCGGGAATATCGGACAGTTTTCCTCCGCCTCACGGCTGCAGACCGTTATGACGTAGGCGTAGGTCTTTCCGGACTTGTAGAGATCCACCACGCTCTGCGTCTTTTTGCCGGAGATGTCGATGCCCTCCTCGGCGAGAACCTCGACCACGTGGGGATTGAGTTCTCCGGGTTTCAATCCTGCGCTTTCGACCTCGAAGAGGTCACCCGCCATTTGCCGCAGATATTCCTCGGCAATCTGGCTGCGCGCGCTGTTGTGCACGCAGATGAACAGTACGGACGGTTTCTCGCCTTTCATCAATTCCTCCTGTGTGGTGAGGTACGCCGGCGGATTGTAGCCGGCGGTGTACGTTACGACGCAGCGGCCGTCCTCACGCAGATCGAGCCGCCACCGAAGGCGGTCGGAGTCGTGGCGGTGGGGATCGTCGTCTGCGGGGACAGCGGAAAGCAGGTCGAAGAGCCTGCGGTTGAACGGATCGTCGGTGAGCGCATAGAAGGCGAGCTTGCCGCGGCGTCGCTCGGTGACGAGCCCCGCATGCTGCAACTGCGCCATCGCGCGGGAAACGGCATACTGAGGGCGTCTGACGATGTCGACGAGCTCTGAGAGGCATAGCTCGGTGTCAGCCTCGATGAGCACCCGCAGGAGTCGCATTCGCGTGTGCTCCGCTGCGGCTTTCATGCGGGAAAGGTACGGCTCCATTACTTATGTACAATAGCGCATAGATGAATACATGTCAACCGAGGACCCGGAGTTGCCGCCCGGCGAAAAAATCGTCACGTTATACGTGTGGATTTGAGCCCCCGGCGGGAGGAGCACCCTTCGTGAGTTTCCGCAGCTATATTCGGCAGTGGCCCGGCGATGTGACGGCGGCAGCGGTTGCAGCCGCGGTCATACTGATCCTCTCTGTCGCGGTGTACGGGCGCACCCCGGGAGAGGCAACGCATGTGATGGTGCAGGCCGAAGGCCGTCGGCATATCTACTCGCTCGAGGAAAACGTCTCGGTAACCTTCGAGGGGCCGATCGGTGAGACCCTCATGCGGATCGAGAACGGAGAGGTCTGGGTGGCCGAGGATCCAGGACCGCTTCAGATCTGCGTACAGAAAGGACGAATATCAAATCCCGACGAGTGGCTTGCCTGCCTGCCGAACGAGGTCTTCATCAGGATCGCGGGCCGCGGACCGTCCGAGGGACTCGACGGGCAGGCGTTCTGAGAAATGCAGGACGACGCTTTGTCCGGTGGCAGGCGCATCGATACGATCAGTGAGCCACGATCCCCTTTAAGCGGACGACGGCACTTCGTCGGAGTCGATTCAGACGGCTGTGTGTTCGACACGATGGAGCGCAAGCAGAAGCAGGTCTTCATCCCCCAGGCGATCGCGTCACTGGGGTTCACCGACATCGCAGATCGCTACCGCGCGACCGCCGAGCGGGTCAACCTCTACTCGCACACCCGCGGTGCGAATCGCTTCGAGGCACTCGCCGTATGCCTGGATACCTTGCGGGAAGATCCGCAGTTGCGAGCCCGGCTGCCCGACCCCGCCCCGCTGTGGGAGTTCGTCCGACGCGGGCGTCCGCTGTCGCACGAGGTGTTCCGCGAGTACGTCGGCGTGAATCCGTCCGAGTTCCTCTCCCGGGTCCTGCACTGGAGCGCCGAGAGCAACAGGCGCATCGCCGCCGAGTTCGAGGCGGGTCCGCCCTTTCCCGGTGTGGCTAATAGCATCAAAGCGCTCGAGCGGTTCGCCCGCGTGACGGTCGTCTCGGCAACGCCGACTGCGGCGCTTCGTGCGGAATGGACTGACGCCCACCTCATCGGCCACGTCGACGATCTCGCGGGGCAGGAGCGCGGGTCGAAGAAGGCGCAGCTCGCCGAGGCCCGCGCGGCGGGCTTTTCCGCCGACACGTGCCTCATGATCGGCGATGCCCCCGGAGACCACGCCGCCGCGGAAGCGAACGATACGCTCTTTTTTCCCATCGTACCCGGCCGCGAGGAGGCTTCATGGCGGGAGCTTCTGCGTAACGGCATCGAGCGTTTCCGCATGGGCGGCTTCGCGGGCTCCTATCAGAAGAGGCTCATCGCCGAGTTCTACGCTGCGCTCAATGTCGGGACCAACTCGACATGAATACCGATATCCTCGATCTCTACGCCACGAACCCACCGTAAATCATGCCGGCCGCGGTGGACATCACCACGACGAGGCCGATGTAGGTGGCGGTCTTCCGCAGGCCGAGCTCGCCACCGATCACCATGAGGGAGGGAAGCGAGAGGGAGGGCCCGGCGAGGAGAAGCGCCAGGGCGGGGCCCTGATTCATCCCGGAGCCGATGAGGCCCTGCATGATGGGCACCTCGGTGAGCGTCGCGAAGTACATGAGCGCGCCCGCGACCGATGCGATCAGGTTACTGCCGAGCGAGTTGGTGCCCACGAGGTCGGCGATCCAGCTCTCGGGGATAAGCGCCATGTGGCCAGGACGACCGAGCAGGAAGCCCGCCACGAGAACGCCGGCGAAGAGAAGCGGGAGAATCTGCACCGCGAAGTCCCGCGTCGCCCCGACCCAGTCGCCGAGCTCACGGGCGGTGAACCAGCGAATCAGGGTATAGACCAGCACGAGGGCGAACGCCCCGGTTATGAGGTACTTCCACTGGTTGATGAAGTCCCACCACGCCACCGAGCCGCCGGAGGGCGCCCAGTTGAGAAACACGAGGATGCCGATCATCGAGGCCATGTAGACGGCCATCTGTCCGAGGCTGCGTCCCCCATCATCATCGAAGGACTGAAACATCGCCGCGTTGGTGGCGCGCTCCTTGTCCTCGCGAAAATGCAGGAGCTGCATCACGATCCCTATGATGAAGGCAAAGGCGATAGCGCCGACCGCTCGAGCGATCCCGAGCCGCAGACCGAGGACTTTGGCCGTGAGTATGATCGCGAGTATGTTTATTGCGGGCCCCGAGTAGAGAAAGCTTACCGCCGGACCAATACCCGCGCCCTTCTTGTATATGCCCTTGAAAAGCGGCAGCACGGTGCAGGAGCACACCGCAAGGATGGTGCCCGAAACCGAGGCTACGCTGTATGCGGTCAGCTTCGGCGCGTCGGGGCCGAGGTAACGGATGACCGCCTGCTGATTGAGGAATATGGTGATCGCCCCGGCGATGAAGAAGGCCGGGATGAGACATAACAGCACGTGCTCGCGGGCGTACTCGCCGAGCATCAGAAAGGACTCGTTCAGCGCGGCTGAGACCCGTTCGGAGCCCCACGGGGTGAAGAAGGCGATGAGAAACACCGCCACCATGGCGAGAAGAAATCGGTTCTTCTTCTCGGCCCACAGACCGCGAAGCCGATCGAGGGCCCGGGAGACCGGCGTCTTCGGCGGGGCGGGTTCAGCCTGATACGCCTGTGCGGGAGCGCTCATGACGGAGCCCCCTCTTCTGCGTGTTCCCGGACGACCGTCTTGATCTGGTCTACCGAGAGAACCTTTCCCGTATGCAGCAGTGTGTCATCCACCGCGAACCCGGGCGACACGAGCATGCCCATGTCCATCATTGTCTCCATGTCGGTCACCTCCTCCACCTCGACATCTATTCCGAGGTCGGTGACCGCCTGCTGCGTATTACTTTTCAGAAGCCGGCATTTCGGGCAGCCGGTTCCGAGAATTTGGATCTTCATATGTAGCTCTCGCTTGAAGTGTATGCGTCTGAGTCTGAATCCGCGTGTGTGCGCCGAATTATGCGCTGTACGCCTTCAGGGCCTCTTCGATCTCTTCGGTTGAAAAGACCTTGCCGTACTTCTGCACTTCGCCGTCCACGGCAAAGCCGGGCGTGCGCATGACGCCCATCTCGACTATCTGATCGGTGTCTGTAACCTTCTCGAAAGTTACATCAATGCCAAGGCGGTTTGCCGCTTCCCGTGCGTTCTTCTCGAGGTTTTCGCAATTGGGGCAGCCCGGTCCGAGTATCTGAATCGTCATATAAACACTCCTTCTATGTAATCTGTTCTTTATTTGGCAATATAGCCAAAAATGCGAAGACTGTCAAGTACACATGCTGCGAAAAACGCCGCGTCCTTATTCTTGACGTCCGGCAGCTTATTTGGCAATATATACAAGAACGCCATGAACGAAAAGGACAAGCTGAAAGCCGAAGCGCGCGCGGAAGTACTGAAGGCACTTGCGCATCCCACGCGCATCTACATCGTGGAGGTGCTCTCAACCGAGGGTCCCCAGTGCGTCTGCGACCTCACCGACCGGATTGGGGTCGATACCTCGACGGTGTCCCGACACCTTTCCCTGCTGAAGACTGCGGGCATCCTCACCGACCGCAAGGAAGGTACCACCGTCTACTACTCCCTTGCCTGTGACTGCATATCAGACTTCATGGCGGGGCTCGAGAACGTGCTGCGAGCGAGGCGCCGTCGCAGCGAGCAGGTCTACGAGGCGGCGGTCGGTAAGTAGCTCAGTAAATAGCTCATCGAGCAGCACTATGAGCCACGGCAAGCTGTGGCGAAATGAGAGATGGCGCAGCATTTTTGCATATTTGGCTAGTTTTATAGATGGTAAAAGGAGGCCACAATGTCATTACCGGAAAAGTTTGCAACGTGGAAGGGCATTCCCCGAGAAGAGATCGACTGGAGCCCCAACGTGGATACCGATAGGTGCATCGGCTGCGGCATGTGTGTGACGAGCTGCGGGCGGAACGTCTTCGACTACGACGCAGAACAAAAGAAGGCCGTCGTGGCCCGCCCGCTACAGTGCATGGTGGGCTGCACATCATGCGAAACCTGGTGTGTCTACGGCGCCATCAGCTTTCCAAACAAAGACTACGTCCGCCGGCTCATTCGCGAGCGGGGCGTGCTGAAGCAGGCGAAGCAGGAGCTCGAGGAGCGCCTGAGCGCCTGACGGACTCGGCGCCGGGAGAAACACCATGAGCACACAAGAATATTCCGTAAACCTCCGCCGCCACCCGGACGGCGAGCAGACAACGGCCACCGTCCGCGACTTCTCCCTCGAGCTCGGAAGCAAAGCGGGAGACCTTTCGGTCGGCTTCAACCCGGTGGAAACCCTCCTCTCGGCCGCCGGGGCCTGCATCACATCCTCGCTCGGCCTTGTCGCGCGCAACAGCAATGTGACCATCGAGGACATGAAGGTCTCCGCACGGGCAACACGTGAGTCCGATCCGCCGCACGTTTCCGCCGCGGAGCTCGAGGTTTCCATTTCCTCTCCGGCCGA
>CAZVXU010000179.1:4231-5409 GCA_964631585.1 uncultured Spirochaetaceae bacterium | reverse complement strand
GCATTTTTCTTGACAGTCGGAGAACCTCCGCGTACTCTGGAACGGGTTTTAGTTGCATGCAATTTTGTCAGGAGCGCAGGTGGCACGAAGGGTAACGGTCTACGACATCGCCGAACGACTGGAGATCTCACCGAGTACCGTCTCGCGGGTGCTCAACAAGTCGGCCCTCATCGGGAGCGAGAAGCGGGAGCTCATCCTGCGCACCGCCGACGAGATGGGCTACGAGAAGCGAAACATCCGCCGCCATGGTGCACGAAGCATTCTCAACATCGCGCTCTTCCTCCCCTACGCGTCGATGGCCTACCAGCATCTGTTCTACGATGCGGCCGAGCTCATCGCCAGTATCGAGCGGGGGTTCGGCGACGTCCGCATCAATATACTCACGAGCCTCAACGCCGAGGACAGCATCGTCTTCACCCACAAGAAGCTCGGCGATATCGACGGCTGCATCTTTGCATTCACCGAGCCCGACGCCGGCCTTGCGGCGGCCATAGCCGAGCGCGACATCCCGGCGGTGGTACTCAATCGAATCGAGGACGAGCGGGATTTCGTCACCTGTGACAACCACCTCGGCATGCAGCGGCTGCTAGAGCATCTCAGCGCCTGTCGCGAGGACGCACGCCCCTGCTACATCGGATTCACTCCGGCGGTGCCGGTGACCACATATCGGGAAGAGGGGTTTCGCTCGGCCTGTGTGGCCTTGAATCGTTCCTGCCGGAGCGGCGCCGTGCGGCGCATCGACACCCTGGACCAGATAGACGAGGAATTTGTTCGCTCCATCGTGGCGGACGGATACAACGCGGTGATGTGCTTCAACGACTTCGTGGCGGTCTACTTCTTTCAGGCGGCCCTCGCGGCAGGTCTTCGCATCCCCGAGGATCTCGCGCTCACGGGATTCGACAACTCGCCCGTGCGGCGTCTCGCGGTGAAGCAGATCGACACGATAACCCTCTCGACCCCGCGCCTCGGCGAGGAGGCGGGGCGGTGGCTGCGCAGCCGCATCATCGACAGATCGACCGAGCGCCTCGGCCTCAGCGTCGAGGGCGAGCTCATAGAAGGAGAGACGGTATGCATCCGGTAGTGCTGGTTACGGGAGCAAGTCGCGGCATCGGCCGGGGTATTGCGGTCGAGCTGGCCCGTGAGGGGTATTCGGTTGCGGTCAACTACGCCCGCAACGC
>CAZVXU010000179.1:2050-4131 GCA_964631585.1 uncultured Spirochaetaceae bacterium | reverse complement strand
CCGCGCTTCGAGGCGTTCCAGGGTGACGTGGGCGATCGCGCTTCGCGGGAAGCGCTTTTAGAGGCGGTTGCCGCGAGCTTCGGCGAGATCGATGCCCTCGTGAACAACGCGGGTATCGCCCCGCGGGAGAGAAACGACATAGTCGAGGCGAGCGAGGAGAGCTTCGAAGAGCTCATGCGGGTGAACCTACAGGGGCCGTACTTTCTCACCCAGTCGGTGGCGCGCCGCTGGCTTGGAACCGACACGCCCCCGCGTATCCCGTCGGGCCGCAAAATCATCTTTGTCTCGTCGATCTCGGCATCTACGGTGTCCACGAACCGCGGTGAGTACTGCGTATCCAAGGCGGGTATGTCCATGGCTACGCAGTTGTGGGCGGCACGGCTCGCGCCCGAGGGCATCCAGGTCTACGAGATCAGGCCGGGGATTACGCGTACGGATATGACCAGTAGCGTGCGGGAAAAGTACGACACGCTCATCGCCGAAGGCCTCGTGCCGCAGCGCCGCTGGGGAGAGCCCGCCGACAACGGGCGGGCGGTGGTGGCCTTCCTGCGGGGAGACTTCGCCTTTTCCACCGGGGCCTACGTATACACCGACGGCGGATTGACGATCCCGCGGCTGTGAGCCGGGGGCGGCTGTGAAGGAGGACGACCTATGATCACCATTGACTATGATCTGAAGCCGACCGCGCTGGCAGACCGTTTGCAGCGCTTTTTCTCGATTTCCGGGGAGACGACCGAGCTCCTGCGGCGGAACTGGAGCCGGGAGAGGGGCACGCCGGTGTTCACCATCGAGGGTGAGTACACCACCCGCGGGTGGACCGAGTGGACGCAGGGCTTTCAGTACGGGAATGCGATCTACCAGTTCGACGCCGGCGGCGCCGAGCGGTTTCTCGAGTACGGCCGCGAGAGCACGGTCGGCGAGATGGCGACCCACGTCAGCCACTTCGGCGTGCACGATCACGGCTTCAACAATGTCAGCACCTACGGGAACCTGCTGAGGCTCATGAGCGAAGGGCGAATCCCGGAAGACCGGTGGGAGCGACGCTTCTACGAGCTCGCGCTCAAAATCTCAGGCGCCGTACAGGCGGCGCGATGGACCCCACTTCCCGACGACCTCGGCTACATCTACACCTTCAACGGCCCGCATTCGCTCTTCGTCGACACGATGCGGACCTTGCGGATTCTCGCCCTCGGCTATCGCCTCGGGCACGTCTACATGGGCGAGCAGGACGAGCGGGTGTCGCTCCTGAAGCGCCTTCTGCAGCACGCGGAGACTACCGCCCGCTACAGCGTCTACTACGGCACCGGCCGTGACAGCTACGACCTGCGCGGGCGCGCCGTTCACGAGGTCATCTTCAACGTCAACAACGGTGTCTACCGCTGTCCCTCAACCCAGCAGGGTTACTCCCCCTTTTCCACCTGGACCCGTGGCCTTTCCTGGGTGCTCGCCGGTTACCCCGAGCAGCTCGAGTTCATCGAGACGCTCACAGACGACGAGGTTGCCGCGGCCGGTTTCCGGCACCTGCCGACCAAAGACGCCGTCCGCGCGCGCTTCCTCGAGGTGGCCCGCGCGGTCGCCGACTTCTACATCGAGTACACGCCCACCGACGGCATCCCCTACTGGGACACCGGCGCGCCGGGGCTGGCACATCTCGGCGACTACCTCGACCGTCCGGCCGATCCCTACAACGACTACGAGCCGGTGGACTCCTCCGCCGCCGCCATCGGGGCGCAGGGACTCCTGCGGCTCGGCCGCTATCTCTCGGCTCTCGACGCCGCGAAGGGCGGTGACGCGGAGGCCGGCAGACGCTACACGCAGGCCGGGCTCACCGTTTCCCGGACTCTCCTCGGGGAGACATACGTGTCTACCGAGCCCCACCACGAGGGGATTCTGCTTCATTCGGTCTACCATCGCCCGAACGGCTGGGACAACGTGCCGCAGGGGCAGAAGGTGCCGAACGGGGAGTCGTGCATGTGGGGCGACTACCACATGGTGGAGCTTGCGGTGTATCTCAAGCGCCTGGCCGAGGGCGGCCCCTACCTGACCTTCTTCAACATCGGCGAGGAGGCGGACTGATGGCG
>CAZVXU010000179.1:0-1950 GCA_964631585.1 uncultured Spirochaetaceae bacterium | reverse complement strand
ATCACCACCAAGCCCTGGGACATCGACACCGCGATAGATGAGTACGCCCGCGCCGGGGTCTCCGGTATCACGATCTGGCGGAACGCGTTCGAGACGCGGACGCCGGCCGCGGTCGGCGCCCGTGCGCGTGACGCAGGGCTGACCCCGGTGTCGGTGTGCCGCGGCGGGTTTTTCCCGAGCGTTGACGCCGGTGCCCGTCGCCGGGCCGTCGAGGAGAACCGTACGGCCATCGTGGAGACCGCGGAGGTCGGCGCACCCCTCATCGTGCTGGTCTGCGGGGCGGATCCGCGCCAGCCGCTTGCCGATTCCCGTGCCCAGATTGGAGAGGCGCTCGCCGAGCTTGCGCCGTTCGCGCGGGAGCACGGGGTGAGGCTGGGTGTCGAGCCGCTGCATCCCATGTACGCGGACACCCGGTCGGCTATCAACACGCTTACGGAGGCGATCGATGTCTGCGAGGAAGTGGGTGATCCGGGGGTCGGAGTCGCGGTGGACGTCTACCACCTGTGGTGGGACCCTCGCCTCGAGGCGGAGATCGGGCGCTGCGGGCGATTGAACCGGCTCTTCGCCTTCCACGTCTGCGACTGGAAGGTGCCCACCGAGGATTTTCTCACAGACCGCGGGCTCATGGGCGAGGGCTGCGTCCCCATCCGCCGCATCCGGGGATGGGTTGAGGCAGCCGGCTTCGACGGGTTCAACGAGGTGGAGATCTTTTCCGATCGGTACTGGGCGATGGATCAGGGTGCGTTTCTCTCGGACATTATCGAGGCGTACGACACGCACGTATGAGGAGTGAGGTATGGATACACGCATAGGCATCATCATGAACGGCGTAACGGGACGGATGGGGACAAATCAGCATCTCGTGCGTTCGATTCTCGCCATACGGGAGCAGGGCGGGGTGGTCGCGGCTAACGGCGATCGCATTGTGCCCGAGCCCCTGCTTGTCGGGCGAAACGAGGATAAACTACGCCGCCTCGCCGAGCGCTACGGGGTCGAGCGCTACTCGACCGACCTCGACGCGGCCCTCGCTGATCCTGCGTGGGAGCTCTACTTCGACGCCCAGCTCACGAATCTCCGGGCCGATGCAATCCGCAGGGCCATCGATGCGGGAAAGGCGATCTATACCGAAAAGCCCACCGCTACGGGCGCCGCCGAGGCGCTCGAGCTTTACACGCGCGCGGAGGCCGCCGGTATCAAGCACGGGGTCGTGCAGGACAAGCTGTGGTTGCCCGGTCTCATGAAGCTGAAGTATCTCATCGACTCGGGCTTCTTCGGACGCATCCTGAGTGTCCGCGGGGAGTTCGGCTACTGGGTCTTCGACGGCTTCAACCAGCCCACCCAGCGCCCCTCGTGGAACTATCGCGCCGAGGACGGCGGCGGGATCATGATCGATATGTTCTGCCACTGGCGCTACGTCATCGACAATATCTTCGGGCCGGTTGCACGCCTCTCGGCCATCGGCGCAACCCATATCCCCGAGCGCCTCGACGAGGAGGGTGAGCGTTACAGCTGCACCGCCGATGATGCCGCCTACGGGACCTTCGAGCTCGAAAACGGCGTCATCTGCCACTTCAACAGCTCATGGGCCGTGCGCGTGCGCCGCGACGACCTTCTGACACTGCAGGTTGACGGCACCGAGGGGAGCGCGGTCGCGGGGCTGCGTGAGTGCTGGGTGCAGCACGATGCCGAGACGCCGAAGCCGGTGTGGAACCCGGACATCGAGCAGCCGGTGGACTTCTACGAGAACTGGATGAAGATGCCGACCCGCGACCCGGCCGATAACGCCTTCAAGGCCCAGTGGGAGCTCTTCCTGCGCCACATCGGCGCAGACGAGCCCTTCCCCTGGACCCTGCTCGAGGGAGCAAAGGGCGTGCAGCTTGCCGAGCTTGGGATGCAGAGCTGGTCGGAGCGACGCTGGGTGGATGTGCCGCCGCTCGTATAGGGTTCGGC
>CAZVXU010000178.1:3715-5418 GCA_964631585.1 uncultured Spirochaetaceae bacterium | reverse complement strand
CCAGGCTCGAAGAGAGCATGCACGGGCTCATCGAGGAGGACGCAAAACGCTTCGACGGGTGGCGGATCGAGGTTCTCGAACGCTACGAGTCGGTCGATTTCGAGGGGGATGCGGTGCTCGGCGGATTCATGGACCGGCGGATGGTCGGGCCGGGGGCGGGCGGCGCCGCCGGTGCCGCGGCCCCGGGCGCCGTCGTTATCGACTACAAGAAGAATCGCCTCCCGGCGAAGAAGGCCTTCCGGGTCGACCCGGAGGACCCGACACGGGTGGAAGAGCTTCAGCTCCCCCTGTACGCGGAGATTCTCTCGCGGCTCGACCGGTCGATAGCGGGGCTCTACCTCTATTCGGTGGAGAAGGCGAGCTATCTTCCGGTCTTCGGGGCGGGCGAAAAGGCGGCCCTCGATGAGGAGGGGCTCGAATCATCGAGGGAGGCGGCCCGCGAGGCGGCGGTAGGTATGCTCGAGGGCCTGCGGCGGGGGGATTTTCGCTTTCCCGACCCGCGGGGCGGATGTGAGTCCTGTTCCTTCCCCGGCATCTGCCGGGCGAGATTCGTTACGGGGTAGGTGCGAGGTGGCGCAGCGAAGAGTTACGCTCGACGAGAAACAGCAGCAGGCAGTTGACTCACGCCGAAATGCCGTCGTGACCGCAGGAGCCGGTTCCGGAAAGACGCGCGTGCTGTCGGAGCGATACCTGCGTCTGGTGCTCGACGAGCAGGTGCCGGTCGACCGCATCCTCACGCTCACGTTCACCCGAAAGGCCGCCGCGGAGATGTACGAACGGATTTTTCGCAGCCTCAGCGAGTATCGCGACGATCCCTTCGTCGCCGAACAGCTCGGGCGGTTCGAGACGGCGCACATCTCCACCGTCGACAGCTTCTGCGGTCAGATCGCCCGAAACGGGTGCACGCGCTTCGGGGTGCCGACGAGCTTCCGCGTCGACGAGGAGGAAATCGACCGTCTCTCCGAAGCTGCGGCACTCGCCTTTCTGCTCGACAACCGGCACAATTCCGTCCTCGCGCGCTTTATCGCGCTCAACGGCTTCGACTCGGTCCGCTCCGACGGCTTCGCCATGCTTGCCCGGAACTACGTGCTCGTCTCGAGAGCGCAGAATCCCGGCGCGTGGCTCTCCACGCAGATGCAGGAGCTCGGGCGGCTGTACCGACGGCGCCTCGGGGAGCTCGATTCGGTGCTGGCAACGCTCATGTCGCTGGAACCCGCGCCGAAGGCTATTGCGACGGCGCAGGAGGCGCTCGCCGGGGTTTCTCTCGATCCGGACTGGGACCCGGCGCGGATGGATCTGCCCCCCGAGGGTCTGGAAGACTTCGTTGCCGCGGCATCCGCCATCAACAAGCGCACCGGTGGCAGCAAGGCCGACGCCGTCGAAATCTACAAGACCTGCGTGGACGAGATCAAAAGGCTCAAAGGGGAGATCAACACGCTCGTGGATACCTTCCTCGTGCGCGACGACCTCGCCGAGCTCTACGAACTGGTCGGGGCCTTCGAGGAGCAGGTGCGCGCGGAGAAGCGTCGCCGCGGGCTGCTCTCCTATCGGGACGTGATGGAGCTCGCCGTCGACCTGCTCAAGAGTGACGGCGGACTGCGCGAGTACTACGGCGGGCGATTCCGCTTCATCATGATCGACGAGTTCCAGGACAACAACGAGCTGCAGAAGGAGCTTCTGTATCTGCTTTCACTTCGCGCCGG
>CAZVXU010000178.1:0-3615 GCA_964631585.1 uncultured Spirochaetaceae bacterium | reverse complement strand
CCGTTCAACTACCGAAGCGCACCATCGCTCATCTCTTTCTTCAACTCTGTCTTTGCCCGGGCGATGGGCGGCGCGAGCGCAGACTACGAGGCCCGCTTCGCGCCCCTGCAGGCGCCGGAGGCCGCCGCCCGCGCCGACACCCGCGCCCGCGCCGACACCCGCGCCCGCGTTCGAATTGCCTGGAAGCCGCTGGAGGACGACGCCGCGGGCGGCGACGCGGGCGAGGCCGAGGATCTGCTGCATCGCGATCAGGCGGAGGCCTACTACGTGGCGAAGAGCATTCGCGATGCGGTGGAGGAGGGCGTCTGGACCGCCCGCGGGCCGGACGGCGAGCGCGCCGCGGGCTACGACGATGTGGCGATCCTCATGCGCTCGACCAGTAACCAGCGCCACTACGAGCGTATGCTCAGGCTCTTCGGGGTGCCGTACTCCACGCAGAGCGTGCGCAGTCTCTTCGAGTCTGCTCCCGCGTACGACGTGTACAACGTGCTCCAGCTCTGCGTGCATCCGGAGGATCGGGCCGCCTACGCCTCGGTTCTGCGATCGCCCCTGGTGAACGTCTCCGATGATGCGCTTGCGCGTCTCCTGCTCGGCGAGGGCGAGCCCTTCGTCGGGACGGTGGCCGAGGAGCTCTCCGATGAGGACGCGGCGAAATACCGTCTCGGTGTCGAGCTCTACGCCGAGGTGCGCGATCGCGTCGACGAGGAGCCCGTCTCCGATATCGTTGCGGACCTGTGGTACCGCTTCGGGTATCGCTATCGGCTGCTCGCCTCGCCGGCGCTTCACCCGTACCTGGAGTACTTCGATCACCTCTACGAGCTTGCCCGCACGATGGATGACCGGCCGGCGGTGGAGTTCGTTGAGGCGGTTCGAGAGAACCTCGGCGTCTACGGCCGTCAGCGGGATCTGGAGGTAGTACGCGACGAGCAGCGCGGCGTGCAGCTGATGACCATCCACAAGTCCAAGGGCCTCGAGTTTCCCGTGGTCGTTCTGGCGAACACCGGAAACATGGGCCGGAACACCGGCATCGGGACGCAGCCCTTCTACCTCTCGAGCCGCTTTGGCCTCACCGCGAGCATGCCCGCAGCGTCGGCACTCCTCGCCGACGGCCGGCGGGTGAACTATTTCTTTAACGAAGGTGAACGCGAGAACCGCGAGATGGAGCTCGCCGAGCTCAAGCGGCTGCTCTATGTCGCGCTGACCCGCGCGGAGTCACATCTGCTGGTCACCGGGGTCTTCAATTCGCAGAACCAGCAGCAGGATCGCCATCTGCTCAACCTGCTCATCACCGCCCTCGGGATCATGCCGGACAACCCGGCAGCCGGGGCGACGCAGAGCAGTGTGCCCGTGGATATCGATATCATCCCCGACGTGCCCCGCTCGCGGACCTACGGCGTTCCCGGATCCCGCCCGAACGTTTCGCCGGAGACGCTGCATGAGCGATACCGCCGCGCCGCGAGAGTCGAGCGGACGCCGGTTCCGGACGAGATTTCGGTGACCGAGCTCGCCGACCGCTTTCATGCCGACGTCCTCAGCGAGGCGGCGGGCGGCGCCGAAGCCGCGGCAAGCGCCGAGCTCCCGGCGGTGCAGAGCGACACCCTTTTAGAGGAGCGTGGTCTTGCCGGGTTCTTCGGCACCCTCACCCACTATCTCATCGAGAGCGCATTGAAGACGGGCGGCGCGGGCGGCGGCTCAGCTCCGGTGGGACCGGGCGCCGAGACCGCCGGAGCCGCCGGGGCGCCCGAATCCGCCCGGGCAGATGGCCGGCCGCTGGTGCCGCCACTCGCCGAGCTACCGCCCGCGGTGCGCAGAGAGGCTCTGCGGCACGAGGTGACCGCCGATGAGTATCGGCGCATCGCTGCCGACGCCGCGGAGCTCGCAGCCGGCTTTCTCTCTTCGCCCCTCGCTGCGAGGATCGCCGGAGGCCGGCTCGAGAGCGAAGTGCCGTTCGTGCTCCACCGGAGGATCGGCTCGATACCCGCATGGATCCATGGCCAGATCGATCTGGTTTCGGTCGGCGCGTCGGAAGGCGCCGCGCCTGGCGCGTCCGACGGGGCCCACGCGCCCGCCGGGCCGGTCACGGTGATCGACTTCAAGACCGACCGCACCTATCGCCCGCGCGCGCACGAGCTGCAGCTTGCGCTCTATCGGGAGGCTGCAGCGGAGCTTTACGGCGCAGAGCACGGCGGCGGCCAGCCCGGCAGCGGCGAGCCCCGCAGCGGCGAGGTGGCCGCGATGGTCTACTATCTCAGGAGCGGAGCGATCGAGGAAGCCGGCCCGATGCCGGAGTTATCGGAAGAGCTGCTCACCGCGCGGGCCGATCAGGCCTCGAAGACCACGTAGCGGTACTGCAGGAGTCCGCCCAGCAGGCCTCGTTGAAGCGCATCGCCTCCGTACATATTGTCCCAGAACGGTGTCTTCAGTCCGAGTCGCGGGATGAGCGGCGCGATGAGCCGAATGATACGATCCCGTGGCCGGCGGAGCTCCACGTGTGGCGTCAGGTCCCGGTTTCCGACGCGCTCGAGCCCGTGAGAGGCGGCGATCGCGGTGAGACGATCAACCGTCAACAGGTTATGGACGTGCCAGCCGCGCGCGAAGGCCGCCACGGTCGCCGAGTCCACGGCATCCGGGGAGGCGAGCATGTCGTCGCAGATGACGAGTCGGCCGCCCGGCCGCAGCACACGTGCGACACCCTGCAGGACGGTTTCGGGGTCGCTTGCGTGGACGAAGGACTCGATCATGTACACCAGGTCCACGCCGTCACGCGGGAGCCGCGAATGATAGAGCTCGGGGTCGCCGTAATCGTCGACGGTGAACACTGCATTCGATCCGCGGCGTTGCGCCTGTTCGATCGCGATCTCCCGTTGAACACGACTGTTGGTGATGCCCTGATAATGCGCGGCAACATGGCGCTCGAGATAGGCGATTGACCCGCCCACACCGCATCCCAGGTCGATGGCCAGGGGATCGCGGGATGGATGGACAGCGCCGGACGTCCCCGCGCCGGAGATCCCGGCGGGTCCGTCGTGCGCCCCAGTGACCTCATGTGGCCGTCGCGCCCGTGCGAGCGTGCGGAGCTCCTCGAGAATGAGGCTGTCGACGTAGTTCATCGCCTCGAGGCGCGAGTGTATGCCGGGAGCCCAGACCGCTCGATGGATCGAGCCCGACGCCGAGCCGAGTCCGAAGGTGAGGAATCGCTTCGTATTGGCATCGTAGTAGGCGGCGGTATCGCTTGCCATGGGGCGATGCGGGCTCTCAGCTACTCTTGGCCCGGGCGACACACTCGTGGCAGATCCCGAAGAACTCGACTCGCGCCGATTCGAGTCGGTGTCCGTCGATATCCATGTGCCGGCTGTAGCCGTCGAGATCCGGCATGGGGAGATCGTAAATACGGCCACAGGAGCGGCACATGAAGTGGGCGTGCTGCTCATCGGCGGCCTCGTAGCGGTCGAAAGTGCTGCCGAAGTCCAGCTTGTGCACATGACCCTGTTCTACGAGTATGGAGAGGTTCCGGTACACGTTTCCGAGGCTGACCGTCGGAAACTCCTTGCGCAACTCATCGTAGAGCCAGGTTGCGGTCGGATGCTCGTCGGTCGACCGGAGCAACTCGAGCAT
>CAZVXU010000177.1:0-5419 GCA_964631585.1 uncultured Spirochaetaceae bacterium | reverse complement strand
CCGCCGGCCGCAACCGTGTCCAGGTTGCGCACGCTGACTGAACCAGAGGTCGAGATGAACCGATCTGAACGAACTGAAGTTCGCAAACAGGATATTCCGACCATTGCCCGGAAGAACCGGATCATACGAAACATCTCCAAGGCCTTCGTGGAGCGGGAGAACTTTCTCGTACTCGGCCACCAGAACCCCGACGAGGATTGTATCTCGGCGATGGTCTCGGTATCGCTGATTCTGAGCAAGATGTCGAAGAAGCCCATCATCTGCACGGCACCCGAACTCCCCGAGCATTACCAATACCTTCTCGACATATGCAAGTACAACTCCATAGAGATCAACACCGGCTGCGCAGACGCCCTCTCCCGGGTGGACACCGTGGTCATCTGCGACACCCCGAAACCCAGTATGCTGCAGGCTACCGAGGAGGTTCGAGAGCTTCTTGGGCACCCGGACACCCTCCGCATCGAGATGGACCATCATCTGCAGGCGGATGCGCGATACAACGGCGACGACGACTACTGTCTTGTTGCCGAGGCTTCCTCGAGTTGTGAGCTCATCGGGCTGCTTGCCTGCAAGATGAGTCAGCAACCGGAGGTGATGGAGCAGTTCGAGGTCGGCGACATGTTCTCCCGCAATATGGTGCTTACTCTTCTCACCGGTATCGTCGGCGACACCCAGATGGGAAAGTTCATCAAATCACGGCGGGAGCAGCGTTTCTACGACATGTTCTCTCGGATGTTCAACGAGCTGCTCGCCGAGAAGACGACGAAGAACACCAACTTCTTCAACATGAAGCAGATCTACGGAGAGTTGCGGCGCCTTTCCGACGACGAGGCACGCTTCCACGCCTATCTCTCGAAGCATCGCCACGTCGACGGCCCGGTCGGATACGCGGTGCTCGATGAGGCCGAGAGCGAGGAAGCCCACCGCAACTTCGATGGCGATACCATCATTTCCGTCGCCCGCGGTATTGCGGACGAGCTGGCCGAAGAGAGCGGGTACCTCAGCATGGTCGGTTACTATGACTCACCGCAGAGCTCGGATCTGATTCAGTTCAGGGTGCGTCGGAGCCTTGCCTATCGTTCACTCGACCTGCGCAGCGTTCTCCCGGAGCTCGAAGTCGAGAACGGCGGAGGGCACGAGGGAGCGATCGGCTTTCGGGTGGAAAAGTCTGAAGTCCCCGACTTCGCGGCCTATGTTGAGCGGGTGGTCGCGACCCTCACGCGCGCAGTGCGTTAGAACGCTTCCCGCAAATTGACGTAGAAGCCGGTTCCCTCCCGTGTGAAAGCGAAATCGATCCGGATATTGATGTTCTCCTCGGTGTTGACAGCAAAGCGCAGACCGAGCCCTCCTGCCAGCGGCAGTCCGGACAGATCGAGCTCACCGATCGAGGGGGCAACCTGCCCGGCGGCCCCGAAGACTACGCCGCCGAAGCGCCACACGATGGGAAAGCGGTACTCCACCTGTCCCTGCACGGCGACATCGTCGCGGTAGCGCCCCTCCGGATATCCACGCAGCGCGCTCGAGCCGCCGAGGTAGGGCAGATAATGAACCGGAGTGTCGCCGACGGCTACATCGGTCCTGCCCTGCAGCGCGAAAACGTGCCGGCCCCAGGGGTTGAAGAACTGCCGGTAGTCGAGCGAAGCCACCGTGTAGCCATCATGCGACGCAAAACCGCCGAGATGGCCGACGGTTGAGACGCTGAGAAGGTGCCCGGAGAAGGGGTAGAGCTGAGGCTCGCGCGTATCCCAGTCGATGCGGGCGCCGCCTCCCACGGTGCGGATCCGTTCGTTTCCCGTGATATCCCCGGTGTCCAGGATGCCACCCTTTTCGGTCTCCACGACGTCCTGGTAGATCCAGTTTACGACAGGCCCCGCGTAGAGCTGCGGGTAGAGGCGGAACAGGAAGGCCGCCTGTGCATCCATCGTGAAGCTCGTATAGACCTCCTCATCATCGAGGTCCGAGTCAGGTCCGACGCCGTAGAAGTCCGACGGCGCCCGGCCGATGAAGAAGCCGAGCTCGGGCCGGTACAATCCGTCGGCGAGATTCAGCGTCAGATTCATGGGAAAGCCGACGACGCCACGCAGACCGTAGAACCCCACCACGGAGAGCGTGTTGTTGGTCGTCGAGGTGACGTTGGTGAGCGGCTGCCAGAAGATGAACGCGGCGGCGCCGAACAGTGCGCCCGTATCCTGTGAATACCCGAAGACCGGCAGGGGGACTACTCCTACATCCCGATCCCCTGCCCGCGGACCCGGATCCTCGGCGGTCTGAGCTCCGACCGGGACGAGCGCAGACAGAAGGATCAACAGCACAATGACTCCGCGTATTCGCACGGCACACCCCCATTCATTAGAAATCGAGCAAAGTGTATCGTCAAAGTCCGATTACCTGCAAGCGCGACCATTCGCATTTATGGGATGCATGTCGATATAATGGTTATGGGCATGGAACACTCCGTTCGCTTGCTGAAACTGGAAGCCGTTACGCACGATACGCGACGCCTCGTGCTCGAGAAACCGTCCGGCTACCGGTATGAGGCGGGCGCCGCAGCCGAAATCGCCATCGACCGCCCTGAGTGGCGCGAGGAGTGCCGCCCATTCAGCTTCACCTCGCTGGAGGAGGACGATGAGCTCGAGTTCATCGTCAAGATATACCCTGCGCACGAGGGCGTCACCCGACAAATCGCGGAGCTGAAGCCGGGCGCCAAGCTGTTACTGACTGAGCCCTTCGGGACGATCCGCTACCGCGGCGAAGGTTACTTCATAGCCGGGGGCAACGGCATCACGCCCTTCATCGCCATTCTCCGGCGGCTTGCTCGCAACGGAAACATCGGCGAAAACACCCTCCTGTACTCGGTTCGCACCGAGGACGACATCATCCTCCGCCCCGAGCTCGAGAAGATGCTCGGCGGCAATGTGGTCTACAACCTCAGCCACGAGCAGAACCGGAAATACAAGTCCGGAATTATCGACCTCCGGTATCTGCGGTACCATGCCCCGGATACCTCTCGCTACTTCTACGTATGCGGCCCCGAGGACATGGTTCGCGATATCCGCGACATGCTTCAGTATGTTGGTGTGGCGCCTGACTCCATCGTGGTGGAGGAGTAGCCTACTCTCGCCCCGCTCTCTTCGCCGGGTCGCCAGAATGCCAGATGCCCCTCGGCGACCTTCCTCGGCTCGCCGCCGTCGAGATCAACGACATAGACCGCGGGAGTTCGCTCGTCCGCCATGGCGCTCACCACGATCTGCGAGCTGTCCGGTGACCAGATAGTTGCCGAGCGCTGGTACTGATCAAAATGCGGCAGCACCTGATAGGCAAACGTACTCGACGCGGGGAAGGTACCGTAGCTCCTCACTTCTCGCGCCTCGAGATCGTACACGAAGAGCGTCATCACGATCCGCTGCGGGCCGCCGGTCGAGGCTACCGGGCGGAAGAACGCCAGCCTGGATCCGTCCGGCGACCAGAAGAAGGCAATGACACCGTCACCGGCAGGCACGCTCGTCGTTCCATCTCCATGTGCAGACACCGTGGAAGGAATCGGCTGCGGGGTAATGACGTGCAGCCGCCCCCGCACACCACCCGCGCCCGCGTTATAGCCGTCGATGTAGGCTATGTGGTTCCCGGACGGCGACCAGTCGAAGGCCGCAAACCCGCCGAGATCGGCTATGGGCTGAACGGGCGCCCCGGCCGCGGGGATGGTGGCGAGCTGCTTCGCCCCGGAAGCCCCTTCCACAACCGCTGCAATGCGAGAGCCGTCGGGCGAATAGGCCGGCGCCTGAAAGGACGAGGGACGCGCGGAGAGCGTGTCCGCACCGCGGCGGGTGTTTTCAGCGTCGACCAGGCGAATACTGCCGGCGGCTCCGGTTCCGGAGTGGGTCACCAGGCTCGCTGCATCGGGCGCCCAGGCCCAGTACATCGGGCGACCGCTGACGAGGTTACTGTGGCCGCTGCCGTCGAAGCCCACAACCTGCAATGAGAGGCCGAGGTCTTCATCCTGATACGCGCTGGCGAAGCTCACACGCCTGCTGTCCGGTGCCCAGTAGAGGTAGAACGGCGAGGTGTCGATGCTCGAGAAGCTCGTTGAGATCTCCTTCTCGTCGGCATCGGCCACATAGAGAGTGCTCCGCAACTCGGTGTTGCCTGGTTCCACCTCCTCCGCGGAAAACCCCATGAACGCGATCTTTCGCCCGTCGGGCGCCCATGTGGCGAGGCTGAAGTTCGGCGTGAACGCCTCTTTGTCGGGCGCTTCCCGGGTCACCGGCACCGTCGATTCCCCGGACGGGCTCACCGTGTAGACGTTCCCGTCGAGGCCGATATAGACGATGTCCTCGAATCCGCCGTCGGCCGAGTCGAGAAAGTTGAGCTTCGGACCGTCAACCGACGAGCTGCATCCGGCGAGGCCGAGCAGCAAAACCAGAACGGCAGAAAGTATAGTGATTGTGTCGGGTTTCATGGGCGCACTCCGCCCCAGAACATATGCATTTCGCTTCCGGAACGTCAAAGCGGGCCTCAGGTCCGGTGATGCCCGCCGGCGGAGGTTTCGTGAGCCGGTTCTACGTGAACCGTGGCTTCTACATCGGCTTCGAGCCGAAGCCGATCCTCGATGCGGGAGGCGCGTGCGTGCCCCTCGCGAAGGCTCATGTCCCCGGGTAGGTTGATGTGGAAGGAGACCTCGCGGACCGTTCCGTAGGTGTGCACGTGTACGTGGTGACTGTTGGCCGGACGGCCCACGACCTCGCCTGAAATGCGCTCGATCGTCTCGAGAAGCTCATCACTCGGGCTCTCCCCCATGAGCTTGCTCACCGATTGCCACATGACATCCCAGGAGGCGTGCAGGAGGAGCGCGGCAACGAGCAACGCGAGCACCCCGTCCACCCACCAGAGGCTGCGCCCCACGAGAATACCGACGAGAATCAGGATCGAGGAGAGGGCATCGCTGCGGTGATGCCATCCGTCCGCGCGAAGCGATGAGTTTCCCGAAACCCGCGCGGCGTGAAACGCATACTGGGCGAGAGCCTCCTTGATCAGGACTGACAGGGCCGTGACAACGATCGCAACGGTGCCGAAGCCGGCCGCCGTGCCTTCTGTGAGCTTATCCACACCCTCGGCGATGAAGTTAAACCCCAGCACTGCGAGAAGGATGCCGATGACGAGGGCGGCGATCACCTCCGCTCGCTCATGCCCGAAGGGGTGCTCGCTGTCCGCGGGCCTCGCACCGACGGCGGTGCCCGCGATTACCACCACGGAAGTCACCGAGTCGGACAGGGTGTGCCACGCATCCGCGATGATGGCGAGGGATCCGCTGACAATCCCGGCCCAGTACTTGAGGCCGAACAGTGAGACGTTCGCCGCGAGCGCGACCCACCCCGCCCTGTAGGCGGCGCGGCGGCGGGGCTGTCCCGGGTTATTGCTCTGG
>CAZVXU010000176.1:4096-5445 GCA_964631585.1 uncultured Spirochaetaceae bacterium | reverse complement strand
CGGTTGCTCGTCGATCGGCTCGGCCTGCAGGGGAAGATTCTCGCTGTCGGTTGCAAAGCGATAGATCGAGAGTGCCTCGGCCCCGAGGCGTTTTCGAATGTCATCACGGGGCAGGGCGATGAACTCACCCACGGTACGCAGACCGAGGCTCTCGATGAGCTCGAGAATGCGCGGGGGGAAGGGGAGGAGGGCAAGTGGTGTCTCAACGCCGGCCTGCGCCTCCTCTTCGGGGGTTTCGAATACGCGCACCTTCTTTCGCCGTTTTGCCCAGGCAAACGTGCCGAAACGGGAAAAGCCGACGGCGATGTTTGCATGAAACCCGCGCTCTGCAAGACGCGATTTCATCTGATCCGCCCATTCGCCGCGGGAGTCGAAGAGCGGCAGCACTCCCCGGCCATCCACCCAGAAAACTTCCGGGTCGAAGTTGCAACTCTCGATGCCGGGGCTGAAATCAGACAGAATCCGCCGGATCTCATCCCGCGCCCCTGCGATATCCTGCTGTGAGACGATGTCCGCACGAAGCTGCGATGCGAGCGACAGGGCGGTCGCGTAGCGCATGCCGCGCCGGATACCGAGGGCGGCCGCCGGCCTGTTGAGCGCTTCGATGCGCGCGAGGGGACGGTTCGAGGCGACCACCGCCGCGGGGAGCTCGCGCCACTGTGGTCTCCTTCGAAAGAGTACCTGCAGGGGGAGCTCGGGAAGATTAACGCATGCCGGCCGGGGCATAGCAGACCTCCCCCGAACGCACTCCCGGCCCTCCCTGCTTGTCCCGGGTGATGCGAACCCGCATGTGATAGCGCCCACCGGCAGACCGCTCCCGCGACACTGCCCCCCGCAGTGAGATCATCGATCCACGCAAGGGCCTGTCCCCATGGGAGATACACAAAACCCCGGCCTCTCCGTTTCGCGCCAGCCGCAGCAGCCGTCCCTGAGCGGCATCGGAGATACCGGCGCCGTCCTCGAGATCGACGACGAGGAGGGCGAATGCACGCGAGCGAAGCAGATGTTCGGCGGCGCGGGCCGCCTGCAGCGCATCCGCCGCAAACACGAAGGTCAGCGCCCGGAGATCCACACCCGCGGCCGCGAGATCAGGCGGATACACCACATCCGCGGTTGCCGATATCCAGGCGACCGTCTGCCCTGCGGCCTGCGCTCGCGCGGTGAGTCCCGCGGCGAGCGTCGTCGTGCCGACGCCGCGAAAATGGGCAAGACGGCCGGTGAGGTCCATGGCGGATCTCGCGGGACGGCGTGACTGCTCGAGATCGCTCGCTCGCACGAGCGGAATATCTTTCGGGATGGGTGCCGACATGCTGCCGTTCTCCTCTATTTCCCCGGGCTATGCCTCCGGG
>CAZVXU010000176.1:0-3996 GCA_964631585.1 uncultured Spirochaetaceae bacterium | reverse complement strand
GGCGCCGGGGTCACCTGGATGCAGTACCCGGAGGCCTCGGCACGCCTCATCGAGCGCATCCGCGCCGCGGCACCCGGCAAAACCGTCTCGGCCAAGTTCCGGTTGGGCACCGGCGAGGACCCTCGTGAGCTCGTGGATTTCGCCCGCGCGCTCGAGGCGGCCGGGGCAAGCTTCCTTACCCTCCACCCGCGCTTTCGAAGGCAGTCATACAGCCGCCCCGCGCACTGGCGCTACGTCGCCCGACTTCGCGAGGCGATCACCATTCCCCTCTACGGAAGCGGGGACATTACCGACGCCGCCTCCCTGCGCTCCCGCGTGGAGGAAAGCGGAGTGGAGGGCATGATGATCGGTCGGGCGGCGGCGCAGAAGCCGTGGATCTTCGCCGAGCTCAGCGCCGCGGTCGGTGACCGCAGCGACCGGGGCGAGGGCGGCGAGCGCAGCGACCGTGGTGACCGTGGCGATGACGCGGCCCTTCCCACCGTGGACCTCGCAGCCGTCGCCGGGCGCTTCCACGAGCTCCTCGAGGCCATGCTACCGGAAGCCTTTTTTATAACCAGATCACGGCGATTCTACGCCTACTTCCTGAAGAACCTCGCCTTCGGGCATCGCCTTGCCGCACAGGTGCAGCAGCTCGAGTCATACGAGGAGATAAAGGCCCACGTTGCGTCCTACTTCGCCGAGCACCCCGAGCACCGCACGCTGCCGATCGCGCTGCGTCGTCCGGTGACCGCCTCCTCCTTGTCTATGGCCGGGAACTCAACGTACACTGTCGCGGTATGAACGCTCGCAGACGCATCAGGGTTCCGCTTCCCACGGCACTGCTCATGATCGGCACCTACGCGAAGGCACGCCTTCTCGAACAGATCCGTGTTGTCGCGTTCATTATCCTCTACCTGGTCGCATTCCAGACCGTCGTTCTCGGAACACCGCCGGCAAACGCCGCGCAAATCGCGATCGGCATTGCGATGGTGATACTCGGCCTGACCCTGTTTCTCGAAGGCGTGTTCCTGGGGATGATGCCGCTCGGCGAACGCGTCGGCGTTCGGCTGCCCGAGCGTACCGGCATCCTCGCCATTGCCGTGTTTGGAACTCTTGTGGGTGTCGGATCGACCCTCGCCGAGCCGGCCGTCGCCTCGCTCCGTGCCCTCGGGGAGACCGTCGCCGCGTGGGAGGCACCCCTCCTGTTCGGACTGCTGGAGCGCTATACCGACACCCTTCTGCTGTCGATCGGAATCGGTGTCGGGATCGCCGTTGCCCTCGGTCTGACCCGATTTCGCTACGGCGTGTCCATAAAACCCTTCATCTTCGTGCTGATTCCGATCCTGCTTGCCGTTTCGGTGGTCGCCGAGCTGAACGACAAGCTCTCCTCCATAGTCGGATTAGCCTGGGACTCGGGTGCGGTGACGACCGGCGCCGTTACCGTACCGTTGGTGCTGGCCCTCGGCGTGGGCGTCTCACGCGCATCGGGGACCGACCGGCCGGGTGCGAGCGGCTTCGGGATTGTCACTCTTGCATCGGCCGTTCCCATTCTGTGCGTGTTCATCCTCGGCCTTGCTGTAGCCCCCGATGTCCCCGAGCCCATGGAGGAAACCGCGTTCTTCGGTCCTGAGCACAGATCGGAGGCCATGCGCCTGTTCGATTCCGAAGGCGAGCTCATGCGACATGCCTTCACCCGCGGTACGGAAGCGGGCAGACGTGCGTTCTTTGAAGAGGCGGGTGAGTATGAGGCCGCAATTGCCGGTCTCGTGCGCGACGAAGGGGCGCGACGCCGATTGCTCGGCGATATGTCTCTATCGGTATGGCTCGAGACGGTGGCTTCACGGGCCGAGCTCGAGCGGTTCCCCTCTGATATCCGGCGCTATTCGAGAGGAGGGGACGAGTCGGCGCCCGATTACCTCGGAACGATCACATCGGAAGCTCAAAGCGCGCTCCGTGCCGTGCTGCCGCTGACGGTATTGCTGTTGGTAGTCATGCTTGTCATCCTGCGGGACCGACCGCGTTTCATCGATGAGGTCGCGCTCGGTATAGGGCTCGCGGTGGTAGGAATGACACTTCTCAGTGCCGGTATCGCGTTGGGACTCGTGCCCCTCGGCCGCGATGTCGGAGGCCAACTCCCGCGCGCCTTTCAAACCGACTCTGAGCAGGTGGGAGAAGTTGTCATCGAGAACTTCGATCCGGATATCGTGTTCGAGAGTATCGGCGAGGATGGCGATCAGCAGAGCTACTTCTACCTCCACGGAAACGGCTCGGTTGATCTGGTGGAGTTCGAGAGTCGGCGCTACGACGCCGATTCCGGTGTGTACCGGCATGTCGTCAGTCGTCCTCCGCTCTTTGGTCCCAATCTGACGCTCCTTGGTATAGGGTTGGTCTTCCTGTTCGCGTTCGGCATGGGATACGGGTCGACGCGGGCGGAGCCGGCCCTGAATGCTCTCGGGACGAGCGTAGAGAAATTGACCGTCGGCACAATAGAGCGCAGCAGTGTTGTACACGTGGTAGCCCTGGGAGTGGGCATCGGCTTGCTGGCCGGCGTGGCGCGCATTCTCTATGGAGTGCCCACGACGTGGCTATTGCTTCCGCCGTACATGCTTCTTATCCCGCTCACATTTATGAGTGAAGAGAGCTTCGCGGCAGTGGCGTGGGATACCGGCGGAGTTACCACGGGCACTGTAACGGTTCCGCTTGTTCTTGCAATGGGCCTGAGCATCGGGGGCGAGCTGGGGGTTGTGGACGGGTTTGGCGTACTTGCCCTTGCGTCGGTGTTTCCGGTTCTCTCGGTGCTCATCCATGGACTGATGGTGCAGAGACGTGAACGCCGCACGATACGTGCGACCGGTGAGGAAGACCGCGATGAATGAGACCTTGACCGAACCGCGCCGTGTCGCCCGCATTACCTGTCAGGTGCATCAGCGGGTCAGTCCGCGTATCACGACCGCCTTTCGAGAACTGGGCGTGGATACGGTGCTCGTTGAGAACGGGCGAACGGTCCGACTGCACAAGAGACGCCGACCTTTCGGTTTGCCGGGGGCCCGTTTCCGGCTTGACGACTCACCTGCCAACGTCTTCCGCGTCACAGTTCCACTCGAGTCCGAGCGTGCGGTGATGGAAGCCCTCATCAGCGCCGCGGAGCTGGACGTACCCGGACACGGCAGCGTCTTTTCCCAGCCGGTGTACGAATACGGCGGGACGGAGCTTCCGGCCGTCGACACCGGTGAGCGTGAGAATGCTTCGCGCACGTTGTTGCAGGATCTTGTGCTTCTAACCTGCATTCTCAGCATGCCCAACAGCGGCGACCAGGTTGCGCGCCTCGCTCTGGAGCTCGGGAGCTGCGTCCCCTTCGTAACCCTGGGTTCCGGGACCGGTGTGCGCGACCAGCTCGGGTTGCTGAGAATTACGATTCCGCCGGAAAAAGAGATCGTCCATCTGCTCGTTCCCGATCACGATGCAAATGAGACAATGCGATTGCTGATCGAACAGGGGCGACTGGACCGTCCCGGCCGAGGGTTTGTCTACCAGACGCCGGTCGGGACCGGTTTTCTCGACACGAGCCTTCGGATCGGTCAACAGGAACATGCGGCGAGCATCGAGCAGATCATTGCAGCCGTTGATGAGCTGAAACGGGGCACCGGCTGGCGAAAGCGCTTCGCAGCGCTCGAGCCGGGTGGCGGCGATCCCGCAGGCCGGCTCATGCTGGGAAATCGTGAGATCGCTCTTGTCTGCTCGGAAGGACGAGCCCCCGAGTTGCTGGATGCCGCCATCGCCGCGGGGGCCGCCGGCGCCACGACGTCGAAGGTGCGACGGCAGCCGCTGACCGACGCAGGAGGCGGGGTAGCCGCTCGCGAGCGGAGTGTTATGAGTGTGCCGCGCGAATCCGCGGATCGAATTGTCGAGGCCCTCATCGATGCCGGTTCGCTGGGGGAGTCCCCCGCAGACCGTATACAAGTCCTCGACGCCCCCGCAACGTTTTCGCACAGGCGTTGAGGGCTGAGGGCTGAGGGC
>CAZVXU010000175.1:0-5459 GCA_964631585.1 uncultured Spirochaetaceae bacterium | reverse complement strand
CGCCGTACACCTTGCCGTCGAAGGTCAGCGGCTCGAGGGCGGACGGTACCGCCTGGTCGGTGAAGGGCTCACCGCTGAGGTCCGCGATATTTTCCTGCCACAGCTGATAGTCCGACGGACCCTCGATGTTATAGACATCCGGACCCTCGTCCGCGGTGAAACGGCTCTTGAGGATCGTTTGCCAGTCGGCGCTTCCTCCGACAGTTTCCACGTCAACGGTGACGTTCGGATTTGCCGCCTCAAACTCCTCGCCCAGCGCTTCGAACGGATCGGCGATGACGGTCTTGCTCTGAAAGATGTCGAGCTCGACCATTTCCGCCTCCGCGGATGCTTCCTCGCCGCCTCCGGCGGCTTCTTCCGACTGTCCGCCGGCAAAACCCAGGGTCGCCACGGCGACCACCAGAACCAGAGACAAAATCAGCTTCTTTCGTTCCATGTGTAATCCTCCTTATGGATTCAACTCCCATGCGTGCCGCTGCATTGTCGGCCGCATGGCGCTCTGACGCTTTTTAGAAACACTGCTACTTGTTCGGCCTCACCTCCTTCTTTCGTATCCGTCTGCAGGACTCCGAACTAATCGGGCAGCCCGAGTTCTGTGCAATCGTTTGCACCTGTGCAATTCGTATACTCACACGCTCTTCTCCGCGACGACATTCTCACGGCGCTCGGCGCCGCAGGACTCGCGAACCACGAGATAGGGCTGCACTCTGCGCTGCAGAAGCGCCGAATGCTCTTGAGGCGCCGCAAGCGCGGCGCCGCCGACCTCGTCCGACGCCATGGCGGCGGCGTTCAACGCGCTCCTTGCGCTTGACCGCGGTGCATCGAGCAGTTCCCCGAGTCGCCGGCACGCCGCAACCGCCAGGCGATCTCGCGGTTGATGCACCGTCGTCAGTCGCGGGCGAAAGTCCTTCCCGAATCCGATATCGTCGTACGAGACGATTGCCACGTCACGCGGAACCTGAAGCCCGCTGTCCCACAACCCCTCTATTGCGCCGAGGGCCATGATGTCGGTCTGGGAGAACACGGCCGTGACGCGCTCGCGAAAGTGCTCCGCGTGATCGAGCACGAACTGGTAGCCGAACTCGAAGGTGCCGTCGCCGACCACAATCAGCTCCTCGTCAACCGGAAGGTCATGATCGCGAAGTGCCTGACGGTAGCCTTCGGTGCGTTCACCGAACGACCCCTCGTGGGTGTCGACGGTGAAACAGACGATGTGCTCGTGCCCGTGCCGAATGAGGTGACTCGTGGCAATCGTGCCGCCGGCGACGTGGTCTGCGAACACGTAGTTCTCGGTGTCGAGATCGAGATACGGGGGGATGGCCTGCACGAACACGACCGGAATACGCTGGTCGTGTATAAAGGTGACCTCTTCCGGGGTGATGTCGGGATTTATAACGATGAGCCCGTCCACCTTCCTGCTGTTGAGCAGGTGCCGGATGCTGTTCTCGTCGTTGGCGTCGTGGCGAAACTTCACGATGAGGTCGCGATCCTCGGTCTCGAGGGTGCGTCGAATCTGGTTTATGAGAAGGGTGAGGTGAAGTGAATACTGATATTCGTCAAAGGAGTCCGGACAGATGAGGCCGACGATGCCGGTGCGCTGTGTAACCAGACTACGGGCGGTCGCATTGAAAGAGAAGTTCCCGCGTTCGGCGATCTCGCGTATGCGGGCCTTCGTCTCCGCGGAGACCAAACGACTGTCGTTGAGGCTGCGCGAAACGGTCGAGGGACTCACCTCGGCAATTCTCGCTATGTCACGTATCGTCAGCCGTCTTTGCATACGTTTGCACCACTGATACTGTAGCACCGCCCCCACGAGCTGTCAACAGAGAATCTTCGTCGTCGGATGTACCCTGGTAGCGAAGTAAGGGGCGCTATTATCTCTATTAAGACCATTGATTCCGTCCAGATCCTGGCGATTCTGCCCGGTTGTTCCTTGCTTGCCCGGCCGAACCCGTGTTATAAATGTTTGAAGGCATGTTTAAGTGCTATCAAATGCAAACGTTTGTAGTAATCAGGGGTCCCGTTTGAACATCATATACCTGCACACGCATGACTCCGGCCGCTTTCTCGACCCGGCGCAGAGTCCGCGGCCGATGCCCCAGGTGGAACGCCTCGCAGCGTCTGCGGTTACCTTCCGGAACGCGTTCAGCGCGGCCCCCACCTGCTCGCCGAGCCGATCAGCCCTGCTCACCGGCACGCCACCACACGTGAACGGGATGACCGGCCTCGCCCACCGGGGGTTTCGCATCACCGACTACAGCCGACATCTCGCCCGGGTGCTCGCCGGCGCGGGGATGGAGACCGTCCTGTGCGGAGTGCAGCATGTAGCTCCGGACAAGCGAGAGATCGGCTATGATCGGGTTCTGGACGGTCCGATCGACTACTTCACCCGGCCGGAGCTTCTGCCGCACGAGTGGGATCGGGCGAACGCGGGGAGGGTTGCCGAGTTCCTCATGCAGTCACACACGCGACCGTTCTTTCTGTCCTTCGGCCTTCTGACCACCCACCGTCCGTACCCGCAGCCCGACGCGGACCTCCCTGAGCGTTCACGCCGGCGCCCGCCGGCCGTCGTCGCGGACACACCGGAAACGCGCTACGACATGGAACGCTTTCTCAGCGCCCTCGATGTGGTGGACGAGGCTGTGGGCACTGTTCTAGACGCGGTCAGCAGCGCGGAGCTGTGGGACGATACGGTAATCCTTCTCACAACGGACCACGGGCCGCCGTTTCCCGAGATGAAAGGCACGTTGCAGGACGGCGGTATCGGCGTGAGCCTCATTCTCCACGTGCCGGAGATCGCCGATGACGGCCGGGTCGAAGAGGCCCTCGTTTCCCAGCTCGATCTCTATCCGACTATGTGCGAGCTCGCCGGCGTCGCAACGCCGCAGCCCACCGAGGGGCGTTCGCTCCTGCCGTTGTTACGCGGGGAAGCCGGCTCGGTCAGGGACGAGGTGTTCGCCGAGGCGAACTATCACGCCAATTACGAGCCGGGTCGGGCGGTCCGCACCGAGCGATACAAGCTCATCCGACGTTACGGCGAGGCGACGGCGCTGTTGCCGGCGAATGTAGACGACTCTCCGCCGAAGGCCGTCATGGATGACGCCGGCTACTTCAACATCGCACGGCCTGAGGAGCAGCTCGTCGATCTGCTCATCGACCCGACCGAACGCATGGATTTCACCGCGGAGCCGGCCTACCGTCGCGTCTATGGAGACCTTTCGGCCCGGCTCGATGCCTGGATGGAGCGCACCGATGATCCGCTTCGCGTGGGAGCCGTTCCGAGGCCGAAGGGATCCCGGGTGAACCGCCAGGACGCGCGAAGCGCCGAGGAGCCGACATGGGAGTAGAGGACGTAGAACAGATGACCGGGACACAGGGTGAGCAGATACGGGTCGGGGTGATCGGTGCCGGTGAGCGGGGCGTGTATGTACTCGGCGCGAGGGCAGTGGAGCTCCGCGAGGAGACCGGAATCATTATCCGGGTCCTCTGCGATATCAACGCCGACCGTGCCGCCGAGGGTGCGGCCTTTCTGCGGGACCTCTATCGGCGGAGCGGGGTAAAGGTCTCTATTGATGTGGAAAGCGACTTCCGCCGGGTCGTGGCCCGTGACGACGTGGACTCCATCTTCGTGACCACCTATACCTCGGAGCACAGAGCGCCGACCGAAGCTGCTCTCGCTGCCGGAAAGCAGGTATACCTCGACAAGCCCATGGCGACCACTCTCGAGGATGCCGAGGCCATGATGGCGGCAGAGCGGGAGACGGGGCGACCGCTCATCATGGGCTTCACCCGCCGATACGAGCACTCCTGGCGCACCGCACTCGAGCTCGTGCGCGCCGGCGAGATCGGCGAGCTGCAGACCATCCTGCTTCGCTCGGTCATACCCTATGCTCGCTACCTCCAGCGCTGGCACCGGCTTCAGGAACGATCGGGTGGCGCGCTCAACGACAAGGTTTCTCATTATTTCGATGCCCTCAATTGGATAGCGGGCAGCCGGGCAACATCTCTCTTGGCCATGGGCGGCCGTTCGAGCGTATTCGCACCGGACCCCACCGCGCCGGAACGGTGCCGGCAGTGCGACCGTGACTGCCCGTTCCGTGCTCTCCCGGGGCCGAATCGACGGGAGCTCGGGATCGTCTATCGCCTCGACCCGGACTATCGCAAGCAGGAGCACGGCATCTTCAGCCGGCCCAGCTGGACCGGCGCGGAGGCTGAAGACGCGCAGATCGACAACTGCGTCTACAGCCCGGACAGCGACATCGTCGATCACGCGGTCGTAAGCATCGGCTACGAGAACGGCATCAAGGCGTCGCTCTTCTGGAATATCTTCGGTCCGAGCGCCGAGGACGAGGAAACCCTGGAGCTCGTCGGCTCATCGGGGCGGCTGCGGCTTACCCGGGATACCGGAGAGATCGATCTGGTATCCGACTACGGGGCGAGTCATCGCACCATCGACGCCCGGGGGCCGCATTTCGAGAGCTCCCACTTCGGTGCCGACGTGGAGCTGCTTCACACCGTTCGGCGGCATTTCGCCGGGGAGAAGCCGATCGCGGGCACGGCCGACGGCTATGAGTCGCTGCGCATGGTGGAGGCAACCCAGCGCGCAGTGGATGCCGGGGGAATGGTCGTCAAGCTCGCCGAATGAGCCGGAATCACGTCGAATCGAAAACACAAGGAGACCGTATGAGCAGCAACGAGCACGCCTTCTTCGGCGACCTTCACAACCACTGCAATATGTCCTACGCACATGGTGACCTCGAAGACGCCATCAAAAACGCGCAGCAGCGACTCGACTTCGTCTCGGTCACCGGTCACGCGCACTGGACCGATATGCCCGAGCCCACCGAGCGCATTGGCCACATCGTGGAGTTTCACGAGGAGGGCTTCGAGAAGCTCAAGCGAAACTGGCCGGGCGCCCTCGAGAAGCTCGCGGCCGCCGAGCGGCCGGGGGAGTTCGTAACCTTTCCCGGCTTCGAGGTGCATTCGAGCGCCGACGGTGACAGGGCGGTCATCTACCGCGATGCCGAGGGCGAGCTTCTCTATCCCGACAGCGTTGCCGAGCTCGACCGCCGCCTCGCCGAGCTCAAAGCAGAGGGCCGCCCGGTCTTCGGTCTTCCCCATCACATCGGGTATCACCAGGGGGCGCGCGGGATCAACTGGGACACCTTCGACGAGGACGCCTCGCCGGTGGTCGAGATCTTCTCCATGCACGGTGGCGCGGAGACTACCGAAGGTCCGCTGCCGTTTCTGCATTCCATGGGACCCGCGGACTGGCGGAGCACCATGCAGTACGGGCTTGCGCAGGGCCGGGTATTCGGCGTCATCGCCAACACCGATCACCACAGCGCCCATCCGGGAAGCTACGGCCACGGCATGGCCGGGGTGTGGGCGAGCGAGCTCACCCGCGAGGGCATCTGGAACGCCCTGATGAACCGCCGCACCTTCGCCCTCACCGGTGA
>CAZVXU010000174.1:2146-5462 GCA_964631585.1 uncultured Spirochaetaceae bacterium | reverse complement strand
ATCGACCCTCACGAGCTACACGTTGTCTTTGTACCAGACCGGAAGCTCTTCTTCGGCTGCCTATAACTCATCGAGGCGCTTGCGTGTATACGTCTCGCCTGGGAGTGCGACGGCAGGATATCTGGGGAGATCGATGCCGTTGAGCTTTGCGAGCTCGGGAATCAACTCCTGAAGCCTGTAGTCCAGGACTTCCACCGTGTTCGCTTCGACGTTCGTAACAGCGTCCGCCGGCTCCGCGATCCAGCGGGCCTTCCATAACTCAGGGTTGTCAGTTGTCGCGGCTGCCACCCGTGGCGATCCGTCGATTGATAAGATTGGCCATGTATCCGCCGCCAAATCCGTTGTCGATATTTACCACCGAGATACCCGGTGCGCAGGCGGTGAGCATCCCCAACAGAGCGGCGACTCCTCCGAAGGCCGCCCCGTAGCCGACGCTTGTGGGCACCGCCACCACCGGGGCAGAGACCTGCCCCGCGATTACCCCGGCGAGGGCTCCCTCCATACCCGCGACGGCGACTACCACGTTCGCCTTCCGGATATCCTCGAGGCGATCGAAGAGGCGATGGATGCCGGCCACTCCGACGTCCGTTATCAACGTGGTTTCGCTTCCGAAGAACCGAGCGGTAAGGTAGGCCTCTCGGGCCACCGATAGATCCGACGTGCCCGCGGCCACCACGGCTACGGAGCCCACGCGGCCGCCGGCTTCGTAGGGAGAACCCAGGGAGAGAAGGCGAGCGCTCTCGTCGTACTGCGCATGGGGACAACGCCGGCGAATACGCTCCGCAAGCTCCGCGGACGCCCGCGTGCCCAGGGCGGGAACATCGCGCTCACGCATGCGAAGGATAATGGCCTCCGCCTGCTCCACGGTCTTGCCCTCGCAGTAGACCACCTCGGGATAGCCGGTACGTTCTTGCCTGCCGATATCCAAGACCGCGTAACCCAAGTCCTCATCCGGCTTCATTACCGCGATCCTTCCTCGCGCATAACGCGTTCAGCCTCGTCCAACGATAGGCCCCGCTCCCGCGCCAGACGGGCGCGATCCTCGTATTCAACCTTTCTTCTAAGGGGCCGCCCATCCATCATCGCCGTTTTCGCGCGCGCCGATCCGAAGTCACCGGTGACTTCTCCTTCCTGCCGTTCCAGGGAGAGCCGACGCACCGGCGTCTCCCGAAAGCCCAAGGTCGTCGATTGGGTAAAGAAGACCCGCCTTATAGTATCGAGGTTGGCGGAGGAACAGAGGACCGACACAACGGTACCGGGTCGGGTTTTTTTCATGACACAGGGAGCCAGGGTAACGTCCAGGGCCCCCGCCTCAAAGAACCGCTCCATGAGGAAGCCGAGCGCCTCACCGCTCATGTCATCGATGTTCGCTTCCATGAGGATTAGCTTTTCCTCCCGCCAGGGCGGGTCGGAGGCGGGTGTTCCCGACAGCGTGTCTTCTTCTCGCCATGAAACGCGCAGGACGTTCGGCTTGTCCAACTTCCGAGAGCCTACCCCATAGGCGCTTTTTATCTCTCGAAAGGAGGCGGTTCCGACGAACTCGTCTACGCAGGAAGCAAGGATAGCGGCACCGGTGGGGGTCGTCATCTCCTTCTGGAACCCGCCGGTCTTGACCGGAAGGCCCGCGCACAAGATGAGGGTCGCCGGAGCCGGCACCGGCAAGATTCCATGGGCGCACGTCACCGTTCCACCGCCCAATTCGATTTCGGAGGCCGTGATGCGATCGGGCTTCAAGATGTCGAGGCACACGGCGACTCCCACGATATCGATAATCGAGTCTACAGCTCCCACTTCGTGGAAGCCGACATCCTCAACGGGCACCCCATGAACCTGCGACTCCGCCACGGCGATACGAGAAAAGATATCCAAGGCGCGGGTCTTGACGGGGTCCTCGAGGGTCGAGCCCTCGATCAAGGTGCGAATCTCCCGCCAGGTGGTATGGCTATGTCCGCCGTGGTAATGGTCGTGATCGTGATCGTGGTGATGGTGCGGGAGCGTCACGATGGCACGGGTGCCGCCGATCCCGCAACGGTCTTCCCTACGGAAGGAGAGGTCCCAGCCGCCGATCCCGAGCTTCCGTAGTTCTTCCACAAGCCGGTTCGCGTCCACCTCCAGATCCACGAAGGCTCCGAGGGCCATATCGCCGGAAATACCGGCAAAACAGTCAAAATGCAAGGTTCTCATGGTTTGCTCCCAATAGTGCGGTTCATGCTGCCCATGCTGTAGCCTTCCAGTTCGAAGGCTGCATAGGCAAAGCCGCAGGCCTTGATCGAACTAGCGATTTCGTCAAGTCGGTCAACGTCGAAGAACAGAGGCCGCTCACCCGGGGCAACCTCAATGCGCGCGATGTCTCCATGGGAACGCACCCTGAATTGGCGAAAGCCGAATGAGACCAGGGCTTCTTCGGCCCGTTCTATTCGAGCCAGCTTTTCGGGATCGATTCGTTCGCCATAGGGGATACGCGACGCGAGACAGGCGAAGGCGGGCTTGTCCCAGGTCGGCAGGCCGAATCGTCGCGAGAGTTCCCGGATATCGGCTTTGGTAAGGCGTGCATCCCGGAGTGGACTCGCGATTTGTAGCTCCGCGAGGGCCCGCAAGCCGGGACGGTAATCGTTCAGGTCGTCCAGGTTGGAACCGTCCAACACCGTCGTCACCCCCCGGGCTGCAGCCGCGTCCACAATCTTCCCGAATTCGATTTTCTTGCAGTGATAACAGCGATCTCCGGGATTGGCAGCCACAACCTCGTCCAAAGTTCTATCATCCACAATGACGTGGGCTATCTCCACCTGCCGGGCAATCTCTATGGCGCAGTCGAGCTCTCGTTTTGGAAACATAGCGGAACGTACCGTTATGGCGATCGCCCGGGCGCCCATGGCTTGCGCGGCGGCCAAACACAAGAACGAGCTATCCACCCCACCGGAAAACGCCACGGCGACGCGCTCGTAGGACCGTAGTGACTCAATGAGAGATTGATAGCGGGATTCGAGAGTCACAAGCTCCCCGTGATTATTCATCGGCGTCCATCCCGTGCAGCACGTGAATATAGTAGCACGAGAAATAGCTTTCGTGGCACAAGTCAAGTAGAGCCCTTTCGTATCGATCTGATCGTTGCGGCGAGTTTCCCCCCCCGGGGCAAATCGCCGGAAGCGGCGGATGTCGTGGAAAAGCTGTCTCGAGCCGTCCGCCGCCAACGCCGTGCGAGACCCGATTCTGCATCGTCGAGCTATACACGCCGGCGAAGGAGCATGTGGATCAATACCGGCCCGCCGAGTAAGGCGGTAATGGCCCCAACCGGGAGAAGCACCGGTGCAATCAC
>CAZVXU010000174.1:0-2046 GCA_964631585.1 uncultured Spirochaetaceae bacterium | reverse complement strand
CGAAAAACCCGACTCCAAGAATGATCCCGAGGGCTGCCCCGAATCCGGCGCCGGCGGAGACCCCTAAAGTGTACGGAGTTGCCAAGGGGTTCTTCAGTAGAGCCTGAGTAACGCAACCTCCCATGCCCAGGGTCGCTCCTGCCAGGGCCGCGACGGCGATCCGCGGCATCCGCAGCACCCAAACAATGGTTACTGTTCGGCGATCGAGCTCAAGGCTACGCGGCCACATAGGATGCAGCACAGCGCTGAAGGCCTCCGAGACCGAGATCCGTGCGGAGCCGAGAGTAAGCGAGAAAAGCATGAGGACCAGCATGATGCAAACACCGGAGGCGAGGAACACGATCCTTCGTCGCTTGACCCGCAGCAGGAGCTCGCGAGCTGAGGCGCCGCTGTTCATGTGACCCGCCAACGAAGCATCGCGGTCTTCCGCGTCCGCGGCAAGACGCAGCCTCCGTCTTCCTCGCGAAGCTGCGGCTCGAGATATCGGGCCATCTCGGCGTTCTTTTCGATCGGGACATCGTAGTATTGCATCTGTTGCGCCAGCGCCTCTTCACGGGAATCGAAACGCTTCTCGCCGTCTACCGTCAGGATCTCGACATCGGCATCAACTCCCATTTCATGGAGGATATTGAAGAGAAGGACATGATCGGCAATCCGGCTCGATACTTCGGCGCCGTGCATAACTCTCTGCACGGCTTCCGGCAGGCGGGGTTCACCGGGGACGAACAGGAGAACTCGATCAGTTGCGAGGCGGAGCATCCGCTGCACCTGAGAGCGCATGTCGAACATGAACAGGCTGTACGAGGCGACGAGCACCGTGTGGGGCTTGAGGTCTGTGACAACCCCGACTTCTTCCCAACCGCAGTGCACCGTGCGAAGCATCGTGAGGTTTTCCGCGGCCGCACGAGAGCGCAGTCGTTCCAGCATCTCCGCGGAGGGATCGACGGCGGTGACCGCCGCGGCCGCCCGGGCCAAGGGTATGGTTAGTCGCCCAAGCCCGGGCCCGATTTCGAGCACCGTCTCCTCCGGCTTCACCGCTATGCGACTAAGCTGGAACTGCGTTAGCTCCTCCGGAAAGCTCGCCCGGCCCTCATCTCGCGTCGCGACGCCATCCCAAAAATCGCCCCTGTTGAGCCGTGCGCGCCGGGTCACGAGAATCTCGTTGTTCCACAACGTGTTCCAATCAACGAGTCCCATGCGAATCCGCAAGCGGTGGCGCTATGAAGACGCCGTTCCTGCCCAGGTCGTACTCGAGTCCCATCCAGTCCGAAACGAATTCTTGGTGAATCGCCTGCGGATCGAGATTGGAGAACTGCTCAGGGTACAGGATTCGCGCTAGGTATGCCGCGCCGAGGATTCCACCCATGGCGTTGTTTCGAAAATCTCCCGCCGTAATGTAAATACGATCGTTCTCTACTGCTTGAAGCCCTTCAAGTAACGGACGCGCCTTCATGGCCTTAACTGCTTCATTGAACGCGGTAGGGTCGTTCTCGTCATAGCCGTAGGAAGGCTCGCGAGCGAGTCCCGAGTACGTATACCGGACACTATGCGCAAAAATGAACTCGGGATCCTGCGTGATGACCCACTCCATGTCAACCGTGGTGCCGTACACGCCGCCCTCTCCGAGCCACTCGGGAATGTCCTCCGCGACGGGACGTCCGCCGGCCAGAAGGCAGGCCTGTGTCAACGGATCGATCTTGGTATAGATTGCCGCGGCCATGGTTTCGCCGTCCTGGAAGTACCGGTTGTGCGAGGTCATGAGCACACGCGGCCGGGCATCTTCAGGTATCGATGCGGTTCGGTCGCCGATCGTCTCCACCAGCTCAAGGAGCCAATCCACATACTCGTAGGCTCGTTCCGGAACACCGAGAAGGTATCCCGCCTTGAGCACGCCCTGCAGGAATTGCGAGTTCTCCGGCTCGATGACGTTCGGCCAGTAGAGACCGAGAAAAACCACATCGGTATCAGGAAGCTTTTCTTGCTTGCTTGTAACGTTCGGGGAGAAGGTAAACAGGACGTCTAATTCCATCTCGTAGATGTCCTCGA
>CAZVXU010000173.1:0-5470 GCA_964631585.1 uncultured Spirochaetaceae bacterium | reverse complement strand
CGGCGCGTTGACCGCTGGGCCGGGCGGACCTACAATTGAGGGCGATGCGATTCTCCCGGCTCCTCGGCACGACACTCCGTGAGGTTCCAACCGATGTACGCGCGGACAGCTACCGGCTGTTGCTGCGTGGGGGCTATATCCGTCCGCTCGGCACGGGGCTGTTCTCCTTTCTGCCCCTCGGGTATCGGGTGATTCGGCACCTCAAGCGCATCATTTCCGAGGAGATGGAGAAGCTCGGCGGGCAGGAAGTCAGCGTGGCGATGGTGAACCCCTACGACCTGTGGGAGCGCAGCGGTCGGGCCGAGCTCGCGGGTAAGGATCTCATCGAGTTCCAGGACCGCTCGGGGCGGCGGCTCGTGCTTTCGCCGACACACGAGGAGGCGATGGTGGAGCTCGTGCGGACCTCCATCAACTCCTATCGTGACCTCCCGGTATTCCTGTACCAGTTTCAGACGAAATTTCGTGATGAGGAGAGACCGGCGCACGGGCTCGTGCGCTCGAAGGAGTTCGTGATGAAGGATGCCTACTCCTTCCATAGATCCTTCACGGACCTCAACAACTTCTTCCCGAAGGTGTTCGCCACCTATCACGAGATCTTCGAGCGTTGCGGGGTGCCGGCCCGGGCTGCCGAGGCGGGCGTCGGCTACATGGGCGGCGACCGGTCCTTCGAGTTCGTGTTCCCCTGTGACTGCGGCGACGATCACCTGACAACCTGCCCGAGCTGCGGCTACAGCGCGAACGCGGAGGTCGCGGTCGCGGCGCGCGAAATAGACGGGTCGCCCCCGAGGGAGCTCGAACGGGTGAGCGCGCCGGGCTGCAGTAACATGGCCAAAGCCGCCGCATACCTCAACGTACCACAGAGCCGGCTCGTGAAGAGTCTGGTGTTTCGCGGGCGGCGCGGGCTCATCATGGTCGTTGTGCGAGGCGATCACAGCGTGAGCCTCGAGAAACTCTCGACGGTGGCGGACGCCCCGATCTACGGCCTGGCCGACAGGTCGATATTCGACGCCGCTGGTGTGCCGCCCGGATTCGTCTCGCCGGTAGGCATGGGGGATGGCCGCCTCGGTACCGAGCCCCTGGAGGTCGTGGTGGACTCCGCGGTGGCGGAGGCATCGAACCTGATCATCGGGGGAAATGAGGCCGACGTATACCTGCGAAATGCCAATTTCGGCCGCGACTATGACGCCGACCGCGTGGGCGATGTCGCCCGCATCCCGCCGGGGAGCACCTGTCGCAACTGCGGGGCCACGCTCGAGGAGCAACAGGTCCTGGAGCTCGGTCACATCTTCCGGCTCGGCACGACCTACTCCGACGCCCTCGGGTTGAGCTTTCGCGGGGATATGGACGAGGAAATGCGCCCATTCATGGGGTCCTACGGCATCGGTCTCGGCCGACTGCTCGCGGCTATCGTGGAGAGCAACCATGACGAGAAGGGCATCATCTGGCCGGAGGAGATCGCCCCCTTCAGGTTCTACCTGATGTCGATCGGGCGCTCCCTCGAAGTACGGCGTCGCAGCGTCGAGGTTTACGAGCAGCTCGAGGGTGAGGTTCTCCTCGACGATCGCCACGAGTCGGTAAGCTCCAAGTTCGCGGATGCGCAGCTCCTCGGCATTCCCTATCGCATCGTCGTATCGGCCGAGACGCTGACCGACGATACGGTCGAGGTCCACAGCCGCCGCACGGGCGAGACCTGGACGGTGGCAATCGGCGATCTGGACTCCCTCAAAGCCGACGTGCGCGCGGGGCAGCACTGATGCAATTCGAAATGACCCCGGAGCTCGCCGACAGAATCATCTTTGCCATGGAGGACCAGCACGAGGAGTTCATGCTGGATACCGAAACCGGCGATCTGCTGACGGTCGAAGAGATGGAAGAGATCGAGGAACAGGCAGGGGAGGAGCCGGAGCGCTATGTACCGCTTCCCGGGTGGACCCCCGCCGACGGTTTCCGGCTGATGGAGCGCTTTGCCGAGGAGCTCCGTAATCCGGTGTATCAGGAGAAACTCCGCGAGGCGCTTTCTGCCGGCCGCGGGGTGTTTCGGCGCTTCAAGGATACGGTGAAGGAGCGCGAAGAGCTCGAGCGGCGGTGGTATCAGTTCAAAGAGCAGGCGATGCAGGAGGTGGTCGCCGACTGGTACAACGATCTGCGCGAGACCTGGGGGCTCGAGCGAGTGGCGGTTGAGCCGGCGGAAATCGAGGATCTCGTGCTCTCCGACTTTTCGATCCGGCGGGTGGATGAAGCCGATGGCGCGTTGCTCGAGCAACTGCGCCGCGCGTCGGAAGAACAGCGGCGGGATCTGAAGGGATACGCCCGGGACGACGCGGCAGGCCCCGCGGGCCCCATGGGCGGCGCCGCGCGCGCCGCAGCAACCCCGGTACTTGCGTTCGTGGCCGAGGCGCCGGGTGGCGAGATCGCGGGTGCGATTGCGGCGGGCGCGGCCCCCGGCGAGGGCTCCGCTGCAGGCGGCCTCGTGGTCGACACGCTCTACGTGTGGCCGATGTTCCGTGGACTCGGGCTGGGGCGGCTGCTCCTCGAGCGGATCGTGGACGGCGCGCGCCGGGATGGCTGGGAAGCGCTCGCGATGGAGCTCGCCGGACGCGGGTTGGTGCTCGACGAGACTGCGGTGGCGTTAGGCTTTCGCACCGTCGCGAAGCGAGTATCGCTCGATCTCAGCTGAGATTGCGGCTGCGGTAGTCCTCGGCCTCGACGTGCATGCGGGCAAACTCCGCCTCCACTCCGCGGGCCACTGCGCGCTTGGGATCCTCGTCGTCCGCGGCGGCTGCACGGTAGCGGTTTCGGAACTCGCGGGAATCGATGGGCGGGCTCACCGACAGGGTGACAACGTCCTTCTGCGGAAAGTCCTCGCTCATTTCGTTTGACGGGTTCACGAGCAGCACGTTTCCGGCGATGCCCACGAAGACGACGTAGTCGAAGCTCTTCATGTAGGAGTCCACGGCGTTGAGTACCCGCTTCGTATCCGGCTCCTGAGGACGGTAGCGCGTGCCGGTGGGAAACATCAGCACGAGCTTGCCCTCGTTCTTGCAGCGGACCATCTCACGGACGGCACGGTGGTTGAACGAGCGCGCGCGGCGTTCCTCTTCGGGGTTGTCGAGCTTGTCGAGGCCGCGCTGAGGGTAGATCACGATGCGGCTGTAGGCCTCAGTGAAGGCGAGCACGAACTTGCTTTCCTCATTGAGCTTCATCGCCGCAACCGACACGATGGAATCGGCTATTCTGTGACCGGCCTCTCCCTGCCGCTCGAGGAAGTAGTAGAGGCAGGGAACATCGAAATTGCTGTAGTGTTCCATCAGGACAAGGCCGGAATAGCCCTGCTGTGCATAGTTGTAGAGCATCTGCAGATGCTCGAAGTGGTACAGAGCGCTGCCGGGCAGGACGAGATCCTCGAGAATCCGGTCGATGAGCTTGCGGTTGTCGAGGTTGCTTTCCTGGTAGATGGCCGTCTCGTCGACGCGATGAGGCTGACGCGAGTTCTCGACCATCTTGCGAGCAATGTCTTCGTAGTTCTCTCGAATCGTGCGCATGTAATAGTAGACTATGACCCCTCCCGGACCGTGTCAACATGGGAAATGTGTGGCCCGGGGGCCCGAGGGCCTGGGGGCCCGGGGGCCAGATTGCGCAACGTATGGCCGGCCGGCCGATGATGTGCGGAAAATCCTTGGCAGCAGACCGTTTTTCTTGTAGTGTGGACGCTATCTATGCAGAGTTCTTAAAGGAGGACTACGAGAATGAAGAAAGCGTTGCTACTGCTATCAGCGGTGCTCGTTCTTGCGCTACTCTTTGGTTGCGGCGGTGCCGCGGAAGAAGAAGCACCCGAAGAGGCGGAAGAGCAGGCAGCCGCCGAAATCCAGAACCCGAACACGTACGTGTACGGTGGAATCGGCGACCCGGACAGCCTCGACCCGTCGAAGGCCTACGACACGGCGTCGTGGGAAGTCATGACCAATGTCTACGAGACGCTCGTTGACTTCGATCGCGAGGCCACCGACGAGTTCGTCCCCGCGCTCGCAACCGAGGTTCCCACTCGGGAGAACGGCGGCATCAGCGAAGACGGCACGACCTACCGCTTCCGGATCCGCGACGGCGTCACCTTTCACAACGGAAACGAGCTGACCCCGGAAGACGTGGAGTACACCTTCGAGCGCAACATGGTTGTTGATGCCGACGGCGGCCCGAACTGGGTCTGGTACACCTACTTCCTCGGTAAGGGAAGCTCCGCCGACGTGGAAGACTTCTCCGAGATCGACGATGCCATCGAGGTCGACGGGGACTACGTCGTCTTCAACCTGCCTAATCCCTTCCCGCCCTTCGTCAGTGTAGTTGCCTCCACGTGGGCCTCTATCCTGGACAAAGAATGGGTCATCGAAAACGGCGGCTGGGACGGCACCGCGGAGACCTGGATGGACTACAACAAGCCCGCCGAAGGCCAGGAAACCCTCTACGACATCGCGAACGGCACCGGCCCCTACCAGCTGACCCGCTGGGAGAAGGACACCGAGGTCGTACTCGACCGCTACGAGGACTACTGGGGCGAGCTTCCCGCCATGGAGCGCGGTATCGTGCGCGTGGTGCAGGAGTGGTCGACCCGCCGTCTGCAGCTCACCCAGGGCGACCTCGACGTTGCCTACGTGCCGGAGACGCAGTACAGCGCCATGCTCCAGGAGGATTCGCTCACCGCATACGAGGACCTGCCGACGCTCAACGTCAACGGTATCCACTTCAACTACGATATCGACACCTCCGGGGACAACCCGCTCGCCGGCTCGGGCGAGCTCGATGGAGAGGGCGTGCCGTCGAACTTCTTCGACGATATCGATGTCCGCGAGGCCTTCCGCTACGCATTTGATTCCGACGCTCTCATCAACGAGGCGCTCGAAGGCAATGCGCGGAACCCCGTGACCCCGGTACCCTATGGTCTTGCGTTCAAGAATGAGGACCTCGAGGTTCCCGAGCACGATATGGAGCTTGCCGAGGAGCACTTTCGTCAGGCACACGGTGGCCAGCTCTGGGAGAACGGCTTTCAGTTCGAGATCCTCTACAACGAGGGAAACGACGTCCGCCAGATCGCCTCGCGCATCATTGCCGAGAACGTCGGCTCGATCAACGACAAGTTCCAGATCGAAACCCGCGCGGTACCCTGGCCTGAGTTCCTCGACAAGATCCGCAACTCCACGATGCCGATGTTCATCATCGGATGGCTCCCCGACTATCCCGACGCGGATAACTTCGTAACGCCGTTCATGCATTCCACGAAGGGCACCTTCGCGGCATGGGCGAACTACGAGAACCCGCGCGCCGACGAGCTCATCGACAGTGCCGGTATCGTCCTCGACGAGGACGAGCGTCGCGAAATGTACTACGAGCTTCAGGATATTTACCTGGAGGATGTGACCAGCATCATGATCACCCAGCCGCTTCTGAGCTGGTTCTTCCAGGACTACGTGCAGGGTGT
>CAZVXU010000172.1:1694-5514 GCA_964631585.1 uncultured Spirochaetaceae bacterium | reverse complement strand
AGCTCCGACATGTAGAGCGCGTTGATCGCCTGCTGGGTGTTGAAGTCCACAGGATATACCACGTTGTCGCGTGGGCTGTTGTGCATGAGCGTCGCGGCGATTGGCACCGAGTACAGGCCGTTCTCGTGCTTGAAGGTTGCTTCGAGCCAGTTCCAGTAGCGCTCCAGGATTGGCAGCACCTCGCGGATGCGCTTCTTGTTTCCGATCTTATGGTACATGTTGTACTCAGCCCAGGAGAACAGCGGGGGGTTCACGCCCTCGGGGTTCTCCGGCGTGAGTACCGGCTTTCCGTCCTGCACGGAATAGTCTGCCCGAATCGCGCCGGACTCTTCCTGCTTGTTATAGAAATTGTCCAGCTGCGGGGCCGCGGGAAAAACGCGGTTACTGTAAACCAGGAAAAACGTCGAGAAAATGGTCTCGAACTGGTTTAACGTCTCGTTGTCGGGGTAGTTGAAGAACCTGTTCTGTAGTCCGTTCTTCTGCGTTCCCTTGCCCCATGCATCCTGAATCCACGCCCACGTCTGGTTATACAGGTCGACGAAGTCCTGATCGTAGAAGTGGATTGTCGGGAATTCTTTTTTTGCCACGCGGGCGCTCTGTGCCATGTCAGTGCTGTCCAATTGTACCACCCGTCATATAGTAGTCAAACGATATTTGTTTCTACGCTCGGAATTTGGCTTGAGGAAGATACTCCACGCAGCGTTCCGGGTCAAATTCGCTGCCTTGACACCACTGGTCTGGAATGCAATATTCGGAAGACCATGGACAGGAGAGAGCTCGAGGTTACCGCAGAACTGGCCCATCTCGAACTGAACGACGACGAGCTGGAATCGCTCGGCGCGGCGGTGTCGCGGGTTGTGGAGTATTTCTCTCTCATGCAGTCCGTCGACGTCTCCGATCTCGAACCAACCACCCACGTACTTCTCGACAAGAACCGGCTGCGCTCGGACCAGCCGAACGATGCGGTCGATCGTGAGGCGCTTCTCGATAACGCCCCCGAGGTAGAGGACCGATTCATCCTCGTTCCGAACGTCCTCTAAACACGCAAGGCGCGGGCAGACGGCAGACACCCGGCAGCTCGCTGGAGTACTCATGACAGAAGCCTGGAAGAAGAGTGTAGCTACGACCGAGCAGATCGCCGCCTACGGGAACTATGTCCGCCGGGTGGACAAGGATCTCGGCGCCTTTCTCGCCTTTGACCCCGGACGGCTTACCGCTGCCGCCGGCAGCGACGGGCCGCTCTCCGGCCTTCCCTTTGGCGTTAAAGACAACATCGCGGTCGAAGGCATGAACCTCACCTGCGGCTCGCACATGCTCGAGACGGTGCGCAGTCCGTACTCGGCAACCGCGGTCGCACGACTCGAGGGCGCGGGCGCCACGGTCGTGGGGAAAACCAATCTCGACGAGTTCGGCATGGGTTCCTCCACGGCGAACTCCGCGCTCGGGACCACCGTGAACCCATGGGATGCATCCCGGGTTCCCGGCGGCTCGAGCGGCGGCTCTGCGGCGGCAGTCGCGGCGGGACTCGTGCCGTTCGCCCTCGGCTCCGACACCGGTGGCTCGATACGACAGCCCGCCGCCTTCTGCGGTGTGTACGGCCTCAAGCCGACCTACGGCACGGTTTCCCGCTACGGCCTCGTTGCCTATGCCTCCTCTCTTGAAGTAATCGGCGTTGTGGCGGAGAGCACGGCGCTGTGCCGGGATGTGTTTCAGGCGATGCGCGGGGAGGATGCGCGGGATCACTCCTCGGTGGCCTATCCGGCCGGCGAGACGACTGCGGCAGGCGCCGATGGGTATGCCGACACGAATGCGGGTGCCGACACGGACGGTTCTGCCGGGCGGATCGGCGTGCTCTCCACCCTGCCCGACGTCGATCCGGCGGTGGCGCGCGCGTTCGCCGCGGCCCGTGAGCGCTATGCGGAGCTCGGGTATGAAATCGTGGAGATCGAGCTTCCCACCCTCGAGTACGTGGTGCCGGTCTACTATACGATTGCTACCGCCGAGGCGAGCGCGAATCTCGCCCGCTTCAACGGTGTGCGCTACGGGCATCGGCCCGATTATGCGGAGAATCCGCAGGAGCTCGTGCGCAGAAGCCGCGAAGAGGGCTTCGGCTCGGAGGTGAAACTCCGCATTCTCGTCGGCACCTACGTGCTTCGCTCGGGCTTTCAGGACGAGTACTACCTGCGTGCGCAGAAGATCCGAACGGCCATTCGTCGTGATCTCGCGCGCGTCTTCGACGAGGTAGACCTCATCATGACACCGGTGTTTCCCACCCAGGCCTTCCCCCGCGGAGAGGGCGCGATGGACCCCTTCCAGCAGAAGCTCGCCGACCAGTTTACCGCGACTGCGAATCTCGCGGGGATTCCCGCAATATCGGTGCCGACCGGACTCGAAGAAGGGCTTCCCGCGGCGGTGCAGCTCATGGCGCCGGCCTTCGGCGAGGAGCGGCTCTTCCGGGCGGCCGAAGACTTCGAGGCGGCCTCGCCGCCGGCGCGCCCCGAGGGCTTCACGCCCTTTCCCGAGACGGCCGCCGGGGGGCAGACGGCAGGCGGAGGATCGGCCACCGCCGCGACCGGCGGGCGCGATGCCGGCCGCGGCGCCGGCAAGGGTGGTGCGTGATGTATCAATCATTCGTCGGCCTCGAGATCCACGTGCAGCTTCTCACAGAGACCAAGGTTTTTTGCTCCTGTCGCACGAGCTTCGGCGAGGAGCCGAACACCAACGTCTGTCCGGTCTGTATGGGTTATCCCGGGACGCTTCCCACCCTGAACGAGGAAGCCATCCGCATGGGCTACCTCGTCGCGCGTGCACTCAACTGCGAGCTCGCGCCGGTGAGCATCTTCGACCGGAAGAACTACTTCTACCCCGACCTCCCGAAGAACTATCAGATAAGCCAGTTTCGCGAGCCCCTCGGACGCAACGGCCACATCGACCTCGAGTTTCACCGCAACAAGAAGCGGGTGCGCATCCACGAGGTGCACCTCGAGGAGGACGCCGGCAAGATGATCCACGCCGGCGACATCTCGCTCGTCGATTACAACCGCACGGGCACGCCGCTGCTCGAAATCGTCACCGAGCCCGATATGGAGATCGGTGAAGAGGCCGAGGTGCTGCTTCACGAGCTTCGCCGCATCGTGCGCTACCTCGGGGTGTGCGACGGAAACATGGAAGAGGGCTCGATGCGCTGTGATGCGAATGTGAGCATCAACCTGCGCGGGAAGGGGCTCGGCGAGAAGGTCGAGATCAAGAACATGAACTCCCCCCGCTTCGTGCGCAAGGCGCTCTCCTACGAGATATCGCGGCAGGAGGAGATCCTCGAGCGAAGCGGAAGCATCGTGCAGGAAACGCGGCTGTGGAACGAGAACCGCGACGTCACCGAGACGATGCGTGTCAAAGAGAGCGCAAACGACTACCGCTACTTCCCCGAGCCCGACCTGCCGCCCTTCCATGCCACACCGGAGTTCCTCGCGCGGGTGGAGGACGGCCTCGTCGAGCTCCCCGTCGCCCGACGCGAGCGCCTTGTGCAGGAGTACGGGCTTTCATCCTCGCAGGCGGACTTCATCTGCGAGGAGCGGCCAGTCGCCGACTACTTCGAGGAGGCGGTGCGTCTCGGCGCGGATCCGCTCTCGGCGTCGTCGTGGCTGCAGACCGACGTGCAGAAGGAGCTCAATCGCGAGGGCACCGAGCTCGTGATGAGCCCGCTCACGCCCGAGCGCTTTGCCTCACTTCTCATGCTCCTCGCCGAGCATCGCATCCACGGCAAGATCGCCAAGCAGACCCTCAAAGCGGTCTTCCGTGAGGACAAGGACCCCGACACCAT
>CAZVXU010000172.1:0-1594 GCA_964631585.1 uncultured Spirochaetaceae bacterium | reverse complement strand
TTCGAGGAGGTGCAGCTCGGCGCGTTCCTGAGCGAGGAGATCACGCCGGCGGACTGGGCGACGCTGGTGAGCACCGTGGCTTCGCGGCTGGCCGAGGGCAACGCCTCGGGAATCGTCATCGCCCACGGCACCGATACCCTGTCTTACACGGCGTCGCTCCTCTACTGGTTTTTCGCCGACACCTCCGTCCCCATCGTCCTCACCGCCGCGGCGGTGCCCTGGGAGGCGCAGGAGGAGCGAATGCAGGAAGACTCCGAGGCGGTGCGAAACCTCAAGGCCGCCGTGCGGAAGGCGACAGGCAATGACCCCGGCGTCCACGTCGTCTTCGACACCGACGACTACTCGCCCATCAACCTCAAGTTCGAGCGCCTCACCGACGCCGAGGGCTTGGGACGATTCAGGAACTGGAATCTCAACGAGCCGGTGTTTGCCGGGCATCCGGTGAGCACCGGGGCCGGCGGGGAGATGCCCGTCGAGGAGCTCATCGAGCGATTCGAGAGCGCCATTCGATCAGTCTATGTCGCCCGGGTGTTCCCGGGCATGCAGGGCGAGAGCCTCGTTGCCCTCATCAACGCAGGCATCCGCTATTTCATCCTCGAGCTCTACGATACCGGCACGGCGAGCCTGCGCGAGACGCCATACTCGCTGAAGAAGGCCTTCGAGCACGGTCAGGAACGCGGTGTGGTGTTCTTCTGCACCTCGCAGCAGGAGGGCGCGGTCGACTTCTCGGAGTATGTCACGAGCCACGAGCTGTGGAAGGAGGGCGCCATTCCGATGGGAACTCTCACTACCGAGTCGGTGTTCACGCGCCTGGTGACCGCGCTCGTGACCGCAACCGACCACGAAGAGGTGCTACGCCGCATGGAGGAAAGACTATGAGAGTGCTTGCGCGGGATGTCCCCGCTCACGAGGGGCAGACGATAACGGTTGCCGGGTGGGTGCATCGCATCCGAGAGCTCGGCTCGGTGTCCTTCGTAGTGCTTCGCGACCGAAGCGGGATCGTGCAGATCGTCTACGAGGGGAAGGTGGAGCAGACCCTCGAGTCGGTGATCGAGGTCAGCGGCGCCTGCGCTGCGAACGAGAAGGCCCCCGGCGGTTTCGAGGTTCGCGCCGCAGAAACGAAGCTCCTCGCCCGCGCCGAGCCCGATCTTCCCCTTTCTGTAAACGGCAACCTCGACGAGGTGAGCCTCGACGCCCTCCTCGATCATCGCCTTGTCTCGCTCCGGAATCCGAAGGTCCGCCACATCTTCCACGTGCAGTCGGAAATCATACGGGCGTTCGGCGAGTTCATGCGACGCGAGGACTTCACCGAGATCAAGACTTCCAAGCTCATCGGCACCGGCACAGAGGGCGGCACCGGGCTCTTCGAGGTGCAGTACTTCGAGGATTCGGTCTACCTCGCGCAGTCGCCGCAGTTCTACAAGCAGGCGATGGTCGCTTCGGGGCTCGAGCGTGTCTTCGAGATCGGCACCGCCTACCGGGCGGAGAAGCACGACACCCCGCGCCACCTCAACGAGTACGTCTCCCTCGACGTTGAGATGGGATTCATCGAGAGCGAGAGCGACCTCATGGACATCGAGGTGAGGATTCTCGC
>CAZVXU010000171.1:0-5597 GCA_964631585.1 uncultured Spirochaetaceae bacterium | reverse complement strand
CCGGCTTGCGTCTCATGAGCGGTATTACTCGGTGGCTTCGGGGCTCAGCAGAAACACCTCGGGGCGGTACTCGAAGTGGATAGGATCGAAGAAGAGCCACTTGCCGCCCCACACGAATCCGTTTCGCTCGAAGGCGTCGACGATCGGCTGGGGGATCATGAAGCGGTCCTCCTCGCCGAGGGCCCACCAGTCCTCCACGCCGGCTTCCGCCGCCCATCGCCAGTAGCCGAAGTCCCCGCCGTAGTATCCGGGAATCAGGTCGACGGCTACGCCGTAGCTGTGAAAGCTGCGCGCCCTCGTGCCTGCGATGTTTCGCCAGTGGAATCCCTCCACCGCGTTCAGACCTCCGACAAACTCCGCCACGTCCGGGTCCCGCGATGCCGCCTGTCGCACCTCTCTCTCCACGCGTCGCAGCGCTTCAACGGCAACCGGATGCACCCGAGTGCGCCGGCCGAGAAACGACACCTCCACCATCGTACTTTCCGCCTCGGCGCGGCTCGAAACACCGTAGAGGGCGTCCTGGAAACCCGGATGGCGAACCGGCGGGTCGGCCTCCCGCTCGGCAAGGATGTTCCGCAGGCGCTCAGCGAACTCGGGGCCGACCTCGCGGATGCGCAGGGGACCGCGGTAGTAGCGGTAGAAGCGAAGAGGCGTGAACTCCTCTGATCGGGGACGGAGGTCGGCGGTCAGCAGGCGACCCTCTTCCCAGTAATACCATCGCCCGTCAATGCGCACTGCCCACTCCCCATCGCGGAAAGAGCGGTCCTCGATACGATCAGGGTAGGCCGTGGTGATAGCGTTGATTTCCGCCGCCCCGGGTGCCGCTGCCGCCGGCGGCAGCGGATTTGCCCGGATAGGGGCGATTTCGGGCTCGATCGAGCCGTCCGCGCCCTGCGGTGGCGGGGCGGGCGGCGGTTCGCGTGCGGCCTCGTCGGTGCGCACACCGGCTGAGGTGAGTGCGATGAAGGCGATAAGGGTAAGCAGTGTGGCGATGGAGCGTGGCCTCATCATTCCTTCTAAAAATATAGCCGGGGAAGCCACTCGGCTACCCCGACAGCGGCGCGCGAACGCACTCGGGGGAATTGCGGTTATCGGTCTCGCCGTGTTCGCAGGTCCCTGATATTGAGCGTGAGCGATACACCGAGGGCGGCGAGGAAGGAGAGGAGCACGACCGTATCCACCACGCCGGCATCGACCCGCAGGCCGAAGAGCCGGATGAGGAGATACTGGATGTAGCTTCTCGGCAAGCCGGTTTCTCCGAGCCTGCGAAGAACCATCCAGTGCCAGTCGGTGAACGGGCAGTAGCCAAAGCCGTAGAAGAAGCCCAGACCGCCCCAGCTGAGTCCGGTAAGCCCCAGCGTGACGAGATTTGCCCGCCTCAGCCGTGGCACGGCCCAGCCTGCAAGGTTGAATACCACGAGAGCGGTGTGGAACACGACAAAGGCGATATCGAGCGCGCGCAGCATACCGTCCTCCGTCCCCCTCGGCGCGGCGCGCGCCGCCTTATGAGGCCTCGGGCTTCGTCAGCAGGTAGCTCACGTACTGCATGGTGCCGCTCGCGAAGGAGGCGTAGCGCCCCGAGCCGCGCACTCCTGCGAACTCGCCGAACATCTTGATGACGGGCTTCGGAATCTTCTTGCGCATGAGGTGACGGCGGCGCTCGTCGTCTATGTCGAGAGAGCGGACGACGTTGTCGGTGATGTTGTGGTAAGCATCGACGCGGAAACCGGCGGCTCTCACCTGCCGGTCGAGAAGCTCGACGTCGTCGCGCAGCCGCATGTCGGTCAGAAGGAAGGCCCCGCCGGGTCTGAGGACCCGGTAGGCCTCCGCGAAGAAGCCTTCGATGTCGTTGTAGGCGCGAGAGGACTCCACGTTGACCAGGGCGTCGAACTGCTCGTCCTCGAAGGGAAGGGACTCCGCCGAGCCCCGCACGAAGCGCAGGTTCGGTGTGCTATAGTGGGCATTGCAGAACTGAATGCCCTTTTCCGAGAGATCGAGTCCCACGTAAGAGCGAGGCTCGTGATAACGCGCGAGATACGAGGCGCCGCCACCGCGACCGCAACCGACCTCGAGGACGTCCTTTCCCGAAATGCCGGTGTGGGACGCGGCGAAATGATAGAGTTGTGCGCCAAAGCGCTCCGACTCGTCGCGGGCGGCAAGGTCGATGGTCGTGCCGTCGCCGTCGAGCGGTGCGTATCCGTAGTTCATGAACCGAAGTGCGACCTCACCTTTGTCGCGTGAGATAATCCAGTTGTGCCACACGCGCCACATGGGCTTCTTGAGAAACTTGGGCATGTTTACGTAATTGAGAACCAGTCCGCGCATGGGTGCCTCCTTGGGGCGGCACGGCCGCGGGGACGCATCGAGCGCGTCCCCTCAAGTAATATCCTCTCAACCTATAGATGAATCGATGGAGCGGCAAGGGGACGTATGAAGGCGCCGACGGCGTGACCTACAGCCCGGAGGTCAACTCAGTCGGCACCTGCATGGTCAAGACCCATCTCAGCCTTTCCCACGATCCTGCCGTGAGGGGACGGCCGCGGGGCGAGCCGCTCAGCTCAGCAGTCCGTCGATGATCATCTCGGTTGCGTCGTCCTCCGAGAGGCCGCGGGACATCAGTGTCTGGAGCTGCTTGGAATCGACCGAGCCGATCGCTGCCTCATGGGTCACGTGGGCCTGCGGGTGGTCGACCTGCACGATGGGGACGGCCCGGGCGACGGCCCTGTCCTGGACGATCTCGGTACAGTCGACGTGTCCGCGGGCGTGCGGAGCGCGGGCCCGGAGGTCGTTGTAGACCTCCGCGTAGGCATCCTCGCGCAGCGCTATGTGTGAGGTGAGCACACCCCGCGCCTCTTCGCCGAGGAGATCACCCGTCTCGCGGATGGTTATGCGGTCGTCGCCTCGGCCCGAGATGCGGGCAGTCATCTCCAGCACGCCCCTCGCCTCCACCTTCGTCTCGTAGTCGATGTCTATCACGCCGACCCGGCCGCGGATCAGCTCGAACTCGGTGGAGAACCGGGCGTCCTCGGCTACGTGCACGCGCGCGGTGGGCTTCACCGTTACACCTCCGTCCCTGCCGTGGATGTGTCGTTCGAAGTACACGTAGGTGGCACGGGCGCCCACGTTGATATCGGCGTCCATGATGTGCTGGATGTCGACGGCCTTTGGAAAGACGCAGTGCGCCATGAACTGAGCGGTCGCATCCTCCCCGATGTCGATATCGAGGTTGATGCGCTGCACGCCCGACTCGCCGACCATACCGAAGCACAGATGCACCGGTTTTTCGAGCGTCGTGCCCGCGTCCACGCGGATCTGCGCCCGGATGCCGTCCTCGAGCTCTTCGGAATCGATATGAAGTCCCGGGACCAGAGTCGATTCGAGCACCTGATTTGCGTTTATGCCCACGAAGGCGGTTTTCCCGTCGTGGGGGAAGAATGGCATCTTGATCGCGTCGAGGAGTTCGTTGAGTACTGCGTCTGAGCTCATTGCACGGCCTCCTCGCTGTCCTCCGGCGGCTCGTTCGGATGATCGCAGCTCGCGCAGGATCCCTCGAAGTAAGAGAAAATCTTCTGCGGCAGGCCCTTCTCGACGATGTGTCCGTCGCACAGCAGAAACCCGTGGTCGGCGTGCTTCACCACCTCGCCGGAGTGGGTGATGAGGATCACCGTGATGCCCTCATCTTTCATCTCGCGGATCACCTCGAAAATGTAGGCGAGGGCATCGATGTCCACCCCGGAGTCCGGCTCGTCCATCAGCATGACCGACGGTCTCATTGCGAGGATGGAGGCAAGCTCGATACGTTTGCGCTCGCCACCGGATAGACTGGTGTCCACCGCCCGGCGCCGGTAGCGCTCGGGGTCGAGGCCGACCATCTCGAGCACGCGAGTGAGCTCGGCGGCGGTTTTCTCCTTCGCCCCGGCGAGAATGAACTTGTGCACGGGGAGGCCCTCGAAGCGAGCGGGTTCCTGCCATGCGAGGGTTATGCCGCGCCGGGCGCGCTCATCGACGGGGAGATCCCGAATCGACTCCCCGCGCAGGAAGATATCGCCGGTGTGCTCTCGAAAGCCCTCGAGCCCCATGATGACTGCGGCAAGGGTGGACTTGCCGGCGCCGTTCGGCCCGACAAGGGCGTGAATATGTCCCTCCCATAAGTCGAGGTCGAGGTCCCTGAGGATCTCATGCCCCCCGAGCGTCAGGGAAAGATTGCGAATCTGAAGTATGCCCACGTGTGTCTCCGGAAGAAACAGAATTGCGTACGGGAAGTGTAGCCGAAGTTCCCCGGGCTCGCATAGGCACCGACGGAGCGGTCTTCCTTGAAATTAAAGAAATTTGGCTTTAAAATCATTTTAGCATTATGAGTGAGCCAGATATGAGCGGAGAGAGCATCCGGGCACCGGAGACCGGTCCCGCGATTCGCGGCGACGGCCGGGCCGAGATCACCATCGATGAGGACGTGATGAGCGCCCGCGCCCTGCTCACGCCCGCCTCACCGGACGGCCGCCCGGTGACCCGCGGCTATATCGAGCAGCTCCTCCTGCGGGAGGGTGTTACACACGGCATCGACTGGCAGGCGATCGATGCGGCCGTCGAGGAGTGCTGCTCCCATGTCCCCGGCGCAGAACGGCCCGGTGAGGTCGTCATTGCACGCGGCACGCCGCCGGTTGCGCGCGTTCGCAATCATTTCAGGCTTCATCCCTCGTTTTCAGCCATTCGAGAGCTCATCGACCAGGCGTCCGTCGATCCTGCGGCCGCCCTGCATCAGGCTCACACGTTGCCGGTTGTTTATGGCGGGCAGACCGTTGCCGTACTCGAGAGCGGGCGCCCGGGCGCCGGCGGCACCAATGTGCGAGGTGATGCCGTTCCCTTTGAGGAGGCTCCCGTTGAGTCTCTCGCCGCCGGGCGCAACACGCGTCTGCAGGGAGACCGCATCGTGGCCGCAAAGAGCGGACTCCTTCGCATCTCAAAGGGCGAGCTCGTCGTGGAGCGCGATCTTGCCCTCAGCTGCGACGTGGATAACTCCACCGGCGACATATCCTTTCCCGGGAACCTCGCCCTGAGCGGCACCGTTGCGGACGGCTTCCGCCTCTGGGTCGGCGGCGATCTGCAGGCGAAGGAGACGTTGGATGCCCACGAGGTTTTCTGCCGCGGCGGACTCGCGGCAGCAGGGGGCATTATCGGGAGACGGCGGGCGCTCGTGCGCTGTCGTGGCAAGGTGCGCGGGAAGTTTGTCGAAAGCTGCACCGTGGAGTCGAAGTCGAGCGTGTTCGTGGAGAGCTTCTGCTACAATGCCCGCATCATGTGCCTCGACCGCCTGGTAATGGGGCAGCACGGAAAGATCGTGGGCGGGGAGGTTCGCACCGCGCACGGGGTGAGCGCCGATGAGATCGGCAACCGCGCCGAAGTCGCCACCCGCATCGTGGTAGGCTCGGACTTCATCATCGCTCGCAAGCTTCTCGTCACCAAACAGAAAATCGAAAGCCTCCAGGTCTCAATCGCTCGTGTCGATCGAAGACTGGCCGAGCAGGACGATCGACGATCCGAGAAACTGCAGAACAGGCGACTGCGCCTCGCCGAGAAGCTCGACGGTTACACCGTGA
>CAZVXU010000170.1:0-5670 GCA_964631585.1 uncultured Spirochaetaceae bacterium | reverse complement strand
CGGACCGCCGCCCCCAAGGGGCCGCCCGCGGCTCAGGCCTCCTTATACTCCGCCACCAGCTCCTCCATCACCTTCTTGCCGTCACCAAAGAGCATCAGCGTGTTGTCCGCGGCAAACAGCGGGTTGGGAATGCCCGCGAAGCCGGGGCTGAGGCTGCGCTTTATCACGACCACGGTGCGAGATTTGTCGACGTTGAGGATGGGCATCCCGGCGATGGGGCTGTCCGCGGCCTCGCGCGCCTGGGGGTTTACCACGTCGTTTGCGCCGAGCACGATGGTTACGTCGGTCTGCGGGAAACTGGGGTTTATCTGGTCCATCTCGCGGAGCTTGTCGTAGGAGATATCCTCCTCGGCGAGGAGCACGTTCATGTGCCCCGGCATGCGCCCGGCCACGGGGTGGATGCCGAACTCGACCTCGATGCCGTCGGCCTCCATCGACTCGGTAAGCATGCGCACCGGGGTCTGCGCGCGCGCCACGGCCATGCCGTAGCCGGGAACGATCACCACGCGTTGGGCGGTCTTGAGGATCATCGCGACCTCGTCCGCGGAGGTCTGCTTGATCTTGCCCTCGTAGATATCATCCAGCTGGGCCGATTTCTGTACCGCGCCGACGCCGCCGAACAGCACGTTGGCAAGAGAGCGATTCATCGCCTTACACATGATGGTCGTGAGAATGATGCCCGAGGCGCCGACGAGGGAGCCGGAGATGATGAGGATGTTGTTGGAGAGCACGAATCCGGTCGCCGCCGCGGCAAGCCCTGAGTAGGAGTTCAGAAGCGCAATGACGATGGGCATATCCGCGCCGCCGATGGGGATGACGAGGGCGATACCGAGGAGCGCACCGAGGGCGACGAGGATCCAGTAGTACTCGGTGAGCGCCGGATTCATCACCAGATACACGCCGACCGCGAGGGCCGCCAGGAGAATGAGCACTTTCACCACCTGCTCGCCCGGATAGCGCACCGGCTTCTCCGTCACGATGCCCTGGAGCTTCCCGAAGGCGATAAGACTCCCGACGAACGTCACCGCACCGATGAGCCCGGAGGCCACCGTGGCGATGGTGAACTGAAGGCCTGCCTCCACCACACCGGCGCCGGCGGCGCTCATCATCACCTGCAAGAGGACTGCGCCGGCAACCAGCGCCGAGGCGATACCGCCGAACCCGTTAAAGAGCCCGACGAGCTGCGGCATGGCGGTCATCTTGATGGAGAGCGCGAGGATGATGCCGATGGCGGCGCCCACCACCAGCCCCGTCACGATCAGTCCGTAGCTCAGGATCTGCTCGTTGAGCAGGGTAACCACGATGGCGATGAGCATACCGACGGCGCCCATGAGGTTGCCCCGCACCGCGCTCTTCGGATGTGTGAGGCCCTTGAGCCCGAAGATGAAAAGTATCGCTGCCACGAGATAGGCGAGATTGACGAGTACGGCTGTAGTCATGGCCTAGTCCTTCTTCCTGAACTTGCTGAGCATGCGATGGGTCACCAGGAACCCGCCGACCACGTTGATGGTGGCGAAGATGAGGGCCGCCAGGCCGAGCACCACCGTAAGGGTCTCCTGCCCGCTACCGACCGCGAGCAGCGCACCGATCACCGTAATCCCGGAGATGGCATTCGAGCCGGACATGAGCGGCGTGTGCAGGATGGGCGGCACCTTGGTGATGACCTCGAAGCCGACGAAGACGGCCAGTACGAAGACCGTCAGTATGTTTACAAAGGATAGAGCTGCGTCCATGCGTGTAGCCTCCTAGAGTCCCAGTCGCTCTTTGAGATCGTCGTTGGGCACCGTGCCGTCGCGGGTCACCATGGTCGAGGAGATGATCTCGTCTTCATAGTCGATGTCGATACGCCCCTCTTTGACCATCGTCGCGAAGAAGGACGTGACGTTTTTCGAGTAGAGCGTGCTCGCATTCTCGGCGAGCATCGCCGGGATGTTCTCAGGGCCCATGATGGTCACGTCGTGCTTCACGACCGTCTTCCCCGACTCGGTGAGCTCGCAGTTCCCGCCGCGCTCGGCGGCCAAGTCCACGAGCACCGCCCCGGTGGGCATCGCCTTCACCATCTCCTCGGTGACGAGGGTGGGCGCCTTCTTGCCGGGAATGTTCGCCGTCGTTATCACCACATCACTCTCGGCGATCACCTCGAGCATCTTCTCGCGCTGCTTCTTGTAGAAGTCCTCGTCCATTTCCTTGGCGTAGCCGCCGGAGCCCTCCGAATCGCCGGTGTCGAGCTCGAGCTCCACGAACCTCGCGCCGAGGCTCTTCACCTGATCCTTGACGGCAGGCCGGATGTCATAGGCGCTGACCACCGCGCCGAGGCGCTTTGCCGTGGCGATGGCCTGCAGCCCCGCAACGCCGACGCCCACGATGAAGGCACGCGCGGCGACGATCGTACCTGCCGCGGTCATCATCATCGGGAACATCTTCGGAAGCTCGTTGGCGGCAAGCAGCACCGCCTTGTAGCCGGCGAGACTGGCCATGGAGGAGAGGGAGTCCATGCTCTGCGCACGGGTGATGCGCGGCATGAGCTCCATCGAAAAGACCGATACTTTGCGGTCGACCGCCTGCTTGAAGGCGTCGCTCGGGGCGTAGGGCTCGGCGTAGCCGATGAAAATCTGCCCCTCCTTCATCGAGCTCGCATCCCCGGCGAACCCCTCGGGGTCGGCGCCGGCCGTCCTCACCGTCAGGATCGCGTCCGCGTCGGCGAGCACCTGCGAGCGGTCGACGACCGTGGCGCCCTTCTCGCTGTAGGCCTCATCGGAAAACCCCGCGGCCTCACCGGCTCCCCGCTCGACCATCACCTCGGCGCCGAGCTTCTCGAGCGACGCCACGTGCGCCGGCACGAGAGCGACACGCCGCTCTCCGTCGAGGCGCTCTTTCAGAACTCCAACTTTCATGCTGCAACTCCATTCGACATAGAAGGCCCTGGCTCCCAAAGCTTACGCCAATAATAGGATATCGGCGGGCAGGCGACAACCGGATCACAGCCGCCCTCGGGGCCGGGATGAAGGCCACGACCGGGGCGCTCCGGCTGGTGACACAGATGCCGATTGGCGGTAGGCTAAGCACCCGGTTTCACATCAATGAGCACACCCGCATCCGAGATCACCAATCCCCGCGAGCTCTACGCCACCCTCATCCGCCTCGCGACTCCCATCATGCTCGCCAACGTCTTCCAGATGCTCTACAACCTCGCCGACGCCTTCTTCCTCGGACGCGTGGGACGGGAGGCGGTCTCGGCGGTGGCGATCTCGTTCAACATCGTCATGCTCATCGTGGTGGTCGGCGCCGGACTCGCGACCGCCGGCCAAACGCTCATCTCCCAGTCCAAGGGCCGCGGAGATCAGGAGAAGGTCGACTTTTACCTCGGCCAGACCACGAGCTCGCTTCTCGGTTTCTCCGTCATCATCTCTCTCGGCGGCGGCGTACTGATCCCGGCGCTACTCGCGCTGCTGCAGGTGCCGCCGGATGCGTTCCCGCAGACGCAGCAGTACCTTCGCATCATCTTCGCCGGCCTGCCCTTCATGTTTCTGTTCTTCGTGATGCAGGCGGCAATGCAGGGTATCGGCGACAGCATGACACCGCTCCTCATCCAGGCCGGCACCATCGTGCTCAATATCGCCCTCGATCCGCTTCTGATCTTCGGGGTGGGGCCCCTGCCGCGCATGGAAGTGGCGGGCGCCGCTGTGGCGACGGTGCTCAGCCGCAGCGTAGGTTCGGCGGTGGCCCTCGCTATCCTCCTGCACGGCGGGTACGGACTCCACCTGAAACTGCGGAACCTCATCCCGAAGCCGGCCGCAGTGAGGCTCTTCTTCCGGGTCGGTGCGCCGATTTCCGTCGGACAGGGCCTTTCAGGGCTCGGCTTCGTGGTCCTTCAGGGCATCGTGAACGGCTTCGGCACCGCCGTCATCGCCGCCTTCGGCGTGGGCACGCGCATCATCGGGCTCTTCAACATGCCGGTCATCGGCTTCTCCCGCGCCACCGCGACGCTCGTAGGGCAGAGCATCGGCGCGGGCCGTCCCGAGCAGGCGAAAACGGTGCTGCGGCAGTCGGTGCTGACGATTCTCGTCTTCATCAGCATGGGAATGATTCTCACGTTCTTCTTCGGGAACGCCGTGGTGCGATTCTTCGTCGACGATGCGGCCGTGGTGGAGGTCGGAGCCGTCATGTTCCGCGTCGTCTCGATCTCGGTTATCCCCTTCGCGATGTTCACCGTCGCAAACGGCGCGTTTCAGGGCGGCGGCGACACGAAGCCGGTGATGTACCTCAACATCGCGCGCCTGTGGGGGCTGCGCGTGCCGGTTGCCTACCTCCTTGCGGTCGCCGTCGGCATCGGTCCGCTCGGGGTGTGGATCTCCATGGTCGTGTCGAACGTGGTCACAGCGGCGGCCGGCTTCTGGATCCTCGGCAAAGGGCGATGGCTAACGGCGCTCGATCAGTCGGCTTTGTAAGTCGACACGATGACCGACCACAACTCCTGAAGCCGCGGGTCGCCCGCGCGCGCGGTGCCGGTGTCCTTGAGAAAGTCGCTGCGCTCCCGCGCGAACCAGCGGTGCAGTCGTCGCGCCCCGTCGGCGGCGTCGCCTGCGGCGTGCGCTATGCGCGTGAGCTCTCGCATCTCCTGCCGGTTGAAGAACACGCGCGTGCCGGTCACCTTGATGAGGAACGAGGTCTCGCTTCGGCGGGTGATGCTGACCGGCGGCTCGGGCGGGGTGGCCTCTTCGGCATCCGGCGCACCCGCTTCGTCGGACCCGGCTTTGCCGGTCTCGGCGTCTTTGGCCGCCTCGGCGTCCGTCCGGGAATCGCGTCGCCGTTGCTTCTGAACCCGATTGATATTGCGGGCGGCCTCGGCCGCCTTTTTTCGGGCTTCCTCGAGCTCACCCGAGTAGATCAGAATCTCCGCCTGCTGTTTCAGAAACTGAAGCGACTCCTCGTCGAGCTTGTCGAGGAGCGCCTCGAGCTCCTTTCGCGTTTCTCCCTGTTCCGGCAACTTCTTATCAGCCATTGTCCGGTGTCCTCCCTTTGGTTCCCCGCACCTCAAGTGTAGCGCGCCCGAGCCGCAACGTCGGGGTCTGCAGCCGGCAGCTTCCGCCACCACTGGCCCGACACTCGGGTACGGTTCTATATTGGGAGAAGGAGGAACGCATCATGGATCTCAACGGCAAGAAGGCACTCTCAATCGTGCATTACGATTTCGACGATCTCGAGTTCTGGTATCCCAAGCTCCGCCTCGAGGAGGAGGGCATGATTGTGGAGGTTGCCGGCGAGAAGGCGACCACGACCTACACCGGCAAAAAGGGCCTCCCGGCCATGGCCGAGATCGACTTCGGGAGCGTCGACCCTTCGGAGTACGTCGCCATTCTCATCCCCGGAGGCTGGGCACCGGACAAGCTCCGCCGCTTTGACGAGGTCAAGTCGATCGTGAAGACCATGAACGCCGACGGGAAGCTCATCTGTGAAATCTGCCACGCCGGCTGGGTACTCATTTCCGCCGGGATTCTCGAGGGAAAGCGCGTGACGAGCACGCCCGGCATCAGGGACGACATGACCAACGCCGGCGCCACCTGGGTCAATGAGCCCGTCGTCGCAGACGGCAACATCATCTCCGCCCGCAGGCCGCCCGATCTGCCGGCCTATCTCAAGACTGTCATCGGGGAGCTGAAGAGGCGGTGA
>CAZVXU010000169.1:3645-5688 GCA_964631585.1 uncultured Spirochaetaceae bacterium | reverse complement strand
CGAGCAGAGCCTCGCCAACTACGATCTGAACCTGGTCCGAGCCGGTCTCGAGGACGCCGAGCCCTACGATACGATCTATTACCGCTACCGCCTCACGGGCTCCCTCGGTGCGATCTATCTTCTCCAAGAGGTGCCGCGCACCCGCTGGCGGGCGGGCCTGGACCTCGACAGCCGCTACATGCCCGCTCCCATCGTGGACGACATCCTGGTCGAGAACACCGACAGCTTTCTCTTCTCCGCGACGCCCTCGATCTCGGTTTCGCCACAGGTGTGGAACCACCGCACCAGCCTCGAGCTCTCCTGGTCGATCCCGCTGTTCGGTAAGAACGAGGACGCGGTGCACGAGGTGGCGTTTGCGATTCGCACCACGCTTCTGAGCGGTTCCTCCGAGGACGTCGCCCCGGAGGACGATGCCGCGGGGCACGACGTCCCGACCGAATAACACAAAATCCCTTAACTTTTTTTCCTCCACGTTGAAGCAGCAGCCCGAAACTCCGCGTAACAGAGGGTGAACGGGGCCGCCGGAACGGGCGGCGCGTGATAACGGAGATTGGGTACGCGGGCCCCGCCCCCGGCTGTGTGCGTGAGCCGGCCGCGGGCGGGTCGGGCAGGCGGGGGCCCGCATTTTCCCATCACCAGGAGGAAGTTATGAACAGTCTCAACTCGATCCTCGTCGAGGGAAACCTTACGAAGGATCCGGTGCTCGCGCAAACGCCGAAGGGCACCGACGTGTGCAATTTCAGTGTGGCTTCGAACCGGTTTTACCGGCAGGACGAGGAACTGCAGAAGGAGGTTTCCTTCTTCGACGTGGAAGTCTGGGCGAAGAACGCGCAGCGGTGCGCCGAGTTTCTCACGAAGGGACGTGGCGTGCGGGTGGTCGGGCGGCTGAAGCAGGACCGCTGGAGCGACAGCGAGGGCAAAAACCGCTCGCGCGTAAAGATCGTCGGCGAACACGTCGAGTTCAAACCAAACTTCAACCGCAGCAAGGACTCCGAGAAGGACTCCGAAGAGGAGCAGCTCGAAGAGCAGGATGCCCAGGTTGAGGGAAAGGAGGTGCAAACCGCGGACGTTCCATTTTAGGTCCCAAGGGACCGACGTGACGGGGCCGGCGGCATGGTCTCGTCGCGGGCAGGTAGGCTCATGACCTCCGGTAGTTGTTTTTGGTCTTGCGGGCCGCGGCTGCGTTGCAGCGCGGCCCGCTCTTTCACATCGTTGGCTAAACAGTCCTTATTTAGTACCATATTCGTACTGGAGGTTTGCCTTGAATCTGAAAACCGATATACGTCCCGTATCATTCGTGAAGACGAACGCGGCTGAAATGCTCAGACAGATCAATGAAACGAAGGACCCTATCGTCATCACGCAGAATGGCGAGGCACGGGGTGTCCTGATTGACCCGGAGAGCTACCAGCACATGCGCGACGCCCTCGGGATGATAAAGCTCATCGAGAGGGCCGAACATGATGTTCGCACCGGGCACACTGAACAACATGATGATCTCGTGAGGCGGCTCAGTGAGCACATCAATGCTCCCGAAGCTGTTGGTGAGCGCCCCGAGCACCGCGAATGACGCACATAGTCTGGGCCGCGAGTGCCGCCGAGGATCTGCGCGAGGTGATCGCGTGGCTGCTCGAACGAGACGCCGCGGGTGCGGCCCGCTCACTTCTTGCGAACGTGGACGAAGAGATCCGCCGGCTCGAGCAGTTCCCCGAGTCGGGACGCGTCGTCCCGGAATTGGGCCGAGAGAATATCACCCAATACCGCGAGGTGGTTATCGATTCCTGGCGGGCACTATACACGGTAACTGCCGAAAACATTATAATACTTGCCTTCATCGACAGCAGGCGAAACATTGACGACATCCTGCTCTACCGGGGCATCCGCTGACGAGCGGCCCGGCGGTAAGACGCGCCCGGTGCTAAGACGCCCGGCGGTCGGACCTTGACCTCCCGCCCCGCGCGCGCAATATTGTGGGAAAGGGGAACGCGAACGCATGAAAGTAGAGATAACCACCGACAATTTCGAGCAGGAAGTGATAGAGGC
>CAZVXU010000169.1:0-3545 GCA_964631585.1 uncultured Spirochaetaceae bacterium | reverse complement strand
ACGCGCGCGCAATGCTCGTAGTGAATCGGTAAGAGTGAAATCAGGTTTTCTGAGAACTGTTCCCGCAGGAAAGTGGCCGGATTCTCCGTGACGACCAGCTTGCCGGTGCCGATTTTGATGAACATCTCCCACACGCTCGCCATACTAACGTAGGCTTCCGTTTCGTCATCGAGAAAGATGCTTCGAGCGTTATCTGAGAGCCGCAGATCATCGCCAATGATCCATAGAAATACATTGGTGTCGAGTATGACGCGCATCAGACGTAGTTCTCAAACCCCTCGGGAGTCTCGTCGAAGTCCTCCGCGATTTCCACGCGGCCTCGGGCGGTGCCTATCCTTCGTGTCCCTTCCTCAGGCTGCAGCGGGACGATGCGCGCGAGTGGCTTCTTCCTGCGCATGATGATGACGTCTTCCCCGGACAACGCCTCTTCAATGAGGCCGGAGAGTTTTGCTTTGGCTTCATGGATCGTAACTCTTGACATACCTTGAGTATAACGTGACCATGTTTTTGGGTCAACTTCTCTGTTCACCCTCTTCTCATCCTACCCAATCCGCAACCCGACCCGCTCACGGCTCATACACCTCGTCGGTATTTGCTCCGCCGAAGGTATAGCCGCTCGTGGGCGTGATGTGCCAGTCGGACTTGGCGTCGGTATCCGCGCCGTCCGACCCTCGCGAGATGGAGCGGGTGGCGGTCGAGTCCTCTGGGTCTACGGCGTCCTCGGGGGCGAGGAGGGGCGCGGCGGTGGCGGGTGAGGCCGCGGCTCCCCCTGCGGGTTGGGCCGCGCCCTCGGACTGCGCTCCGGTCCCCGCCGCCGTCCCGCCGGCCGGCACCCAGCCCCCGTCCGCGGCCACCCGATCTACCATCGCCAGAGCCTTCTTGCTGCCGAAGCCGCGGTAGCGTTCGTCGGAGTCGGAGGTGCGGTTGGAGTAAACGACGGCGTCGATGAGGCGACCGCCGGGTTGCTCATAGAGACTGACGGTGCCGTTGTTGCCGGAGATGCCCGAGCCGTCGGGCACCCAGAAGTCCCATCCGGTGTCGGAGGCGTCGAGGCCGCCGGAGGCGGTGGGGTCTTCGAGCTCGTTGAGTTCCTCGGGCAGGCCCTCGGGTTTGAAGTGGACGACCACGTATGATTCGGCGGGAAGCTCCACGGCCGGGAACACGAGGCGGCCGTCGTGCTCGCCGGGGGCGCCGGCATAGAGGGAGAGCCCGCCGAGGTTGCCGGCGGAGAGCAGCCTGAGCTCCACCACGTCGGGGTGGTTGCCGGAGCCCTGGGTGGTGAGCTCGTTTATGAGCACGATGGGCACATCGGGGTTGAAGCCGTATACGGTTTCCACGAAGCTCATGGTGTTTCCCGCCGCATCGGCGACGACTGCCTCGAGCTGATAGGGGCGGCCGATCTCGCCGGCGCGCTCCATCTCGAAAGTTACCTCGGGGCCGTCTGAGCGGGCGGTCACCTCCCCGAGCGCGGCGGAGGCGTAGGCCGTTTCCGCGGTGGTATCCTCGGTGAAACGTGCTACAATCGTGGTGGGGCCGGTTGCCTCGATGGAGACCATCGACGGGGGCGTGAAGTCCTGGTCGGCGAAGTATACGGTGTCCTCGAGGGGCGCGCAGCCTGCGAGGGCGAAGACGAGCACAGCGGCTGCGGCGACAGGGGTGGCGATAGTGGCGGCCAAAGTGGCGGCGGCGCCCGCGGGGGCGGCGCCGGTTCTGCGGGCTCGGGGCGTTAAATGTTCGGTCATATGCATCTCCTTTCACCGGGAGATACTGTCGATTTCAAGCTGCCGCTTGTATCTTCTTTACGGGTTTTCGAGCGCCTACTATAATCGCTGTCAACGGAGGGACATCATCTGTGGCTGAGAACGTGCTCTACGAGAAATACGGGCAAACGATCAGTGCCGGAACGGAGATCTTTCGCGAGGGCGAGCCCGGCGAGCGAATGTACATCATTCAGAGTGGCACGGTGCGGATCTCCAAGGAGTTCGACGGCAAACTCCACGTTCTTGCGGAGCTCGGCAAGGGGGAGTTCTTCGGCGAGATGGCTATCGTCTCCCGCATCGAACGAACCGCGACGGTAACGGCCGTCACCGACACCTATCTCCTCGCCTTCGACAGGCAGGGGTTTCAGAGCATGATCGAGAAGAACGCGAAGATCGCGATGAATGTCATCGACAAGCTCTCCCGCCGGCTGGCCGAGGCAAATGCGCAGATACAGTACTTCTTCCGCAAGAACGAGGAGAGCCTGGTGGCCCTGGACCTCTACAACCGCTTCATCTCCAAACGTGACGGTGAGCCGGTGTTGGCCCGCGACCGGGTGGTGAAGGAAATCTCGCTCAACCTGGAGATTCCCTCGCAGACGGTACAGAGCATTATCGACGGTCTCACCGATCGCGGCATTTGTACAGTGAAACAGAATGCGATCCGATTGAAAAACGAGGGGCGCCTCGGCGCCATTGCCGAAAAAGGCGGGCAGGACCCGGAGCAGGACCCGGAGCCGGAGTCGGAGTCGAGGGCGGAGCCGGAGTAACGGCGCCGCCGGCCGGCAACCGCGCCGCCGCGGGCGGATGACGGCATAGCCGACCGGCAACAGCGCTGCCGCGGGCAAACGACGGGGCCGCAGCGCACCAATTGTGGACGCCACCGCACCGCCTCGAAGGAGCAAACAAATGTGTGGAATCATAGGATACTGCGGTCCCAAGCCGGCCGCCCCGATACTGATTGAGGGTCTCAAGAGACTCGAGTACCGCGGATACGACTCGGCGGGCATCGCGGTCGGGGACGACGCCGGACTCCACGTTCACAAGCGTGAGGGCAAGCTCTTCCGCCTGCGCGAGCGCGTGCCGGAGGATCTCGGCGGCATTTGGGGCATCGGGCACACCCGCTGGGCGACCCACGGGGAGGTAAACGACTTAAACGCCCACCCGCACACCGACGGGGCCAATACGATCGCCATTGTACACAACGGCATCATCGAGAACTTCACCTCCCTCAAAGAAAAGCTGCAAGAGGAGGGCTACACCTTCCGTACCGAGACGGACTCGGAGGTTATCGCCCATCTCATCGCAAGTCTCTACGACGGGGATCTGGAGACAGCCGTACGACAGACGGTGCGCCTCTTGAAAGGCACCTACGGAATCCTGGCGATGCACGCCTCCGAGCCCAACGTTCTCGTCGGCGCGCGAAACGGCTCGCCGCTGGTGCTCGGGGTCGGAGACGGCGAGATGTTTCTGGCCTCCGATGCGACGGCGCTCGTGGCGCACACCAAGCAGGTGGTCTACATCGAGGACGGCGAGCTCGTGAAGCTCACCCCCGACAGCTACAAGACGACCGACCTCCGCAGCCGGGAGATCGACAAGAAGGTCGACTTTATCAGCTGGGAGCTCGAGGAGATCGAGAAGGGCGGATTCGCCCACTTCATGGAAAAGGAGATCCTCGAGCAGTCGGAGTCCATAAAGCGCGCCATGCAGGGACGTCTCGACATGGAGTACGGTACCGGGCACCTCGGTGGCCTCAACATGTCCAACAAGGAACTTCTCGAGCTCGAG
>CAZVXU010000168.1:0-5689 GCA_964631585.1 uncultured Spirochaetaceae bacterium | reverse complement strand
GTAGCCTTCGAACTCGCTGTACCAGCTCCTGTTGAGGCTTTCGAAGAAGTACTTCGGCCCCTGCACGGGGAAGAACACGTACCAGACGTAGAGGAGGGCGAATGAGGTGATGGTGATGAACACCGCGCGCCTCGCCGCCTCGTCCCGACCGTGTAGAAACATGATCCAGAAACCGGTAGTGAGAATCAGATAGTAGGAAAAATACCCGAAGAACAGGACCTCGTTGACCGCCGGCAGATGAGAGAGCGCCTCGGAGAACGCTAGGGCCGGCTGAAATCCGAACACCGCCTCCTCTATGCCGGCAAGCAGCCCGTCGAGGGAGAGCGGTCCCCACACCGCCTGTGACAGGAGAATCACCTCCGCGAAGTAGGGACCGTAGAACGCGTGGACGTAGAAGGTCCGGGCGAAACGCATCACCCGCGGCGCGCGCCCGTGGGGGAACCGTCCGGCGATGCGGTCCTCGAGCGCCGAAAGAAGCGTCGGAAGCGCGCAGGCCGCCGCAAAGGCCGCGGCCACGGCGAGGTGCCGCGCGACCCCGCCCGTGCCGACGACGGCAAGGATCACGTTCATGAGCGCGAGAAAGCCGTTGACGGCGTAGAAGGTGATGTCGACGGGCTCGCGGACGACGCGGGCGGTTCGGGCAGGATGCATGAAACGATTCACTGCAATGCTCCGTCTACGCAAGCAAGGTATCGAGCAGTGCCTTAGCCTCATGGAAGGAGGGCACGACGGCGAAGGCGAGGGCGCGGATTTCGGGGGATGGCTCGATGAAATCGGGGATCATGGTGACCCGCATGCCGGCGGCGGCGCCTGCGCGCACGCCGTTCATCGAATCCTCGAAGACGATAACGTGTTCGGGAGCCGTCTCGAGCCGTTCGGCGGCGTGCAGAAATATGTCCGGGTCGGGCTTCCCTCTCTCGATCTGATCGCCGCCGACTACGCCGATGAAACGATGCAGCAGGCCGGCGGTGTCGAGGTATGCGCGAGCGGTGGCGGTGTCGGTCGATGTAGCCACGATAGCGGGAATACTCCGCCCGCCGAGGGCATCGAGTATTTCCTCGATGCCGGCTTTCAACGGCGGGCCGTGCTGTTCGACGGCCGACTCGAGGAGCTCGTAGGAACGATCGAGCACCTGCGTTGCGGGAAAGCTGCTGCCGAGCACTTCGGTGAGCTTGGGCGGAATGCTTCTGCGGGGTAGTCCCATGCTCGCGAGAAATGCCTCGTGGGAGACCTCCCAGCCCGCCTCCTCGGAGGCCTGCTTGAAGGTTTCGTAGGAGAGGCGTTCGGTGTCGAAGATGATGCCGTCCATGTCGAAGACGGCCGCGGTGATTTTCACGGTCTGCGAACTGTAGCAACGCCTGCGGCGACGGTCAAGCGACTGTCGCGGGCAAACCAGCGCCGGGTGACGGGATCCCCGGAATCAGCCTGCGGGCGCGACAGCCTGCTCGAAGTACTGCTCCATATCGCGGATCGACCGGATCGCGAGCATCTCGCTGCTTATGCGTTGCGCGTCCGCTATGGTGACATCCCCGAGCCGGTGGCGAAGCTCCGGGATACGGGAGGGCGCGACGCTGAAGCGCCTTATGCCGATGCCGAGATAGAAGGGAAGCATCACGGGGCTCGCCGCGCTGTCGCCGCAGACCGAGAGATGATCGAGCCTGTCGCCGACGCCGTCCGCGACGCGCTTGAGTACCCGGAGCACCGCGGGGTGGTAGTCGCGGTAGAGATCGCTCAGACGTTCGTTTGTGCGGTCCACGGCGAGCAGATACATCACGAGGTCGTTGCTGCCGATGGAGAGGAAATCGCTCATTGCCGCCAGATCCTCTATGGCCTCCACGGCCGAGGGGAGCTCCACCATCGCGCCGATCTTCGGGGTGGCGTTGTGGCGGATGCCCTCGCGCGACAGGCCTGCTATGCAGCGCTCCACCTCCTCCCGGCCCGCCTCGACCTCGTCCACCGAGGAAACCATCGGAAACATGATATGGAGGTCCGCATCGTAGCCGGCGCGGAGCATGGCACGAATCTGGTCGCGGAACAGATCACGATTGGCGAGCGAGAAGCGAATGCCGCGCACGCCGAGAAAGGGATTCTGCTCCTGCGGCGAGGACCCGTCGACGAGCTTGTCGCCGCCGATGTCGGCGGTGCGAAGTACCACCTCCTGATCCGGCATCTGCTGCACGATCTTGCGGTAGATCTGATACTGCTCGTCCTCAGCGGGGAAGTCGTTTCGGATTATGAAGGGGAACTCGCTGCGGTAGAGGCCGATGCCGTCGGCAGCGTGCTCGCGGGCTGCCGCGGCGTCCCTCATGATGTTGATGTTCGCCATGATCCGGATACGAACCCCGCAATGCGTCTGCTTCGGTGCGGACACATGCCCCGCCGGCTCGCTGCGGTGCCTGTCGGCAAGTATTTCGTCACTCGGGGCGATGTGCAGCACTCCGCGGTCCGCATCGAGGTAGAGCCGCGTACCGGGGCGTACCGAAAGGATGGCCGGATCGCCGGTTATCAGCACCGGAAGTCCCAGCGACTGCGAGAGGATGGCGATATGGGCGGTGACGCCGCTCCCGAGGAACACGACGCCTTCGACGGACTGCGCAGCGAGCTTCATGAGCTCCGACGGAAAAATGTTTCGGGCGATGACGATCTGGCCGCTGTAGTCTCCGGAGTCTCCCGCGCGGTGGTCGAGGTTGGCGAGGATTCGGTGGCCGAGGTCCTGAACATCCTGCACCTTCTCGCTGAAGCGATCCTCTGCCATGGAGGAGAAGAGCTCCACATAGTGGTTCACGGTGTCGATAACCGCCCGCCACGGAGACTGGCCCTCGGCGACGCGGGTACGCATGCGGCCGGAGAAGTGCTCATCGTGCAGCATGAGGAGGTGAGAGGCAAATATCACCGACGCGACCTCGGAGAGACGCTCCTCGGCGTCATGCCGCAGCTGCTCGAGCTGTGTCTCACTCGCGGCGAGAGCCTCATCGAGGCGGGTTCGTGCCGTCTCCGGGTCTTCGGGGGTGTCCGCGCTGTCGGACGCGGGTTCGGCCGCCTCGGGGCGCCAGACCTGATCGAGCAAAAAGGCGCGGCCCACCGCTGTGCCCGCAGCGGCGACGCGTCCGTGAACAAGCGCCGCCTCCGTCTCTTCCCGCTCCGCGGCGGGCGTTGCGATCTGTTCTCTGGGAAGCTCGGTGAATACGGTCGCACTGTCGACGGTCGACGCGAGGTGAGAGCCCACACTGCGCAACCCCCGCGCGACGTCGGCGGTGAAAAAGCCGCGTGTGCTGTGCTGCAGGACGAGCACGCCGAGTCTTACCGTGCCGCGCTGAAGAGGTACTACCAGAAAACCCGGCAAGTCCTCTCGCGGCAGCGGTCCGCCGTCGGCATCCTCGGCGTCCGAAACCGTAGTATGTCTCGAGAATGCCTGGCCCACGGGGCCTGTCGTCGGCGCGAGCGCTTCCCGCACGGAAGCGCCGGCCGCGGGGCCGCCGGCAGCGTGAAGGGTGAGCTCGCTCCCGCGCTCATGGAACAGGTACGCAGCAACGAGGTCGGCACCGATTCGCTCGCCCATGAGGTCCACGAGTCCCCGCAGTAGTCCCTCGAGATCATGAACGCGCTCGAACAGGCTCCATAGATCGGTCAGCAGCGAGCGCAGTCTCTGTTCATCCACGGTAATCGCCCTCCAGCGCTAGGATACTGCGCCCGAGCGGGCCTCGTATACTTTGATCATGTGAAAGAGTGCCTCGTTGCAGTGAGCTTCGATGCCATGCCGCGCCGCGCGCTCGGTGAGCTGCCCGGCGAGCATCTCAACCTCGGTCTTTCGGCCCGCCTCGATGTCCTGGAGCATGGAGGTTTTGCCCTCCGGGGCGAGGCGCTGGAGCACATCGTGCCAGCGGGTAATATCCGCCTCGCTGAGATCGATGCCTTCGGCCCGGGCCACCGCAACGCACTCGTTCATTGCCCTGTCGGTGAGAGCCCGGGCATGCTCGTTCTCCTGGAACTCGCGGTAGGGCGCGCCGAGCACGGCGGAGACCTGATTCATGCCGATGTTGATCATGAACTTCCACCACAACATCCGCAGCATGTTTTCGGGCACCTCCACCGAGATGCCGGCACCGGCCAGCGCGTCGCGCACGGCCGCAACCTCTGCGTCGACATCGGTGTTCTCCGCGCGACCGAGGTAGATGGTGCCGTTGGAGGATACCGTTATCTCGTTTCCCATCCGCACCGCGTCGATGGCGAGTGCCATGCCGTAGAGAACGTGGTCCCAGCCGATATGCCCGGCAATGATTTCCTCGCTATCGATTCCGTTCAGGATGGACAGTACGATCGTGTCGGGGCGCCGTATCCTCTCGATCAGCTCCATGGCGGCTGATAGATGATGGTACTTCACCGCCAGTAGGATGAGGTCGGGCTGCACCTCGAGGGTCTCCGGGCTTGCTGCGGGAACGGCGTGGGAGACGCCGTTTATGACGACTCCGGCGCCTCTGAGGCGCTCCGCCCGCGAGCTGTCTGCGACGAAACGAACCCGCCCCGGGTAGGCCGCGTGCAACAGGCTCCCATACACCGCGCCGATTGCACCCGCGCCGATCACGGCGATTTCTCGAATCTCCTGCATTGATTTTACTCCTGTAAAGCTTGAGCCGACCGATCTTTCAGCCGGCCCGGTGAGAAGAGAGGAACCGGTCGATGAGCTCCTCGCGTATGTAGCCGAGCTCCACGGCGACCTGCCCGAACTTCTTGTCCGGGGTCTCGCGCTGTACCTCGAGAACGTGCTCCACCTGCTCGTTGGTCAGCGCCCCGATGCGGCGCAGAAACTCGCCGATCCGCTCAATCGAAGTGTCACTGCCACTCATGACGTGATTATAGCGCAGGTCCTTGCTCGCGGAAAGTGGAACGAGGGTTCTCCTGTCGGCACGGCGTTCTCGGCGCCGGGCCGACGGCGCCGGGCCGTCAACGCCGGGCTTGCAATTCTCATGTGCCTGTGCTAACCAGATGCGTAAGCGAGTTCACAAACTATGGCAGTCGATCTGACCAACCGGGACGTTATCTCCATCACCGACTTCTCGCGCGAGGAGATTCTTCATCTCTGCCGGGTCGGCGCGATGATGTACGAGAAGGAGAAGGCGGGCGAGCGGCACGCCCTTTCCTCGGTGCTCGTCGGACGCAGTCTCGCCTCGATGTTCTACGAGCCGTCCACCAGGACGCGGACCAGCTTTCACACCGCAATCCGGGAGCTCGGGGGGCTCAGTGACGGATTCTCAGGCGCCGAGGGCACCTCCGTCATGAAGAAGGAGACCATCCGGGACACCATTACCATGATGGGGGCGAATCACTTCGACGTTGCGGTGATGCGTCATCCCCTCGACGGCTCCCTGCAGTGGGCCGCCGACGTTGCCCGCATTCCGGTCATAAACGGAGGCGACGGGAAGAACGAGCATCCGACCCAGGCACTACTCGACCTCCTCACGCTTTACGTTCTCAACGACGGCACCCTCGACGGACTCTCGATCGGCTTCGGCGGGGACCTCTCCCACGGTCGTACCATTCGCTCGCTGAGCCTCGCCCTCTCCCATTTCGAGAATATCACCATCCGCTGGGCCGCCGAGGACTTTCTCGGGATGCCTCAGGATCTCGTGGACCTCCTCCGGTCGCGGGGGGTCACGGTCTCCCGCGAGGACACCGTGCGCGACGTCATGGC
>CAZVXU010000167.1:0-5704 GCA_964631585.1 uncultured Spirochaetaceae bacterium | reverse complement strand
GACTCGCCGAGGCACTGCTTCTCGAGCCCTTCATGCTGCTCCTCCCGCCGGACTACTCGCGCGAGCTCGACGCCTTCTCGCTTCTCACCGAGTACGCCACCACCGTTCGCGAGCAGATCGACGGTGCGCTCGACTCGACGTTGCAGGAGGCGCTCCTGAAGCGGCGGCCGCCGCAGGGTAATAACGACGCCGAGAGCGACGAAGACGGGGTGAGCGAGTAGCCGGGCCCGGCTATCCTCCGCATTCCATAGCCCCGGTTGTCAATCCGGGCGATCTAGCTAGAGGATGGCGGCAGGAGGACGATATGGACACTGACCGAAACAGCGTCACAGTCAACGGGGTCCGTATTGAATGTGTGCTCGGAGACATCGTCCAGCAACCGGACGTGGACGCGGTGGTGAACGCGGCAAACGCCCGGCTTCAGATCGGCGGTGGCGTCGCGGGAGCCATACATTCCGCGGCAGGACCGGAGCTCGAATGGGAGTGTCGGCCCCTGGCTCCGATCAGGCCCGGCGAGGCGGTCATAACCGGCGCCGGCAAACTGCCGAACCGCCACATCATTCACACACTCGGCCCGGTGTACGGGCACGACAGCCCGGCGGATGCGCTTTTGGCCGACTGCTACAGAAACTCCCTGCGCCGCGCCGAAGAGAACGGTCTCTCCTCGGTGGGCTTTCCGGCAATATCCACCGGCGCCTTCGGCTACCCCATGCGGGAGGCCGCGACCGTGGCAATGAAGAGTGTGGCGGAGGCTCTCGAGGAGTTGTCCTCGGTGCAACTGATACGATTCGTGTTGATCGACCGGGCAGCTCTTGATATTCACGTCGACGCTCTCCACCGGCAGTTCGGCCGTGAGTAAGCTGTTCGAAGAGCTGGATCACAGCCACACCTCGCTGGGGGAGCTCATTCTCCGCCGCCGTCGTTATGTCGGGTTGGACGAGGAGGTGTACGAGGTGAAGCTCGGTGAGGACTTCCTCATGTCCAGTCTGTTCACCGCCTCGGAGGAGGCTCTGGGTCGTTTGGGCGTCCATCATTCCCGCCTGAGCCGGGCTGCCGCGGAGGAAACCGGCGAGGATGATGCGGAGCACCGGGGCCTCGACGTGGTGGTCGGCGGCCTCGGCCTCGGCTACACCGCTGCGGCCGTTCTCGAGAGTCCGGCCGTGCGCTCACTTGTGGTGGTAGAGTATCTCGAGCCTGTGATCGAGTGGCATCGCAGCGGGATGCTACCCGTCTCCGCCACGCTTACAGGTGATGAGCGCTGCCGGATCGTCTCTGCGGACTTCTTCGCCTCCGTCTTCTCCGGGGAAGGGTTCGACCCCTCGCAGCCCGGTCGTCGATTCGACGCCGTCCTCTCCGACATCGACCACAGTCCCGATGCGTGGCTCGATCCCGCCAACGACTCCCTCTATCAGGTGGAGGGGCTTCGGAGTCTGAAACGTCATCTGCTGCCCGGCGGGGTGTTCGGCCTCTGGTCCAACGACCCGCCGGACGGGGATTTCAGGGGCCGAATGGCCGCCGCGTTTGCCGCAGAGTGGGCGGAAGGGGTGGTGTTCCACAACCCCCTGCAGAACCGTGAGGTAACTCAGACCGTGTACATCGGTGTGAGTGAGTCGGCGTAGCAGACAGGGCCAACCTCTGCACCGCCTCTCGCTTTGGTGCCGTTTGTCTTGCCGTCTGGGTTTGGACCGGTCCCCACAGCTTCCTCGAATACCGCTATAATGCGCGGACATGAGCGACGCCACCGTAGTCTACCCGCATCAGCTGTTCTCTGATCACCCGGCCATTACCTCAGGCCGGCGCATTTACCTCGTTGAAGAACCGCTCCTTCTGACACACAACCCGATTCATCGCCAGAAGCTCATGTTCCATAAACTGAGTCTTGATGCCTATGAGCGATCATTGCGCAACGGGGGACACGAGGTAACGCGACTCTCGATCGCGGAGCATCCGAGCAGTGCGGCAGTCTTTGCACGTCTCACCGACGACGGCGTCGGACGGATGCACATCGCGGACACCACCGACGATTACCTCGAGCAGGCGATCGCCGGAAGCGGCATCGAGCGCATATGGTACGAGTCACCGTTGTTTCTCACCCCGCGCGCGGATGCCGTCGCACGGTACAGGAAGAGCAAGCGTTTTATGGCGACCTTTTACAAAGGTCTGCGCCGGGATCGAAACATCCTGATCGACGAAAACGGCGAGCCCGTCGGCGGACAATGGAGCTTCGATACCGATAACCGCAAGGCGCTGCCGGCGGATTACCCGCTGCCGGATGATTTGCGACACTTTGGCAACCGGGAAACCGCCGCAGCAGAAGCATGGGCGCGAGACGTCGATGCGGAGCAGTATGGTGAGCCCGGATGCTGGCTGCCATACACCCACGACGGCGCACGAGCGTGGCTCCGCGACTTTCTCGCCGAGCGCCTTGCCGACTTCGGCCCGTTCGAGGACGCTCTGAGCACTCGAGGCGTGCGACTCTTTCACAGCGCGCTTTCACCCCTTTTGAACGTGGGACTCCTCACCCCCGCGGAGGTATTGGACGCTGCGCTCGAATACGGCGCGAACCACAAGGTGCCGCTCAATTCGCTCGAAGGGTTCGTGCGCCAGATACTGGGCTGGCGCGAGTTCATCCGCGCCGCCTACGAAAGCGACGGCCGCGCCATGCGAAGCAAAAACTTCTGGGAGCACGACCGGACGCTTCCCGACCATTTCTGGCGGGCTACCACCGGCATCGTCCCGGTCGATCACGTGATCTCTGCGGCGCTCGCCCACGGCTACACGCATCACATCGAGCGCCTCATGGTGATGGGCAACTTCATGTTGCTGACCCGCGTTCATCCGACCGAGGTGTACCGCTGGTTCATGGGGATGTACGTCGACGCCTACGATTGGGTGATGGTCCCCAACGTCTACGGCATGAGCCAGTTTGCAGACGGCGGCAGCTTTGCGACCAAGCCGTATATCAGTGGCGCGAACTATCTGAAGAAGATGAGTGATTTTCCGCGCGGCGACTGGGAGGCCACCTGGACCGCGCTGTACTGGAACTTCATTGCCACGCACGACGATTTTTTCAGGAGCAACCACCGCCTCACCATGATGCCCCGCCTGCTCGACCGCATGAACGAGGCGACCCGGGCCGCACATCTCACACGCGCCCGCGAGTTTCTGCAGAGCCTTGACCGATAGAGGGGGCTCCCGACGGAGTGTCGCCCTCGAAGGCACGTTGTCTTTCATGCAATTCTCACCGGAATCTCATCGAAATCGCACAGAACGGTGCCAGCGTTTTTTCCATGCAAACCCTGGTCTTTTCGTGCACCGGAGAGGGGATGGGACATGCGGCGCGGGTTGCGGCGCTCGCCTCGGAGCTGTCCGCCCGTTATCGGATCGTGATACTCGCGCCCCGGAACCGGCACCGGTTCCTCCGAAACCACGTGCCCGGGGCGAAACTCTACGACATCCCCTACTTCGCGTTCGTGAAGAAGAACGAGCGGGTGGAATACGTGCGGACGCTCATGCACAACCTCGACAAACTCCTGCGCTTCCACATCACCGTCCGTCGTATGTCGCGTTTGCTCGAGCGGATAGGGCCGGCGGCGTGCATTTCCGACTATGACCCCTTTGTCGGGTTTGCCGCGCGCCGCCTAAGGATTCCGGTACTGCAGCTCAACCACCCCTCCATCGTGCTACGCAGCGCCTCCCTGAGTTTTCAGGCAATCACCGCCAAGCTTCTCTCGTGGTTTCTCATGGGCTACCACGACAAGCGGGTGCTGTGCTCATTCTACAACGGAGATGTCGGGCCGATCGTCCGTAGATCTCTCACGCGGCAATCGATCGGACGCGAGGACTTCTTTGTCGTGTACCTGAAACCCTCGTATCGGCGAGTGGTCACCAGAAAGCTTCGAGAGCTCGGCATTACCAACGTGGAGATCTTCCCCGATCCGAAGAAAGACTTCGCCACGGCCCTGGCACGATGCAAAGGGGTGATTTCGAGCGCGGGGCACCAGTTTATGAGCGAAGCCATCGTGCTCGGCAAACCCGCCTTCGTCATACCGCAGCGACAGCAGTTCGAGCAGTATCTCAACGCCAGGATGCTCGAGCGAAGCGGCTACGGCACCTGGGCGCCGCTGCAGAACCTGGATGAGAGTCTCTCGCGATTCATCGACGAGATAGACCTCTACCCCCGGTTTCCGCAGGCGGGGCAGGTTCGCTTCTCCTTTCGAAATGAGCTCTACCGTGCCGTGGACATCATCGATGACTTCGTCGCTCGCCGCAGCCACGTAGGGGTTGGACACGTAGCGGCCTGACACGTGCTACTGTAGCCCCATGCTGCAACGACAGGGCTACGTGCCGGTCCGGAAGATAGACGAGCGCTTTCTCTCGGTCACGCTGGACTATGCCTGCCTGCTGGGCGGCCCCTGGTGGGAGGGTACGCGGCGGACGAAACACTCCTTTGGCCACGTACCGGCAACGCCCGTCGACCTCCAGAATGAGGCGCTTCGCCGCTACGCGCGCATGCTCGCCCCTGCGTATCTGCGTCTGGGTGGCTCCGAGGCGGACCGGGTCTTCTATGCGTTTGGCGATCGGTCTACAGGCGGCGCGCGGTATGATGCACGGGCCGCGGGATATCGCTCAGAGCTGACCGTCGAACGGTGGGACGAGTTGTGCGAGTTCGCCGACGCCACCGGGCTCGAGCTCATGGTGACGGTAAACGCCGGTGCAGGACCCCGCAGACGCGACGGAAGCTGGGATCCGGAAAACGCACGAGCGCTCGTGGCCCACGCCGTCGAACGCCGTCAGCCCGTTGCGGCCTGGGGGCTCGGAAACGAGGTGAACGGCTTCGTGTTCGTACACGGTCTGGCCAGCCGCGTTTCCGCCCGGCAGTACGCCGCCGATTTCGCGGTGTTCGACGCGATGATCAGAGAGCTCGCCCCCACCGCGCGAACGGCCGGCCCCTCCAGCGCATATTGGCCGTTGCTCGGAGAAACCCTGCCTCTGATGGGAGGCTTCGTGCGACACACCCGACGAGCCCCCGACGTGATCACCTGGCACTACTATCCCCAGCAGTCCTCACGAGGCGCAATCGCCACCAGACGGGCCGACCCTTTCGCCATCCTCAAGCCGCACCGTCTCGACAGCGCGTCCCGCTGGGCACGACGGGTCGCTCGCCATGCCCGCCGCCTCCAACGGCGCGCAGCAGGTTACGGAGAGGCCGGCGGGCGGCCCGAAATCTGGTTGGGCGAGACCGGGCACGCGCTGTACGGCGGTGAGCGAGGAGTCTCCGACCGCTTCGTCGCGGGGCTCTGGTGGATGGACCAGCTCGGGCTGATGGCGCGCAGCGGCGTGCGCGCGGTCATGCGCCAGAGTCTCATCGGCGGCGATTACGGGCTGCTCCATCCGCGATCGCTCGAGCCGCGGCCGGACTACTGGGGGTCGCTGCTCTGGAAGGCGCTGATGGGAGATGACGTCTATGCTGTCAATGTGCAGCACGGCCCGTGCCGTCGCGGTTGTTGTCACCGCGGCCGGAACCTCCGCGTCTACGCCCACACGGCGCGACACCGCGCGGGCGCGATCAGCATGCTCATTATAAACCTCGACCGTCGGACGGCGGCTCCGGTGCTCTTCGACGCCGGCTTTCTGGGCTTCGTACCTCATCATCTGGAGGTATTCATGGTCGAGGCGCCGCGGCCGCTGTCCACGACCCTTC
>CAZVXU010000166.1:0-5711 GCA_964631585.1 uncultured Spirochaetaceae bacterium | reverse complement strand
GGCACGGTCTCCTCGGTTCCGTTTACCCGAAGGACACCCTCACCCTCATAGCATTGTATCCATTGATAGTAGGGATATCCCACCGGACGCGTATGCGGATCGAGATCCTGATCGAAATCGCACCCGGCGCCCACGAGATAGAAGGGGAGGCGCCGCTCCGACTCGGAGATTACGGAGAAGCTGAACGTACTCATGAACTCACCACGAACAGCCTACGCCGAGATTCATATTTTCACAATACCCTTCAAATCTTTCGATTGACCGGACCTCCGGCTCGGTACATGCTCGAATTGTAATCAGAACCCAAAGGAGGATTATCTATGTTTAAGAGACTCATACCGCCGGCCGTGCTGCTACTGGCTTTCGGGCTTCTCTTCTCGTGCGCACCTGCGGAGGAAGAGGCGGAAGCACCTGCCGAAGAGGCGGAGCAGCAGATCGTCATTTACAACTCGTATATGAGCGATCCCGAGCCGCGCGAGTTCGACGCCGAGGTTGTGCAGCAGTTCAACGAGCAGAACCCCAACGCCGAGATCATTCACAGTACCGTGGCCCACGAGGACTTCAAGCAGGCTATTCGCGCCTACCTGACCTCCTCCACGCCGCCGGATGTGATGACTTGGTTCGCCGGAAATCGAGCCCGGTTTTTCATCGACCGCGACCTCGTCATGGACATCAGTGATGTCTGGGAAGAGCAGGGCTGGAACGAGGACTACCCCAAGGGCTTCCAGGCGATGAGCACGGTGGACGGGAATCAGTACTTCCTGCCGACCAACTACTACTGGTGGGCCATCTACTACAACGAAGACGTCTTCGAGCAGTACGACATCGAGATCCCGGAGACGTGGGACGAGCTCATGGATGTTGCCGAAACGCTCAAGTCCAACGGCGTGACCCCGTTCACCGTCGGAACGAAGTACCGCTGGACGGCCGCCGCGTGGTTCGACTATCTCAACATGCGCGTCAACGGGCCGCAGTTTCACATCGATCTGATGCTCGGCAATGAAAGCTACACCGACGAGCGTGTGAAGACGGTGTTCAACGATTACTGGGCGCCGCTCATCGAAAATGATTACTTCATTGAAGATCCCGCCTCCTACGCATGGGCGGAGGCGATTCCGTTCATGAACAACGGAGACGCGGCCATGTACCTCATGGGCGACTTCATCCGCGACTCCTACCCCGAAGACCAGCTGGATAAGCTCGACTTCTTCCGCTTCCCCATCATCGATCCCGACGTACCGGTGGGTGAAGATGCACCGACGGACGGCTATTTCATGGCTGCCAATGCACAGCACGCCGAGCTCGGCAAAGAGCTCCTGGCATACTTCGGTTCCGAAGAGGTGCAGACCAAGATGGCGGAAGACCTCGGCCGTCTGGTGACCAACAGCAACGTATCCGACGATGTGTACAACGAGGACCAGATAAAGGGCCGCCGCATTCTCGACGGCGCCGACTACGTCGCCCAGTTCTACGACCGTGACACCACGCCCGAAATGGCGGATGCCGGTATGAACGGCTTCATGGAGTTCTGGTCCAATCCAACTCCTGCCAAGACAGACGAGATTCTGCAGCAGCTCGAGCAAACTAGACAACGACTGTTCGAGGAAGAGTAGCCTGGAATCTCTAACTTCAGAGCTCGCGGGGCCGGCCGCCGCCGGCCGGCCCGCACTTTAAGTCAACCATGAATAAAGAAAGACTGCGCACGACATTGACCCCGTATCTGTTTCTCGCGTTGCCGGTGACCATCTACATGATCTGGGTCATCGGGCCGATGATATACAGTTTCTACCTGAGCCTCACGAGGTGGGACGGCTTCAGCGCCCCGCAGTTCGCCGGACTCGCCAACTTCAGGCGGCTTTTGGCGGATCCGGTGTTCTACACCAGCCTCTGGAACAACCTGGAGTGGATTGCCATCTTCATGACCATTCCCATCGTGATGGGATTGTTCATCGCCATGAGTCTGAATCGAGACATTCCCGGTTCAAAGTTTTTCAAGGCATGTTTTTTCGCACCCATGGTGCTCTCACTCGTTGTCAGCGGCCTCGTGTGGTCGTGGCTCTACAATCCCGGTTTCGGGCTCATCAACACCGTCCTGCGGCGCATCGGCCTCGAGTCCTTCGCGCGCGGGTGGCTCAGCGACCCCGCGGTTGTCATGGAGGCCGTCATTACGGTTGCCGTCTGGCGGCAGATCGGCTACGTCATGGTCCTCTACCTCGCCGGCCTTCAAAGCATAGACAAGAATCTCGTCGACGCGTCTCAGGTAGACGGGGCAAACGCGGTGCAGCGCTTCTTCAACGTAATCCTGCCGCAACTCGCACCGGTGACGGTGGTTGTCATCGTCATAAGCATCATCGACTCCCTGCGCGCCTTCGACCTCGTTTCGGTCATGACGCGTGGTGGGCCGTTCAACTCCTCGAGTGTGCTCGCCAACTACATGTATATCCAGGCCTTCAACAACTACAACATGGGCTATGGCGCCGCCATCTCGGTCATCCTATTCCTGATAAGTGGCGCGTTCATCGTGTTCTACCTCTCACGCATCGTACGGGAGGAAACCAATGGCTGACACTCGCGCCCTTTCGCCGACACTGCGCACCGTTTTGTTCGTCGTCATCGCCGTGCTCGTGGTGGTATGGCTCATTCCCCTTGTTGTGGCGGTTATTACCTCTCTGCGCACGAACGACGATATTCTCACCAACGGATTCCTCGCGCTACCGGAGACCGTGTCGTTTCAGAGCTTTACCGATGCCTGGACCCGTGGCGATCTCGACATCTACCTCCCGAACAGCTTCATCATTACCCTTCCGGCCCTCTTCGGTACCCTCGCGTTATCTTCGCTCGGGGCCTACTCCCTCGCGCGGTTCAGGTTCAAAGGGCGGCTGCTGTTCTATTTCCTGTTTGTAGGCGGGACCATGCTTCCGTTTCAGATCCTGCTGCTGCCGGTCTTCCGGCTGTCGGACGCGCTTGGCATATACGATACGTACATGGGCGTCATTGCCATCCATGTGGCGTTCCAGCTCGGGTTCTGTACCTTCGTGCTTCGCAACTACATGATGACTGTCCCCGTTCAGCTCATGGAGTCGGCTCTGCTCGACGGCGCGTCGGAGATGCGGATTTGGTGGTCTATCATGCTCCCGCTGACCGTACCGGCCTTTGCCGCGATCGCGACGCTTGAGTTCACGTGGATCTTCAACGATTATCTCTGGGCGCTGATTCTCATCCGCAGCTCGGAGAAGATGCCGGTGACCACCGGGCTGGCCATCTTGCAGGGACAGTACGTGCAGGACTGGACGGTGATTATCTCCGGTGCGTTGATGGCGACCATCCCGACGCTTCTCGTATTCGTGTTTCTGCAACGCTACTTCATCGCAGGACTCACCCTTGGCTCGAGCAAGTAGAACAAACGACGAAGAAGATGGAAAAATCAGACGGCAGGTACGCGCTCTTCGGGAGCCCGATCACGAAAGGACAGTCCGCCGCGGTCGACCGATGGCAGCGGATGTTCACCCGACGCTTCAACTACGATCCCGACGAGCGCTACAACCTTCGCGTGCGTGACAACGATCTCTTCGGCGGCGAGTGGGGCCTGAAGGAGCTCGTCCGCGCGGAGGACGTGGGCGACGGTGAGGGGCAGGAGATCGACCCGCAGCGGCACCTCATAACGAGTACCGTGCGCATGGGATTCGGCCACTACCGCATTGCCATGGCAGGCGCGTCCTGCGCCGCGGCCATGGGCTACACGCCGGTGTGGCTCGATCTCCTCGGCATGCGGGGCATCACCTCCGATGTCATCAACTTCTGTAACTCAGGCTACAGCCGCTTCTCGCGGATCTCGCAGAAGAGTGAGTTCTTCAACCGCCACGTCTGGGAGAAAGTTACCACCGGAGAGCGCGCACTTCCGCTCCTCGACGCGTTTTTGAACTGGTGGATCATCGGGTGGCCCTGGCGCTTCGTGAAAACCAACATCAAAGACTACAAAATGAGCGAGCTCTTCCGGAATCTTCATGAGGCGCTGCCTCAGGAGACGCCGATGCTGACCGCCCATATGTGGAACTGTATGGGCGCGGTTGCAGGCGGAATGACCAACGTCGTCGATATGGTCTTCGACAACTGGCCGATGGCCTTCCAGCTGACCGAGGGCGCGAAGCACGGTATTCAGTCCCCCTCCGCTTACTACGGATTCCGCACCAAGCGTGGGTTCGACGACAGGGGGAGGCTGCTCTCCCCGGTTCCGGCGGACGCCGTGCACTATGTGGGCCACCATGTGGACCACGAGATCGTTTCCAATATCGAGGGCGACTGCGAAGCACGTATCCGCCGCCTGGAAGCCGGTGAGCCTCGGCGGTTTCTCATAACCATGGGTGGCGCCGGCGCACAGCGGGAGCTCTTCAAGGCGGTCATCGACCACTGCATCCCCCGGATCCGCAGCGGTGAGCTCGCGCTCTTCGTGAACCTCGGCGACCATCGGGACAACTGGGAATGGCTTCAGGGTGCCCTTGGCGGGTCCATGAATATGGTGACAACCCATTTTTCCTGGGACAGCGCGAAGGGCCTGGTTGATGAGATCCGCACCGGAGAGGCGACAGGCCTTCATGTCATGCTCTTCGATACGACCTTCCACGCCGTGTATGCCACGAACTATCTCATGCGCGTCGTCGATGTCATGATCACCAAGCCGAGCGAGCTCGCATTCTACCCGGTGCCGAAGATCTTCAACAAACGGGTGGGCGGCCACGAGATGTGGGGAGCCATTCGATCGGCGGAGCTCGGTGACGGAACGGTCGAAACCAGAACCATACCCGAAACCCTGCAGGCCATCGATCTTCTCACCGACGAGGAGGATCTGCTGCGGCTCTACTGCGACCGAATCGTGGCAAACAAGCAGGCCGGCATCTACGACGGCGGCTATCGCAGCGTGGAGCTTGCCACCGGTCGGCGGTTTACCGAGCGCTGACGGCGCGGGTCGCGATGAAGCTCTTCGTGTACCTGTCCAGCGGAACGGTCCCACCCCAGTCATCTTCATAGAATCCGGTGAGATGGAATCCCGCATCGAGTTGTCCGCCGATCTGATCCTCCAGTGAGTGGCCGAACGAGAGGGGCTCGTCCCGATAGTGCTTCTCTCGCTCAGTGGAGGAGATGCTTGTTCGGTCCGAATAAGGCACAGAGTATCGTAACTGGAGCACGCCGTTCTTCTCGAGCTCCGGGTCGAACAGGTACATCAGCGGATTCGCGAAACCGGATAGCAGCACCCCTCCCGGTTTCAGAACACGGTGGGCCTCCCGCCACACCGGGCGAATAGTTTCGACGAAGCCGTTCGAACAGGGGTGAAACACGAGATCGAAAGAGCCGGCGGGAAAGCAGCTGAGGTCGGCCATGTCCCCCTCGACCGTTTGAAGTGTGAGTCCGTCCCGCTCCGCCACCATTCTGTCCTGACCCAGCTGCAAGGGCGAGTTGTCGAACACCGTGACCTCCGCACCCGCCGCGGAGAGAATCGGACCCTGCTGCCCGCCGCCGCCGGCGAGACAGAGAACACGCGCGCCCGACAGCTCCGGATACCATGCCCTCGGCACCGGCTTTGTCGGAGTCAGGAGCAGGTTCCATTCGCCGAGACGTGCTTGGGCGACCTCCTCGGGACTGACGGGTACGGTCCAGCGATCCTGCTTCTCTACGAGGGCGTCCCACGCCCTGCGATTCTCCTCCCGGACTTCCAT
>CAZVXU010000165.1:0-5729 GCA_964631585.1 uncultured Spirochaetaceae bacterium | reverse complement strand
ACTCCACACCTTACTAAAGTTGTCGTTCGACGGATCCAGCGTGAAGAGCTCCGACTTCGTAGACTGCGTATCAAAGAACGCCACGTAGATGGTTCCGTTGACCGACACGATATCCAGCGTATGCCCGTCCTTGTATCCGGAAGGATGATCCACATCATCCCAGTTGTTCGAGCCGCGGCCCCGCGAGTAAAGCTGCCCCAGCGCCACGTAGTACTTGTCCTCGCCCGCGTCATACACCATCGACCCGGCGGTCGAGACCTCGGGGAGGTTTGACTTCTCGATCTTCTCCTCGCGCTCGATGCTGGCGAAAATGCCGACGTCGCCGCGATCGCCGCAGCCTGAAATCAGCAGAACCAGGGCGATCGCCATGGTCGCCGCAGCCAACGCGGGCCGCGGGTGCCGGCCGGTTGCCCCGGTCCGGGCTACGGGAGTGCTGTTTGATATATCCGAAGGTCCGATCATTTGTATCCTCATTGGCTCATTAGTTCGTTCAGAAGTGGTAGACAGCCGAGAGCGTTGTCTCGAGAAAGTTCCCGTATCGGCTTTCGTCGGAAAGATCGCCTGTGTACCACTGCGGTACCCACCAGTAGGTGAGATTCAGGCCGAAGGCCCAGTCGGGATTCATGTTCCACACGACGGAGGCGCCGGGCTTGACGATGGGATCAATTTTGCCCTGTTCCTCGAGACGGGTGAAGTTGATGCCTGCGCCGATGTGCAGCGGAAACTCAAATGGGTAGGCCCGCAGGATGTAGGCGTAGCGAAGTGTAATCGGAACCATGAACAGAGCCCGGCGATTCGGCGAGAAGCTGAAGGTGCCTGCAAGCTCGCCGCCGAGGGTCATGTTGTTGTTGAGATAGGAGTTCCACTGCAGGGACCCTACGCCACCGAGCGAGAGGTTCGCGTTCGCAACGCCGTCGGGACCGCCGGCAAAGAACAGCGGGATGAACAGGCCCATGTTTATGGCGAGGGTCTGGTCACCAAGGGTGTAGGTGGGGACGAACTCCTCTTCCGGCGGAGCCTCTTCCTCCGGCGGCGATTCAGGTTCTTCCTGCGCCACAGCGGTGGTGACGGGATACAATAGAAGTGCCAGAACGGCGATCAGTATCGATATGCGCGTGTACAACAAATGTCTCTCCCGAGTAGTTCGATAAATGTAGCACGCTGCCGCACCGGGAATCAAGATTCCAGGGCCAGCGTCAGAGGTTCCTCATCCGATCTTTGCGAGTGAGTCTCCGCACGGCGTCTTGTGGTAAGTGACTCCACCGTTCGCCGTGCCCTGGGGTGGCGGTCAGGGGCGAGCTTCAGCGGTGTATGCGCCCGGCGCCGCCGGCCGGCGCGCCTGCTCCCTCTCGGCGCACTCCGCGCCTTCACCTCAAGGGTTTGAGGAGTCTCTGAACAATGTGTGTTGACGACGAGCAAGAATGTGGCTAACATAGCTATGTGAAAGTAGCTAATATTTCCACAACAAAGAACGAGCTCAGTCGAATCCTCGGAGAAGTCAAAGCAGGGGAGACGTATCTCATCGTCGATCGTAATGTCCCGATCGCCCGGGTGGAGCCCCTTCAGTCCCCGGACTCGCGGTTGAGCGCGCTCGCAACTGACGGAGCGGTCTTGCTTCCGGAACGGGCGCTGGATGTGGAGGAGTTTCTCGGCGCCGATCGGCCGTCTGCTCGCGCAGGAACCTCAGCCGTCGCGGCCGTGCTTGCAGAACGGGAGTCCGGGCGGTGAAGTACTGGGATTCATCCGCCATTGTTCCGCTTCTGGTTGGGGAGGCCCAAACCGACAGCTCCGTCGCACTGCTGCGGGACGACCGTGAGATCGTCACCTGGTGGCTTTCCAATGTCGAGTGTGCCTCGGCCCTGAACAGACTATGGCGGGATGACTCGCTCTCGGAAGACGACCTCGGCCAGTCGTTCGCGCTGCTCGACACGCTGTCCTCAGGCTGGATCGAAGTGCAGCCCGGCCCCCGCGTCCGCACCACAGCGCTCCGGCTGCTTCGCGTCCACTCTCTGAGAGCTGCAGATGCCATGCAGCTTGCGGCGGCGGTGATGATTGCAGAGAGCGATCGGTCGATGCTCCCGTTTGTGACCTACGACGAGCGACTGGCACGAGCTGCCCGACGCGAGGGCTTTCCGTTGACGGCGCGATAGTGCCCTCGGAACGCCCGACTCACTGCCGGATTCACCGACAGCGAGACTATGAGGCGGCTTGCCGATGTGCACCTGTAGTAGTGCATGCCGCGAGTAGATCCGCCACTGTACTGAGAACGCGCCGTCTCGACTTCTCGCGAGATCGATGAATCATTACTGGAAGAACTCGTTGCGTCTTCGCCGTTCCAGAGAGAAGCTGAAACACGAGCTGAATCCAGCCAGGCTTCCGCGCGGCATCCGTCGGCCCTGAACAAGATTCCGGCCCGAGTTGAACTTGGCCGGTGATTATGCTACTAGGTGAGAAATGACGGCTCAAATAATCGACGGCAAGGCAATCTCAGCGCAGATTCGAGAGGAAGTCCGGCTCGACGTGGAGTCACTGGCGGCCCGCAGTGTGGTCCCGGGTTTGGCCACGGTCCTGGTGGGGGAGAACCCGGCCAGCGCAACCTACGTACGGTCCAAACAACGAGCCTGCGAGAAGGCGGGGATCCACTCGCGCGACATCCGGTTGCCGGAAGAAACGAGCGAGTCGGAGTTGCTCTCGACTGTCACAGAATTGAATGAGGATACGGATATCGACGGAATCCTCGTCCAGCTGCCCCTGCCGTCTCAGATCGATCCGCAGCGCGTCATCATGACCATCGACCCGGCCAAAGACGTGGACGGGTTCCATCCGGTCAATCTCGGAAAGCTGCTCTCCGGTGAGGAGGCGTTCTATCCCTGCACGCCTCACGGCATTCTGGTTATGCTCGAGCGAAGCGGTATCGCGGTCGAGGGCCGCCACGTAGTCGTCGTCGGGCGCAGCAATATCGTCGGAAAGCCGCTCGCAGCCCTTCTGATGCAAAAGCGCTCCGGGGCGAACGCGACGGTGACGGTGTGCCACAGCAGGACCACCGACCTTGCCTCGCATACGAGGCGCGCGGACATTCTGGTCGCGGCTGCCGGGCAGGTCGGTTTCATCACCGGCGACATGGTGGGAGAGGGTGCCGCGGTCGTGGACGTCGGCATAAACCGCGTCGATGACCCCGAGGCAAAGAAAGGATACCGGCTCGTAGGTGACGTGGAGTTCGACGGCGCCTCACAGCGCGCGTCGCGCATCACCCCTGTGCCGGGAGGAGTCGGTCCCATGACGATTGCCATGCTACTGACCAATACTGTCCGCTCCGCGCGGAGACGTGCCGATGGTTGATGTGCAGGGCCTGAAGGACGAGCGAAACATTCCGCTTCAGAAAGTGGGCGTGAAGAATCTGCAGTATCCGGTAACCGTGCTGGATAAACAGGCGGGCACGCAGCCCACGATTGCCACGGTGGATATCTTTGCGAGCCTCCCGCATCACTACAAGGGCACCCACATGAGTCGCTTTATCGAGGTGTTCAATAATCACTACACCGACATCCAGATGCCTACGTTTCTGGACATGCTCGAGCAGGTGCGGGAGGCAGTCGAGGCGGAGGCGGCATACTCCGAGGTATCATTTCCGTATTTCATGAAGAAACAGGCACCGGTCACCGGCCAGACCAGCATGATGTCCTACACCTGCAAATACATCGGCTCCGTCTCCGACCACGAGCGGCGGTTCTACGTGGGAATCGAGGCTCCGGTACAAACGGTGTGTCCGTGCTCGCGGGAGATTTCGAGCCGTGGTGCGCATAATCAGCGGGGGACGGTCCGGGTTACGGTCAAGCTCGGGCCCTTCTTCTGGATCGAGGACGTCATCGAGATCATAGAGGAATCCGCCTCATCGGGGCTCTATACCCTGCTTAAGCGCGAGGATGAGCGCTACGTGACGGAGACTGCCTACGACAACCCGGTGTTCGTCGAGGACCTGGTGCGCGAGGTGAGCGTGCGGGTCGAGGAGCTCGATCACTTCCCCTGGTTTAGCGTGGAGGCGGAAAACGCCGAGAGCATTCATAATCACGAGGCCTACGCCTATGTGGAGCGAGGAAGCGATGAGTGAGCAGTACCGAGTGGCATCGACGCCGGACCGGATTCCGATTCGCCGCGTTATTGTCAGTGTCGCCGACAAGCAGAATCTCGAGGCTCTGGCCGAAGGTCTTCTGACGGCCAACCCGGAGGTAGTGTTCTACTCCACCGGCGGCACCTACGCGCGCCTTTCCGAGCTTCTCGGGCGCCGCGCCGGAACGAATCTTGTTTCCATCTCCGAGTACACCGGGCAGGAGGAAATGGCCGGGGGGCTCGTGAAAACCCTCGACTTCCGGATCTATCTGGGGTTGCTAGCCGACGCAGAGAATGAGGAGCACATGCGTCACCTCGAAGGGGCCGGTGCGGTCGCCTTCGATATGACCGTGGTCAATCTCTATCCCTTCTCGCGGCAGGTCGCCGAGTATCCGCACGATCTCGAGGGCGCGCGGCAGAACATCGACATCGGCGGGCCGACGCTGATCCGGGCCTCTGCCAAGAACTTTCTTCGGGTCGCGGCGGTGTGCAATCCCGACAGCTACGGCTCTCTCGTCGAGGAGCTGGAGAACAACGACGGCACTCTGGGCCTCGTAACACGCTTCCGACTCGCGCGCGAGGCATTCTCGCATACCGCCCGCTACGACACCGGCATCAGCTCGTGGCTCGACAGCAACAGTGGCATTTCGCTCGATGCGGCTTACACCCTGACTCGGACACCCACGGAGTGACGGATGAGCAAAGACAAGCTCTCGGCGATGTACAGACAGATCCACCCCGACCTGTTCCCGCGCATGATGGAAGTATCGTTCTACGACGATCAGCAGCGCCAGACGCTCATCTACGAAAAAGTCGACTGGGTGGTGGACGGAGAGCGAAAGGGGCTGCGCTACGGGGAGAACCCGGACCAGGAAGCGGCGTTGTATCGTCTGCAGAACGGCAATCTCTGCCTCGGAGAGGTGGAGTGCATTCAGCCGGGGCAGTCCCTGGCGTCCGATGTGGAGCTTCTGCAGTCCGGGAAGCACCCCGGGAAAATCAACATCACCGACGCAGACGCGGCGCTGAACATTCTGCGCTACTTTGACGACGAGCCGGCGGTGGCCATCATCAAACACAACAACCCCTGCGGCGTGGCGGTCGGTGCGACTGCGGCGGAGGCGTACGAGCGGGCCTTCGATGCCGACCGCATTGCGGCGTTCGGCGGCGCTGTGGGAGTGAACCGCCCGGTAAACGAGGAAACGGCGACGCTCATCGCCTCCCACTACACGGAGGTAGTTGTGGCGCCCTCCTATTCCGACGCGGCACGTGCGGTGCTCGCCGAGCGCAAGAACCTCCGGGTGTTGCGCATCGAAAATATGGACCGCCTATCCGCTTTCGTGGGGACGCGGATTGTGGATATGCATTCCCTCATGGACGGTGGCGTCATCGTGCAGTGGTCTGCCGTTCCGAAACTGCCCGACGTAGAGCACATGGAGTCCGCGCGCAGCGAGCATAAGGGTACGGAGCATGTAGTTCGTCGCGCTCCGACGCTGTCGGAAGCACGGGACCTGCGTATGGCCTGGATCGTCGCAGGCGCGGTGACCAGTAATACCATCGTGTATGTGCGAGACGGCGTCACCGTGGGAATCGGTACCGGAGAACAGGACCGCGTCGGCGCCGCC
>CAZVXU010000164.1:0-5831 GCA_964631585.1 uncultured Spirochaetaceae bacterium | reverse complement strand
TTAACAATCAAGGTTCAACATCTGCTACTCATCAGATCTTTTGAGGAGTACCATGCCCCTGGAACGACGTCGACTTACGGATGAGATCGCTCTCGCCTTGCAGCAACGGATCGCTGAGCTCGAGTTGCAGGAGGGCGACAAGATGCCGTCGCATGCGGCCCTCGCGGAGAGCCTTTCTATCTCGGTTCCCTCGCTCAGAGAGGGGATGCAGGTCTTGGCAGCGCTTGGTATCGTTCGCCTCGAGCACGGCCGAGGTACAATCGTCGGCCGACCATCCATTGCGGAGTACTTCCGAAGCGTCGATCCCTCACTTCTAGCTCGGGGCTACTCCTTTGATGAGAGCGTCTCGGTCCTGACCACCACTCTTAACTCCCTGGTTGAGGAGCTGTTGGCGGTCCATCGCCGGGAACCCTCGTCGGAAGCCGCGCTCGAGTCGCTTCGTTCCGCGGCGGACGCTCACACCGCTTCCGCAGCGGTAAGAAAGTTCTACGCGGCGCTGGTGGCGCCGTTGAAGCGACCACTCACGGAAGATATCATAGACCTCACGGTGAGGCTTGTGCTCGCGGCGCCTCGGGTGGCCGAGTCTATCCTGGAGCGGTCCTTCGAGCTCTCCCAGTCCTTTGCTCGGCTCGTGTCTGCTGTGGACCGTGGCGACGCTGCGGAGTCGTATCGGCTACTCGCGGGCCAAAAGGAGCTATTGGGAAACCTCTTTCCCGGAACCCACACGATGCACTGCGCAAGCGGGTCGATCGGAGGAACCTTTTATTCCGCGGGACTCGAGCTTGCCACGACGGTGCGCGACCTTTCCGGGCTCCTCCTTCGGGTACGCCCGTCGGCGGGGGGGATAGAGAACTTGCAAAGGCTGTCGAAGGGCCAGGTGGAAATCGCGTTTACGCAAGCTCACGTGGCCCGTGCCGCGTATCTGGGAGAGGAGCCGTTCGGCGTACCTATCCGCGATCTCACGGCGATATGCCGCACCCACTCCCTAGACCTGTGGATCGTCACCGCAAAGGCGAGCGGTATCACCGACCTGCGGAGCCTGCGGGGCAAGCGGGTTTCGATGGGTACCCGGGGCGGAGAGACCTCTCGTATCTCCCAGGAGCTCCTAAACGCGTACGGACACGAGGGCTCCACGATCGAGCAGCGCTACCTCTCGATCTCTCAGGCGGCGGAGGCTCTAAGCCGCGGCGAGATCGACGTTCTCTTCTACTTAACCGGAGGAATGGGAACCGCACTCTCCCGCCTTGCGGAAACGCACGAGCTACGTCTTCTCGGGATCGACGAGGAGATTCTGGACGCTCTCTCCGGTAGCGACGCAAGCTGGGGCCCCTCGCGAGTCGGCTTTGACGACGGCGCCCGGCTTGTCCCGACGCTGCGCGTGGAAACACTCCTCGTAACCAGAGCCTCCCTTCCCGAAGAACAGGCACGGGCGATCTGGCGTGCCGCCGAGCTCGCCGGCAAGAGTAGCGCAATCCTTTGGCCGGCGATCCCGCCGGCCGGCGATCCGCTCCCGCTACATCCGGGGGTGCTCCATGCTTGATCTAATCGGTGCGTTTGGACGACCACTGGTTACCGGCCATAGAGGTGCCGGCGGCGAGCGGCCGGAGAACACGATCGCCGCTTTCGCCTACGCCATCGAGATCGGTTGCGATGGGGTGGAGCTCGATGTGCACCTCACTCGCGACGGCATTCCCGTTATAGTGCACGACCCCTTGGTCCGTTTTCCAGACGGTAGCCGTGTCGATATACGCTCATGCGACGCCGGGGAAGTTATAGCCCTTCCCGCCGGCGAGGGCGAGACGATTCCAACACTCGATGCGGTGCTCAGGCTGCTCGCGCCGTCCTCCCTCTATGCGCAGATCGAGCTCAAGGGAGAGGATGTGGAGCAACCCGTAGTTGCGCTGGTTAGAGAGTACGCCTTTGAGCGTCGGACGATCTTCACCTCCTTTGTGCATCGCCGTGTGCTACAAGCGAAAGAGCTTCTGCCCGACGCGCGGACAGGAATCCTCCTTGCCTCCGTGCCCGTCAGACTGGTGGAGGTCGCTCACCACGCCTACGCCGACAATATTCACCTGGAGCATCGGCGTCTCTCCGAAGAGGTCGTGGAGGAGGTGCACCGGAGCGGTAAGGCGATGGTCGCCTGGGGGATCATCGGCGAAGATGAGCACTTCGATCGGCTCTTCCGGCTCGGCGTTGATATGATCGGTTCCGACTGGCCTCGGAGGCTCCTCGCGCGGCGTAGGGAGCACTATGCGAGCTAATCAAAAACTCACAATAGATTCACGAAGTTCTTACGCTCGGGACTCATAAAGTCATCAGATGAGTCACGGCCACCGGCCGGAGGAGGAATTATGAAAAAGGTCTTGATGATAGCGCTGCTATTGGTAGCAGCGACGGTACTCAGCTTTGCCACGGGAACGTCCGAAGAGGCGGCGGAGGGCCCCGGAGGCGTAATCACGCTCTACACGTCGGTTCCCCAGTCGATCATCGACAAGATCCAGGCCGACTTCATGGATCGATACCCCACCATCGACCTGGAAGTCTTTCGTGCCGGCACGGGGTCTGTTGTCGCGAAGATCGCTACGGAGCTCGAGGCGGGCCAGGTCCTTGCGGATTTGATCTGGGTGGCTGAGCCGTCTACCTACGAGAGCTTCAAGGATCGCGGTATTCTTCTGCAGTTTACCCCGGAGGAGGCGTCGGCCCTTGCGGAGGGCATGGCGGATCCCGATGGCTACTACTACGCCGGTAGACTGATTAACATGATCATCGGCTACAACAAAGGGGCAGTTAGCCGCCCACCGCGGACCTGGGAGGATCTGCTGACCGACGCTTACGATGGTCCGAAGGCGATGGCGTCTCCTGTCACTTCCGGTGCAGCGCTTGCTGCAGCCTACGCGATCGGCCGGGAGTATGGTGAGGATTACTTCGTTGATTTTAAGGAGAACGGCGGCGTGCAGGCGAGGAGCAACGGTACGGTACGGGATGCCCTCGCCACCGGCGAGTACACGACCGGCATCGTGCTGGACTACATGATGCGATCGGGAATCGAGTCCGGATCGCCGGTTGGATACGTCTGGCCTCGGGATGGTGCGGTCTTCATCCCAAGCCCGATTGCGATCATCAATACGAGCAAAAACATCGAGGCGGCGAAGGTCTTTGTGGACTACGCCCTCTCGGTGGAAGGGCAGGAGACGCTGGTGGAGCTGGGCAATTTTATCCCGGTGCGTACCGACGTCGAACCCCCGGCTGATGCGGCGCAAGTCAATGAGATCAATAGTCTTGAGATCGACTGGAAGGCGCTGAGAGAGGAGGCCGATTCCGTTCGAGACACCTGGGAGCGGTTGTTCGCAAAGTAGCTGTGATCGTTTCAATCTCAGGCCCACCGACGTGGGGACGCGTCGGTGGGCCGTTTCAGTGAGTTAGGAGCCGGCAGATGGTATCGGTGCGACTCGACTCACGCTTCGTCATTCTCTTTCTCGCGGTCGTCTTCCTTGCGGTTGCGGTCGTCTATCCGCTGGCGCGGATCGTCGTCCAGAGCTTCGAGTACGACAACGCGGTTTCCGTGAGGAACTACGTGGAAGCGGTAACCGATTCCGGCTTCCTCCGCGCCACCAAGAATACGCTCGTGGTAGCCGTCTGGGTCACGGTCTTTTCGACGATCATCGGTTCGCTCTTCGGTTGGGCGGTCGCTCGAACGGACATCCCGCTGCGCGGTTTCCTTCGTAGCGCTCTGCTCTTTCCCTTCATTATTCCTCCTTTTATTGGTGCGGTGGCCTGGAACCAGCTCCTAGGACCGGTAGGCTTTCTTAACCAGGCGTGGCGGTCGGTTACAGGAAGCAGTGATCCGCTCTGGAATATGTACGGTCCGGACGGAATCGTGCTCGTCATGACGGTCCACCTCTATCCATTCGTCTATCTCAGCGTAGTTCGCGCTCTGGATCGGATGAATCCCGAGCTCGAGGAGGCGGCACAGATCTCGGGCTCCCCCCCGCTCTCCGTGATGCGCAGAATCACGCTCCCCCTGACCAGACCGGCGGTGGCCGCGGGGGCGTCCCTCGTGTTTATTGCGGCGGTCGCGAACTTCGGGATACCCGCCATTCTCGGTTTTCCGGAGAACTACTACGTACTTACAACGCAGGTTTTTGCCGCGGTCACACGAAGCGCAGAGCCCAACTCCCTCTCCCTGGCGGCCGCACTCTCCGTCATCCTCAGCCTTATCGCAGGCGCGGGGCTGCTCCTGCAACGATACATCGTGCGGGGTCGCGACTACACGGTCATCTCGGGAAAGAGCATGCAGCCCAATCTGGTACGGCTCGGCGGTTTGCGAGGCGTGGTGACCGCTATCGCCGTGCTCTTTGTTGCCGCAACCGTGGCAGCCCCTCTCCTTGCGATTGTGCTCACGGCGCTCACTGAGGCGTATGGGCTTGCGCCGGTTCCCTCCAATTGGACGCTACAGAACTTCTACCACGTTCTCTTCGTCAATAGGACCACCCGCCGGGCGATTCAGAACAGCCTCTTCCTCGCGGTGAGCGCCGCGACGATTATTGCCGTCATCGGAGCACTCCTCGCCTATCTCATCGTGCGGACGAAACTGAAGGGCCGATCCGCGATCGATATCATATCGAATTTGCCCTACGCCATGCCGGGGACGGTAGTAGCCGTGGCGATGATCCTCGCGTGGTTGCGGCCGGTCTTCGGGATACGGCTCTATAACACGATCTGGATTCTGCTCGTCGCCTATGTAGCTCGCTATCTCGCATTCGGCGTTCGCTCCACCGCCGCCGCACTGGCACAGGTACACATTAGTCTCGAGGAAGTAGCCCGCGTATCCGGCGCCGGGTGGCTCACAACGTTTCGAGACATAGTTGTTCCATTGATCCGGCCGGGGCTCGTCACCGGCTGGTTTCTCGTGTTCATGCCCGCTCTGCGGGAGCTTACGATTTCGGCTTTGCTTTGGTCGTCACGCAACGAGACCATTGGAGTCATGGTGTTCAATTTGCAAGAGGCCGGCGACGTCGTTGGCGCGGCCGCACTCGCGACGGTGATGATCGTCGTGCTCGTCGTCGCCAATATCGTCATGCGCCGGCTTTCCGGCGGCAAGCTCGGCATGTAGAGGGGTGTATGGCACAGGTTCATCTAAATGCAATCGGCAAGAGATTCGGCACCACGGTTGCTGTTGACGACCTTTCGCTGGACGTACAAGACGGCGAGTTCGTGAGTCTTCTCGGGCCCTCCGGGTGCGGTAAGACTACGACGCTTCGCATAATCGCGGGGTTCATCGAGCCGACGCGGGGTGTGATCTCCATTGGAGGAACCGTCTACTCGGATCCAGGCAGGGGGATCTTTGTGCCCCCTGAGCAGCGGAAGCTCGGGATGGTATTTCAGTCCTATGCGGTCTGGCCACACATGAATGTCTTCGAGAACATCGCCTATCCCCTGCGCATACGGAAGATGCCTAAGACGGAGATTCGCGATCGGGTCAACCGAGTTGCGGAGCAAGTAAAAATGCCCGAGCTCTTGGATCGCTACCCCAGCCAGCTCTCCGGTGGACAGCAGCAGCGGGTAGCCCTCGCGCGAGCGCTCGCTGCCGAACCACGGGTCCTTCTTCTCGACGAGCCGCTCTCCAATCTTGACGCCAAGCTACGGGAGGAGATGCGCCTCGAGATCAAGGAGCTTCAGAGCCGACTGGGGATCACGATCGTCTTCGTGACTCACGACCAGGTGGAAGCGATGGTTCTCTCCGACAGAATTGCCGTTATCAATCAGGGCCGCCTGCTCCAGGTGGGAACGCCGCAGTCGATTTACGAGCAACCGGCCGACGAGTTCGTCGC
>CAZVXU010000163.1:4454-5862 GCA_964631585.1 uncultured Spirochaetaceae bacterium | reverse complement strand
GCAGCGGTGGCGGCCTTCTGCGCGAGGAGCCCGGTGTTGAAGGGCGGTTTCACCATGTGCATTGAAGAGATGAGCTCCGCGGAGGCGATGCCGTAGCCCACCCGCAGCGAGGCGAGGCCGTAGAGCTTGGAGAAAGTGCGAAGCACGAGGACGTTTTCACGATCCCGCGTGAGCTCCACCGCATTGAGAAAGTCGGGTGCCTCTGCAAACTCGTTGTATGCCTCGTCGACGACGAGGAGCACATCGTCGGGTACATCGCGTGCGAAGGCGCAAAGCTCCGCGGCGCCGATGTAGGTACCGGTCGGATTATTGGGATTGCAGACGAAAACCATGCGCGTGTTCTCATCGATCAGGGCGCGCATCTCGTCGAGGAGGATGCGACCGTCGCGCATGGGCGCGTACACCGGCTCGCCGTCGTAGAGGCGTGTTGCAAACTCGTACTGGCTGAAGGTGTGCGCCGGGATAACGACCCGCTCGCCCGGGTTGAGGAACGTTGCGGCGGTGATCACCAGAACCTCATCGGAGCCGTTTCCGATGATGATGTTCTCGGGCGCGCCGCCGGCCTGTTCGGCGAGTGCGGCCCGGAGCTCGGAGGCGAGCCCGTCGGGGTAGGTATTGACCTGCGGCGCCCACTCGGCAATCGCTTCGAGAGCGCGCGGGGAGGGACCGAGGGGATTCTCGTTGGAGGAGAGCTTCACCGTCCCGGGGCGCTTCTTTCCCGGCACGTACTCCTCGAGGTTGGCGAGGGTGTTTCGCGTCCTCACGCGCCGCCCCCGCTTCCCGGACCGCGGTCGCGACTCTCGCCGCCGCCGGCCGAACCGCCGCCGCTGCCGCCCCCGGCTTCACCCTGCTGCTTCTGCTTTTTTTGAAGCTGCGCCGGGGGATTATTCTTCAGGTATTCGTGGTCCTCGGACATATCCACGATGAGGTCCTTGAGCACCATGTTCACGGACTTCGGCGTGGTCTTGGCGAAGATGAGATCACCAGGATTCTCGAAGAGTCGGCGAACGGCGCGCATGACGGAGACGATCTCCTGCTGCGTGAAGCCGTTCATGATGATGACTTTGTTCTCGAGCTCCTTGGGAAGCTCCTGCTTTTTTGACTCGTCGCCCATGACGTTACCTCCGCCCACATAGTACGAACAGCGGGCGCCGCGATCAACCGCCGTCGGGTTTGCCGCCGGCGCCGGCCCGATATATATTATGCCCAGCACACCCATTCCTCCAGTCCACAGACTCATCGGAGGGTAACTGATGAACTACGATAAGTTTACCGTGAAGGCTCAGGCGATCGTACAGGACGCGACGAGCCTCGTACACGAATACAACCATTCCGCACTCGAGCCGGAGCATCTCGCGCTGGCCATGGTGCGCCAGACCGACGGCGTGGTGCCGCCGCTTCTCAACCG
>CAZVXU010000163.1:0-4354 GCA_964631585.1 uncultured Spirochaetaceae bacterium | reverse complement strand
GAGAGCCGCTACCAGGTGCTCGACAAGTACTGCCGCGACCTCACCGGGCTCGCCCGCCGTGACAAGCTCGACCCGGTCATCGGTCGTGACGAGGAGATCCGCCGCATTATGCAGGTGCTCTCCCGCCGCACCAAGAACAACCCGGTCCTCATCGGCGACCCGGGTGTCGGGAAGACGGCCATCGTCGAGGGGCTCGCCCAGCGGGTGGTCGGCGGCGATGTGCCCGATTCCCTCAAAAACAAGCGCATCCTCCAGCTCGACCTCGGTGCGCTCGTGGCGGGGACGAAGTTCCGCGGTGAGTTCGAGGAGCGCCTCAAGGCGGTAATCCACGAGATCGCGGAGTCCGACGGAGAGATCATCCTCTTCATCGACGAGCTCCACACCCTCGTGGGAGCGGGAAGCGCGGAGGGCTCGATGGACGCCTCCAACCTGCTGAAGCCCGCGCTTGCCCGAGGAGAGCTCCGCACCATCGGCGCGACCACCCTCGACGAGTACCGCCAGCATATCGAGAAAGACGCTGCCTTCGAGAGGCGATTCCAGACAGTTTTTACCGGCGAACCGAGCGTAGAGAACACCGTGGCCATCCTCCGCGGCCTGAAGGAGCGCTACGAGGTTCACCACGGGGTGCGCATAAAGGACGAGGCTCTCATCGCCGCGGCCATGCTCTCGGACCGCTACATCACCTCGCGCTTTCTCCCCGATAAGGCCATCGACCTCGTCGACGAGGCGGCAAGCCGCCTCAAGATGGAGATAGAGAGCCAGCCCACCGAGCTCGACAAGCTCGACCGGCGGATCCTGCAGCTCAACATCGAGAAGCAGGCCCTCGGAAAGGAAACCGACGATGCTTCGCGGGAGCGCCTCGAGAAGATCGAGAAGGAGCTTGCCGACCTCCAGGCCAACCGCGACGCCAAGCATCTGCAGTGGCAGAACGAGAAGCACATCATCGAGGGCATCCGCGAGCTCAAGGCCCAGCTCGAGAGCTACGCCGCCGATGAGAAGCGCTACGAGCGTGAGGGCAACCTCGCGAAGGCCGCCGAGATCAAGCACGGGCTCATCCCGCAGACCGAGCAGGAGCTTTCGGCGGCGACCGCAAAGCTCGAGTCCCTCAAGAGCGAGGAAACCCTCCTGCGCGAGGAGGTCTCCGAGGAGGACATCGCGGGCGTGGTGTCGGCGTGGACGGGTATCCCGGTGAGCAAGATGCTCGCCTCGGACATGGAGAAGCTCCTGCGCCTCGAGTCGATTCTCGAGGAACGGGTCGTGGGACAGGGCCAGGCGATAACCGCGGTGGCCGACGCCATCCGGCGGAACAAGAGCGGCCTGTCCGACATCAACCGACCCACTGCCACCTTCATGTTCATCGGCCCCACGGGCGTGGGGAAGACCGAGCTTGCCAAGACGCTCGCCGATTTTCTCTTCGACGACGAGAAGGCGCTTACGCGCATCGACATGAGCGAGTACATGGAGAAGTTCTCCGTATCCCGCCTCATCGGCGCACCTCCGGGCTACGTCGGCTATGAGCAGGGCGGGCAGCTTACCGAGGTCGTTCGCCGGCGGCCGTACTCGGTCATCCTCTTCGACGAGATCGAGAAGGCGCATCCCGACGTGTTCAACGTGCTGCTTCAGCTCCTCGACGAGGGGCGGCTCACCGACGGGCAGGGCCGCGTGGTGGACTTCCGAAATGCCATCATCATCATGACGAGCAACATCGGAAGCGACATCATTCTCCAGGCGGAGGATCTCTCCTCGGTCCGCGATCAGATCGACGGGCTGCTTCACGCCACCTTCAAGCCGGAGTTTCTCAATCGCCTCGATGAGATCATCACCTTCAACCGCCTCGGCCGTGAGGAGATCGTGCGCATCGTCGACATCGAGGTGCAGCACCTCGCCGACCGGCTTGCAGAGCGCAAGATGTCGGTGGAGCTCGATGAGGAGGCAAAGCGGCTCATTGGAGACCGCGGCTTCGACCCCGCCTTCGGCGCGCGGCCGCTGAAGCGCACCATCCAGAACCTGTTGCAGAATCCGCTCTCGAAGAAGATACTCGCAGGCGAGGTGAAGGAGGGCGACCGCATAATCGTCTCCCGCGCGGGGGACGAGCTCGAGATGAAGACGGCCGAGCTCACGCACGCGTAAACGGCGTGGCCTGGCGGCACCCGGCGACGCCCGCCTCGAGAGGAGGACTCTGTGGCACGGCTCTGGGACAAGGGTGGTGAGCTCGACGAGCACATCGCCCGATTCACCGTCGGCAAGGACTACATACTCGACCGCAGACTCGTACCCGCCGACTGCGTGGCAAGCATCGCGCACGTGCGCGGGCTCGAGGCGGCGGGCGTGCTCAGCGCTACTGAGCGCGAGAGCCTGCAGGCGGCCCTCGTTGCCGTCATAGACGACCACGAGGCCGGCCGGTTTACGGTTTCAGAGGCCGACGAGGACGGGCACACCGCCATCGAGAACCGCCTCGTATCCGAGCTCGGCGAGACGGGCAAGAAGGTGCACACGGGCCGCTCGCGAAACGATCAGGTGACAACGGCGCTGCGGCTCTTCACCCGACGGGCGATCGATTGCGCGAGTGAGGGACTTCTCGGCCTCGCCGAACGCCTCCTCGAACGTGCCGAGGAGGAGGCTCGAACCGTCATGACCGGCCGCACCCACATGCAGCCGGCCATGCTCTCGACCTTCGGGCTGTGGCTTGCGTCCGTTGCCGAGGAGCTCCTCGACGATATCGCCCTCCTCGATGCGACCTACGACTATCACGACCAGAGTCCCCTCGGCGCGGCGGCAAGCTACGGCGTGCCGCTGCCCCTCGACCGCTCGCTCACCGCGGGGCTTCTCGGATTCTCGCGCGTGCAGAACAACGTCCTCTACGCCGTCGGATCGCGAGGGAAGGGCGAGGCTGTCCTCCTCGACGCGCTCGATCAGGTGGGGATCACCCTCGGGCGGGCGGCAAGTGATCTCATATTCTTTTCGCTCCCTGAAATCGCCTACGTCTCACTGCCCGAATCGCTGTGCACGGGCTCGAGCATCATGCCGCAGAAGAAGAACCCCGACGTCCTCGAGCTCGTGCGCGGGAAGTGCGCGGGCCTCGGTGCGGTAGCCGAGCGCGTGAAATCAATCATGCGCTCGCTCCCGGCCGGATACAATCGCGACGTGCAGGAGACCAAGGCACCGCTCATGGAGGGGCTCGACGTTGCGACCTCCTGCGTGACGGCTATGGAGGCGGCGGTCTCGGGCCTCGAGGTCAACCGCGAGGCCATGCGGCGCGCCATTCCGGCGGAGGTTTATGCCACGGACGCCGCCCTCGATCTCGTGGCCGAGGGCGTGCCCTTCCGGGAGGCCTACCGCAGGGTGGGAACGAGCCTGGACTCAGTCACGCCGCCGGATCCCCTCGAGGCGCTCGCCCGGCGCAGTGCCGACGGCTCCCCGGGCAACTTGAACCTTGCCTCGCCGAGGGAGCGCGCGGCCGGCTTCAGGAAGCAGCTCACGCTGCGAGGGGCGCGGCTCGAGCGGGCGGTCACCGATCTTGTGGGTCACGGGGTGGAGCTGGCGCCTGAGGCATCCGCAGACTGAGCTCTCCGGTCTCGAACCGTTCGGCCATGTGCTCGATCCGGCGGCGTGTCGCGGGATCAAAAGCGGACTCGAAGCGATTGAAATCGGTGTTGAGCGTCATCCTCCCGGTGCGGAAACTCGCCTCCACGGTCCCGACATCCTCGGGACCGGCATCGAGAATACGGGCGGTCATCTCGGCGACGGTGTCTTCGATCTCGAGCGCAATGGCGGCGATGACGTGGTCCCGGCCGGTCGCTGGTCGGTCGCTGTCGAGCCAGATGACGTCCATGTCGGTATCCCGCGCGGCCCGCATGGCTGCAGGCCGCTTCGCGTAGAGGGCCGGCAGCAACACCGGAATGCCGTCGGCATCGAAGTCCTCGATCCGTGAGCGAAGGACCGAGACCGAGGCGCCGAGGGGAAGGCGTCGCGTGCGCTCTCGGTATTCGTCGGCGGCTGCCCTGAGTCCGAGCCGGTAGGCGGGGCGAACAACGTCTTCGCTCATGTAGAGGCCGGTCTCGATGAGGAGTCCCGCCGTGGCAGCGTCCGTCGCGGCCGTCGCCGTCCCTGCGTCCGCCGACGGCTCCTCGGCCCCGAGGCGAAGCCCGGCAATATAGCCCGCAAGGAACGCCTGCTCGCGCCTGTTTATGAGGAGGCCCGCCGCATTGGCCAGGGCGGGCGCCTCGCCGTCGACGATGAGAAAGGAGGTCTCCGGATGCTCGGCGGCGGCTCGCACTCCGTCCTCGAGGAGCGCCCCGCCGCCCACTACGAGGAGCTCGACGCGGCGGTCGTCTGCTCGCTCGCCGAGCCGCGC
>CAZVXU010000162.1:0-5906 GCA_964631585.1 uncultured Spirochaetaceae bacterium | reverse complement strand
ATGAGCTCCTTCTCGCGGACATACGCGACGTTCCGCAACGCGAACGGTACTTCGCGATGCATGCCGTCTTTGATGTAGGCACCACCGTAGGTCTTCTCCAGCAACCCGTCGCCCTCCATGCGGGTGAGGTCGCGGCGAATCGTCTCTTCGCTCACACCGTAGAAGGCACTGAGGTCGGTAACCGTTATGCTGCCGGTGGCTTTCAGTTTTTCGAGAATTCCCTTTCGTCGGTCGACCGCGAGCATGATATACCTCAAGCACAGAGACTGAGGCGCCCCTACCGGCACCCCGAGTCGATCTTAGGGGCGAATACCACGCCCGTCAACGAGAAGCCCCGCAAGCAAACTAAACAACGACGTCGTCGGTAACCGTAACCAGTTGCCGAAAGTGCCGAGCGTTCTCCACCAAATCGTCGCTGTGACGGTGCAGACCGCCACCGACCAAGTAGATCACGTCCCTACCGTACACCGAGCGCATCTCGGGAATGCTTTTCATGTTCATCCCGCCGCCCGGTGTCGGAAAGATCGGCCGCATGTTTCCGAGCGGCTCGCTGCAGCCTTTCACGATGCTCGTGCACTCCTCCCGCGAAAAGGAGAAGCGCCCACCGAAGTTCGGGTAGATTGATGCATCGGCTCCGGCAAGGCGTTGCAGCTGACCGTAGAGCGCATAGTGCGAGAACCCGTTATCGGGGGAGGTTACGAAGCCGCCGTAGAAGGCGGGGTGGCTGATTATCGGAAGGCCGAAATCGTCGTCATCCGCCAGGGTTCGCATGGCGTCAAAGCCACCCAGGCCCGGTATGTAGAGGACGGCACCGGCACCCTGCCCCCTGGCAAAGCGTGCCCGTTCATCGACCTCCCGGGCCGGTCCCGTTATGTTCGGGGCGTACACCGAGCGATCTCCCGTTTCATCATTTGCGCGGGCCACCGCGGCGGTACAGAGCCTCACTCGCTCCTCGAAGGCCGTGATCGGCTGATTGGCAAGCCCGTGATCGTCCTTGATGATGTCGATCCCTCCGAGGGCGCACTCGTAGGCGATCTTCGCCAGATTTTCGTTGGAGAGCCCCATCGGCTTGAGCGCTGTCATGAGAAGAGGCCGGTCGTCGACCCCCAGGAGATCGCGCAGACCGTCGACTCCGAATCGCGGGCCCCGGAAGCTTGCTATGATGGCCGAAGACGGATCGATGTGCTCTACGCGAATGCCCGGCGTCATGCTGCTGTTGCCGAAGAGAACATTGAGAAACTGCGGGAGCTCGCTTCCGGCCGTCTCGTCGGCGTAACTGACGGTAACGTCGTAAGCACCGTCCCCGCGCGTAGAGAATTGCTCGATGCGACCGACGATTCGGTCGGCAATATCACCGGCGGGAACGAGCTCCGCAGGAAACTCCACCGTCTGTTCGAAGCGCAGCGCGTCAGCCTTTGCCTTTGCCTCGCTCTCGTTACCCGCTATGCGATAGTGGACCCTGAATCTGCCACCATTCAACGCCGGTACGTGCTGTTGTTGTGGCACCGTCATATGCCTACGGACTCCTCTTTCGGTGAATACCCCGATGACAGCGACATAAGAGGGACCCCGTGCAGTTGAATCGCAGCCGGGGTCCCAGTCGGATCATTCAATGCCGCTGGTTAGCAGCGCTGCGCACTACGGGCGCGGCGGCGGAAACTCGCGGCCCTCTCCGGTAAACGAGGCAGGGTTCACATACTCGACAATGTCCTCATAGCTGGTAACCATGCGAATCGGCACATTGTAGCTGAGCTCTACCTCGTCCTCGCGACCCTCCATGTGCAGCATGATCGCCTGTGCGGCGCCTTTGCCCATGTCGAGCGGATCACGATACCACGTACCCGCCAAACGACCTTCCATGATTGCGTCAAGCTCTTCCAGGATGCCCCCGGCACCGTACACATCGACCTCATCGAGTCGACCGGCAGCGTCAACGGCTTCCAACGTACCCATTGCCATGTAGCTATTGTTGCCCTGGATGATGTCGAGATCGTCGTGCGCCTGAAGAAGTCGCTCGGCCGTATCGTAGGCCTGTGCACGGTCCCAGTTGGCGTATTCTTCCGCTACGATGTCCATGCCGTTGGCGAGATGGTGCTCCTTCGCCGCCCGCTCTTCGGTGATGTAGCCCGGAACACCGTTAATGATGGCCATGTTCGTGCCTCCGGGGTACGTCTCTCCGATATAGTCGGCCAGCGCTTTGCCGCCGTCTGCGTGCGAGTAGCCGACGAACGACAGGGCCGTGGCATTGTACTCCTCGGGAAACGGATCGGAGTAGTTTCCGATTACAAGCGGTACGCCGGCCGCGTTGATCTGCTGGTACGCCGGCTGCAGGGCCTCGTAACTGGTCGGGCACAGGACGATGTAGTCCACGCCGACGGCCAGCACGTCCTCGACGATACTCAGCTGCTGCTGGTGAGCTTCGTGACTCGCAGGCGATCGCACGAGCTTTTCATACTCTATTCCCGCCTCGTCGAGCCCCTGCCACAGACCTTCGCCGAACTGACCGTAGAAGTCGGCCTCATCGTAGGTCGGGGGCAAGTATGCGATGGTCAGCCCTTCGCCGCCTTCACCCTGACCACCGGCGGTCACTGTGGAAACCGTCACTACCATGCCGAGAATCAGCATGACCACGAGTACGCTACGTCTTAGCATAACTCTTCCTCCTCATTCGAGCTAGACTCATATCCCGCATCCGCACTGAACCAGTCCGAGTGCGGGACCCAATTCACTACCACTTCCCGCTCAGGCAACGGTGCCTTTCGTATCCTGGAACGATCGGAACGCGACGACCAGGATGAATATCAAACCCAGCAACACCCGTTGCCAGAAAAACCCGACTCCTGCCAGCAAGAGACCGTTCTCCAGAACGGCAAGTATCAGCACGCCCATGATCGTTCCGAGCATCAGTCCGCGGCCGCCGCTGAGCATGGTGCCGCCCAGTACTACCGCCGCGATGGTGTGGATCTCCATCCCCATACCGGCAACGGCCTCGGAAGAGCCGAGCCGTGCCGTCAGCAGGACAGTTGCCACACCGGCCAGCAATCCCATGTTCACGAAAACGAGAAACCGCAACAGCTTCGTCTTGATACCGGCCAGGCGCGCGGCCTCTTCGTTCCCACCGAGTGCGGTGATGTGCCGCCCAAGACGCGTTTGCGTGAAGATATACAGACCGATGAGGAACACGGCGAACGCAATCCACACAGAGTTCCCCATTCCAAAGAATCTGCCACGTGCAAGCGACAGAAAGCCCTCCGGATAGCCGAAGTATATCTGGCCCTCTATGTACGCGTACGCCAGCCCTCGGAACATGGTCATGGAGCCCAGCGTGACGATGATCGAAGGAACTCTGAACCTGACGACGAAAAAGCCGTTCCAGGCTCCAAGCAACGCGCCGACGAGGAGCGCGATAAGCACGCCCGCCACCCAGGGCATTTCATCTCGCACGATCACCGTACCGAGGACACTCGTGGTCAAACCGATCATCGAGCCGATCGATATGTCGATACCGCCGGTGGTCAACACATACGTCATGCCGGTCGCGAGTACTATATAGGCTGCGGACTGCGCAAGAATATTCGTCAGATTGCGAACGGTAAGAAAGCGCGGCGAAGCGATGGACAGCACCGTTATCATCAGCACGAACAGTATGAACGTCGACATTAGGACACCGAAGTTCGGGTATTTCTGACTGAGCTGTTTCCACTTCGCGCGCAATGCAAAGATCCCGCCGACACTTTCAACCGATTCACCCATTACCGATTCCCTCCAAGATCATTCATCGTATGTAGCATCACGCTTCCGTCGGCGCCGCCGAGTCACTCCGCGTGGCTATCCGCAATAGTTCGTTCGTCGAAAGCTCCTCTCGAGGCAGCATCTCGACGAATCGTCCGTTCCGCATAATGCCGACGCGATCGCACATACCGACCAGCTCATCGAGCTCCGAGCTTATGAACAGGACACCGACCCCGGCTTTTGCCTGCTCGCTGAGAAGACGAAACACGTCCACCTTCGCACCGATATCAATACCCTTCGTCGGTTCACTGACGACCAGAATCCGCGAGTTGGCTATGAGCCATTTCGCAATGACAACCTTCTGCTGATTGCCCCCGCTGAGATTCCGAATCAGCGCCTCCCGGCTCGGTGTACGGATACTCATCTTGCGGATGTAGTCGTCGGCAGTCTGCCTCTCGGCCTCCTTGCGTATGTACCCCAGCCTTGCGAAATCTGAAAGCGCGACTATGGTCTGGTTCTGTTTCACCGTCATCTGCAGTAGCAAGCCGTCCCGGGCACGATCGTCGGTGACGTATCCGATTCCGTGTGCGATTGCGTCACGCGGGTTTCGAATCTGTACCGCTTGCCCGTCGATCAGAATCGCTCCCGACGACGCCGCCACCGCACCCGCAACCGTACGCGCGAGCGCTTCCTTGCCGGAGCCCATGATGCCGTATACTCCCAGGATTTCTCCGGCACGCAAGCTGAACGACACGTCGTACAGCGGGACCTCGGTATCCTCATTGCTGAGCGACTCGACCCTCAGCACTTCGCGTCCCTGTGGTACGTGTTCCTTGGGGAAAGCCTTGCCCATTTCACGACCCACGATATGCGTGACCAGCGAGCCATGGTCCAGCTCGGCCAGGGGGCCGGTGTGAACCAACGAGCCGTCACGCAGGATCGTCACGGTCTCGCCGATACGAAACACTTCCTCCAGGCGATGACTGATGTACATGATCGTCACGCCCCTGGAGCGTAGCCCCTCGATAAGCGCAAACAACCGTTCGATCTCCTCACGGTTCAGGCCCGACGTCGGCTCGTCCAGAACCAGAATGCTGGGCCTCGCAGCAATAGCCTTACAGATTTCAACGATCTGCTGGTCTTCCGGCCCCAGCTCGCCGACAAGCTTGCGAGGGTCCAGTGACACGCCGAGCTCGGAAAGAAGGCTTACGGCCTCCTCTCGCACCTTTTCCATGTCGATCCGTCTTCCCGTTCGAACCGGCTCTCGGTTGAGCGCAATGTTCTCGGCGACACTGAGGGTAGGAACGAGACTGAAATGCTGGCGAACCGTTGCGATTCCCGCATCGAGCGCATCTCTCGGGGAATCGAAAGACACCTCCCGGCCACGAAACTTCATCGCATCAACGCGATCAGGGGCGATAGCACCGGATACCACACCAACTAACGTCGACTTCCCCGCGCCGTTTTCGCCAACGAGGACGTGCACTTCGCCTTCTTGCAACCGGAAATCGACCCTGTCAAGCGCCGTGACGCCCGGGTATGTTTTGGTTACACCTTGCAGCTCGAGGATTGTCTCACCACCGTTCGCGTTCATCGAAACCACCTCTTCCCGTCACATATGCGGCAGATAGTCTCGGCCACGCGCTTACCAACAGAAGCATGCATAATTCTCACAGTATCGTGCATAACCGGAATCATAGCATCGGAATTCGCCGCCGTCAAAACAAACTTTTAACAAAATTCAGGCATAGCTGTTGGTTCACGTGGGTTTTAGCGTTTTAGTGGTGTTAAGAACCGTTTGATAGTGGGGCCGGGTAGGTCCAGCGCGCGGGCACAAAAAAACGTCTGGCGACGACCTACTCTCCCACCCCTTGCGGGGCAGTACCATCGGCGCAGGAGGGCTTAACTGCCGTGTTCGGAATGGGAACGGGTGTTGCCCCTCCGCTGTGGTCACCAGACGTTGATTTCTACCTCAACATCAGTCGGGACGGGATGCAGCCGCCGGGCCCGCCCGCCGCGGGATGCGCGGCGGTGGCTGTGCGGCGCCGGCCGGAGGGGGCGGCGCCGGGTGCTGCGCGGGCGCGCGGTGTATCGCGGCGCCCGTGTGGGGATGCATTTCAAGGATGAACGAAAAATATGGTCAAGCCTCACGGGAAATTAGTACCGGTCGGCTA
>CAZVXU010000161.1:0-5921 GCA_964631585.1 uncultured Spirochaetaceae bacterium | reverse complement strand
CCGAGCTCATCTGTAACAACGTCACCACGAACGTCCGGGACCTCGAGTCGGCGCTGACCAAACTCGTTGCCTACGCCGACCTCGTCGACAAGGAGATCACGCCGGACGTCGCCCGACAGCAGCTCAAGGACTTCTTCGCAAGCCCCAAGCAGACCAATATCACCATGGACGTGATCCAGCGCACCGTCGCCGATTATTTCAATCTCTCGAGCCAGGAGCTCAAGGGAAAAAAGCGAACCAAAGTCATCGCGTTTCCCCGGCAGCTCGCCATGTACGTTGCGCGGGAGATAACCGAGTATTCAACCACGGAGGTGGGCCTGGAGTTCGGCGGACGGGACCACACCACGGTGATGCATGCATGCCAGCGCATCGAACATCGCATGCGCACCGACCCGACTGTGGAGCCGACCGTTCAGTTTCTGGTTCGCCAGATAAAAGAGCAGGGAACAAAGTCTAGATAAGTTGTGGATGAGCCCGGGATATCCGGGCATACTACGGGAAATCGTTCCGGCAACGCCGAACATGTGAGTCCATTGTGAATAGAAGCCAACAGTTATTCAGAGGATCAGCGCACTACAGGAAGAGGAGATAGGGTGGTTTTCCACATAATCACAGTGCCTACTACTACTGCTTCTAGAATTTACATATAAGGGATAAGAAGGAGAACCTGATGAAGTTCATCTGCGAGCGTGACACGATCATGAAGGAGATCTCTGTTGCCCAGGAGATCATCTCCTCCAAGAACAGCATGTCCATCCTCTCGAACGTTCTGCTCGATGCCCGCGAGGAGACGCTGACCATCCGGGCGACCGATCTTCGGGTGAGCTTCGAAACACGGATCCCCGTGGAGGTGGTGAACCCCGGAACGACGACGGTGTTCTGCGAGAAGTTGCTCGGTATCCTGCGGTCCCTGCCCTCGGGCGACGTGGAGTTCGAGCTCACCGAGGGAAACAGCTTCTCGATAAGCCCCGTGTTCAAAAAGATCAATTTCGAGCTCAAGGGTATCGAGGCCGATAAGTTTCCGGAAATCCAGCTCGCCTCGGAGGATCAGTACTTCGAGCTGTCCCAGGCGGCGTTCATCGACATGATCTCCCAGACCATCTTCGCCGTCTCCGACGACGAAACCCGCTACTTCATGAACGGGGTCTACATGGAGAATCTCGACGGGGATCTGGTGATGGTGGCAACCGACGGCCGGCGGCTTTCCTACATCAAGAAAACGCCCCAGGAGCCGGTCAAGGAGTTCCAGGGCGTCATCATCCCACCGAAGGTGCTCAATCTCATCAGGAAGCTCGCCTCGGGCGAGGGTACCTTCTCGCTTGCGGTGACCGAGAAGAATCTCTTCGTCCAGTTCGACAACCAGCGCATCTCATCCGCCCTCATCGAGGGGCAGTTTCCCAACTACCGTCGGGTCATTCCTGAGGAGCAGAAGTACCGTATTGCAGTCAAAAGGGACGAGCTTCTCGAGGCGCTCAAGCGGGTGTCGCTGCTCGTGGAGAAGTCGCGGCGGATCTACGTAGAGCTCGGAAGCGAGGTCATGACGCTGAGCTCAGACGAGAGTGAGGTCGGTACGGCCCGAGAGGAAATCTCCTGTTCCTACGAAGGGCCGGAGGAGAAGATCGCACTGAACTACATGTATCTCCTCGAGCCGCTTCGGGTCATCGACACCGAGGATATTGCCATTCAGTTCTCCGAGCCGAACCGAGCCATCAGCATCTACTCGGATCCCGAGAAAGACTACTTCCACGTCGTCATGCCGATGCAGCTCGATTGAGCCTGGCATATGTACGCCTAGCCGCAGTGGGATTTCTCTCTGTTCGAACCTACAACTTCAGAAACCTTGCCGACGGTGAGGTGATATGTGATGCCCCCGAGGTCTTTCTCGTGGGTGAGAATGGCCAGGGGAAGACGAATTTCCTCGAGACGATCTACGTACTGTGCTACGGCGGGTCCTTCCGGGTCCGCCGTGACGAGCAACTCTGTCGTGAAGGTGAAGATCGCCTGCTGCTACGCGGACGTATCCGCGATGAGTACGGGGAGACGCATGACCTTGCCTACGGCTGGGAGTCAGGGAGGGACGCCGGGAAGAAGAGCATCCGGCTCAACGGCAAGCCTGTGGCCGATCGCAAAGAGCTCGTCTCGATTCTGCCGTGCATCATCTTTGCCCACGACGACATAGAGTTCGTTCAGGGCTCGCCGGATCGCCAGCGTTTCTTCTTCGACCAGACGCTCAGTCTCTACGATCCCCTGTTCATAGACGTTCTCAGGCGATACCGAAAGGTGCTGCGCGCGCGCAATATCGCCCTGAAAGACGGGCGAAGTGATCTCCTCGATGTCTACGACCGCCAGCTTGCAGAGGCGGGCATGGAGCTCCTCGAGCGCCGAAGCGAGGCCACGGTCGCCTTCAACAGAACCTTTTCTGAGCTCTTCACCGGCATTTCCGGATTCACCGAGCCGCTTCATATCGAGCACCGTCCCTCCTGGCGCGTTGAAACCGCCGGCGAGGCCGAGGCGCAGCTTTCCCGGCGTCGCGAGCATGATTTCTACATGAAGACCACCACCTCGGGGCCACACCGCGACCGGTTCGTCTATCGACATGCCGGACGCGATTTCACCAGGACGGCTTCCACCGGGCAACTGCGCCTTGTGTCGCTCATTCTCAGGGTGGCTCAGGCGCAGTTCTTTGCCGTGCGCAGTGGCCGATCGCCGGTGCTGCTTCTCGATGATGTGCTCCTCGAGCTCGATCCCACGAGGAGAAAGCGCTTTCTCGATGCGCTGCCCGGATACGAGCAGGCCTTCTTCACCTTTCTGCCCGACGAGCGCTTCGGCGACTACCGGCGAGAGAACACGTTGATCTACCGGGTTTCTGAGGGTACCATTGAGCCGTATGGAACGGGCGGGTGATCTACTCGAGGCCTTTCTCAGGCTCCACGACATTACCGGCGGCGAAGAGTACGTCGCCTTCTTCAAGAGCTGGCACCGCATCGTCGGAACCGACATTGCTGCGCACACCCGTGTGACCGACATCAGAAACGGCGCGCTGAAGGTCGAGGTCGATCATCCGGGATGGATGCAGATGCTGCAGATGCGAAAAGACGAGATCGTACGCAAGGTTGCGGCAAAGTACCCCCAACTCGAGGTGGGAAACATTCACATGCGTCTCGTCGGGGCGTTCAGCGGTCCTGGTCCCGGCACCGGCGCGGCATCCGAGCGGGCGGCCCGAAAGGAGGGCGACGCCGGGGGTGCCGGCGCTGACGCGGAACGCGGCCCTGAATCCGGCGAGGCGGATTCGCGGGCCGGAGGCGAGGCACCGCCGTCACGCGAGGACAGCAAAAACGCCCGGGAAGCCCTCGAGCGTATCGAGGATGAGGGGTTTCGGGAGACCCTTTCTCGTCTGTATCGCGATCTCGAGAACAAAAACGCCGATTGACACACTGTTCGGCGGCTCTGTATACTACCGGTCCCATTCACGTGGCCGATTAATTCTCGTTTGGAGCTAGAGATATGAAACGAACCTATCAGCCGAGCAGGCGAAAGCGAAACCGCAAGTTCGGATTTCGCGCCCGCATGAAAACGCGGGGTGGCCGCGAAGTGCTCAGACGTCGTCGGGCCAAGGGCCGCAAGAAACTTTCCATCTCGGATGAACGAAAGCCTTACTAGGGATGAACGGCTCAGGCGGCGGACGGAGATACGGCGCGTCTTCGAACAGGGCAGGAATTTCAGCTGTCGGGGCCTGAGGCTCCGCATCATGGAGAACGCTCTACCGTACAATCGGGTGCTTGTTGCACCGGTCAAAAAAGCCGGGAATGCCGTACACCGGAACAAACTCCGGCGGGTGGGAAAGGAGGCGTACAGACGCCTCAAAGCCCGCCTCGACGACGGTTTCGACCTTGCATTCGTGGTTTATCCCGGCGACTACAGCTTTTCCGAGCGGCTCGATCAATTCCAGCGCCTCCTCCGCGACGCCCGCGTGCTAAACGATGAGTAGGAGCTCACATGGATAAGAATACCCTCTACGCCGTTATCCTCTCGGTAGTCGTCATTACCGTGGGATTCATGGTGCAGAACATGCTCTACCCGCCGGAACCCGTTCCGCAGCAGGCACAGGAGCAGACCGAAGGCACGACACAGTCCGGAGGTCCGGCGGAGGCGGAGGGTCAACAGGCTCCCGGCACCGACGAGAGCGCTCAACAGCAGCCGACTGCGGAGCCGGCGCGCGAGCTTGCCGCCGGTGCCGTCGCACCGGTTCCCGAGGACGGCATCTCGGCTCAGACCCGCACATACGGGAACGACGTCGTTGATGTCACCTTTTCTCCCCGCGGGGCGAGCGTGACGTCGTTCCGGCTTCTCGAACATCTCGCCGACGGTGATCCGGTCGATATGATCTTCCGTGGTCGCGACGATCAGGCCGCTTTTCGTCTACACTTCGGCGGCCCGGACAGCGAAGCCGACACTGCGCTCTATCACTATCGAGATACCACCGACCCGAATACCGTGGAGTTCTACCGGGACTTCTACGTGGTGGGCAATGAGGCCGAACCCTTTCGCATCATAAAGCGCTACAACTTCCAGCCCGGCGAGTACCTCTTCGAGGTGGAGGTGGAGATCGAGAACAGCGTCAATGCCTACATTCCGTTGAACTTCGACGGTACGGCCTACACGCTCGAGTTCGGTCCCCAGATCGGCCCCGAGTTCCAGGAGCTTGACCGGCGCACCGAGTATCGGCGCTATTACACGTACGCCGACGGCGACCGCAATACCGTCCGCATGGGTCGCGGTGACCGTGAGACCATCACCGAGCAGATCGACTGGGCGTCCATCGTCGGCAAGTATTTCAACGTGGTCGGTGTCCTCGATGCCGCGCAGTACACAACCGTCATGTCGGCCGTCCCGGAGCCTGGACTCGACGACGCCTCGAAGATGTTTTTCTCACGCTCCACCATTCAGAGCTCGCGAAACACCGACACCTTCCGGTTTTTCATCGGCCCGAAAGTGGCCCGCGTACTCGAGAGCTACAACGACATCGACGACAATGCCTGGGGCGTTCGCGGCCTCGACCTGCAGGAGTCGATGGATTCCCGATTCCTTCTCGGATGGCTCGAGAACCTGCTCAAGGCGATCCTCAACTTCATTGTCCGCTTCGTTCCGAACTTCGGCATTGCCATCATCATTCTGACCGTCCTGGTGAAGGCACTGCTGTTTCCGCTGACGCACAAAAGCTATGAGTCGACAGCGAAGATGCAGGAGCTCAGCCCGAAGATGCAGGAGGTCCGGGAGAAGTACAAGGACAACCCGCAGAAGATGAACGCCGAGATGGCGAATATGTACAAGAAAGAGGGAGTGAATCCGCTCGGCGGCTGTCTGCCGCTCATGCTGCAGCTTCCCTTCTTCATCGCCATGTTCGGTCTATTCAACAATCACTTCGACCTGCGCGGGGCGACCTTCATCCCGGGATGGATCAACGACCTCTCGGCTCCCGAGTCGATACTGAACTTCGGTGACTTCACGCTGCCGCTTCTCGGGTGGAACGACCTTCGCCTGCTGCCCATCCTCTTCGTCGGCACGCAGCTCATTACCAGCAAAATCATGCAGAACCCCGGCGCATCGACGCAGCAGATGCGCATGATCACCTACATGCTGCCGATCGTGTTCTTCTTCGTTCTCTACAACATGCCGTCGGGACTGCTGGTATACTGGATCGTGACGAATGTGCTCACGGCCGCGCAGCAGTACTTCAACAATCGCAAGAAACACAGGCATGCCTGATACAGGAGCAATACTATGGTACAAGAGTTCGAAGGACGCACCGAGAAGGAGGCCATCGATCAGGCGATAGCCGATCTCGGCATAGAGCGCGATGAGTTCGACGTAGAGATAGTGGACACGCAGAAAGCCGGCTTTCTGGGGATGGGAAAGAAGGT